>NZ_JBJGZQ010000014.1:0-157570 GCF_054050595.1 Geodermatophilus sp. SYSU D00779
GGAGCGCGGACGCGCGCTCCCGCACCCGGGGGGTCACAGCTTGCCGACGACGAAGTCGATGCAGGCGGTCAGCGCGCTGACGTCGTCCGGCTCGACGGAGGGGAACATGCCCACCCGCAGCTGGTTGCGGCCCAGCTTGCGGTAGGGCTCGACGTCCACGACGCCGTTGGCGCGCAGCACCTTCGCCACCTCGGCGGCGTCGACCGACTCGTCGAAGTCGACGGTGCCGACGACCCAGGAGCGCTGGTCGCGGTCGGCCACGAACGGCGTCGCGAACTGCGACTGCTCGGCCCAGCCGTAGAGCCGGTTCGAGGAGTCCTGGGTGCGCGCGACGGCGCCGGAGAGCCCGCCCAGGGACAGCAGCCAGCGGATCTGGTCGGCCAGCAGGAACAGCGTGGCGACGGCGGGGGTGTTGTAGGTCTGGTCCTTGGCCGAGTTGTCGACGGCGATGGACAGGTCCAGGAAGCCGGGGACCCAGCGGCCCGACGCCTTGATCTCGGCGATGCGGTCGAGGGCGTCGCGCGACATGAGCGCCACCCACAGCCCGCCGTCCCCACCGAAGTTCTTCTGCGGGGCGAAGTAGTAGACGTCGGTCTGCGTGACGTCGACCGGCAGCCCGCCGGCGGCGCTGGTGGCGTCGATGAGCACGAGCGCGTCGTCGGTGCCGTGCGGCCGCTGCACCGGGGCCATGACGCCGGTCGAGGTCTCGTTGTGCGCCCACGCGTAGACGTCGACGCCGTCGGTGGCGGTCGGCAGGGCCAGCGAACCGGGCTCGGCCTTGGCGATGACCGGGTCGGCGAGGAAGGGCGCCTCGGCCACGCCGGAGGCGAACTTGCTGGAGAACTCGCCGTAGGTGCCGTGGGCGCTGCGCTCGCGGATCAGCCCGATGATCGCGGCGTCCCAGAACGCCGTCGTCCCGCCGTTGCCGAGGACGACCTCGTAGCCGTCGGGCAGGTCGAACAGCTCGGTCAGCCCCTCGCGCACCTGGCGGACCAGGCCCTTGACCGGCGCCTGGCGGTGGGAGGTCCCCATGAGGGTGGCGCCGCTGCCGGCCAGCGCCTCGAGGGCCTCGGGACGCACCTTCGACGGACCGCAGCCGAAGCGGCCGTCGGAGGGCAGGAGGTCGGCGGGGATGGTGATGCTCATCCGTGGGGACTGCCTCTCGGTAAGGACCCCGTCCTCCCACCCTTCGCAGGCTCGGGGCGGGACCGGGGACGGGGCCGCGGCTAGGCCGGCTGGTCGATGGGCTTGACCTTGATGGTGTCGAAGCCCTCGACCTCCTCGGGCTTGCGCGGGGCCGGGCCGACGTAGCGGGCCGACGGGCGCACGAGGCGGCCGGTGTTCTTCTGCTCGAGGATGTGCGCGCACCAGCCGGCGGTGCGGGCACAGGTGAACATCGAGGTGAACATGTGGCTGGGCACCTCGGCGAAGTCCAGCACGATCGCCGCCCAGAACTCCACGTTGGTCTCGATCGGGCGGTCGGGACGCCGCTCGCGCAGCTCCTTGAGGGCGGCCTGCTCGAGGGCCAGCGCGGCCTCGAAGCGCGGGGCGCCGAGTTCCTTGGCGGCCTTGCGCAGCGTCCGGGCGCGCGGGTCCTCGGCGCGGTAGACCCGGTGGCCGAAGCCCATGAGCCGCTCGTGCCGGTCGAGGAGGTCCTTGACGTACTTCTCCGCGTCCCCGGTCTGCTCGACGCCGTCCAGCATGTGCAGCACCCGGGAGGGAGCACCGCCGTGCAGCGGGCCGGACATCGCGCCGATGGCGCCGGACAGCGAGGCGGCGACGTCGGCGCCGGTGGAGGCGATCACGCGGGCGGTGAAGGTGGAGGCGTTCATGCCGTGCTCGGCGGCCGACGTCCAGTACGCGTCGACGGCGGCGACGTGGCGCGGGTCGGGCTCGCCGCGCCAGCGGACCATGAAGCGCTCCACGATGGTGGAGGCCTCGTCGATGCGCTTCTGCGGGACGGCCGGGATGCCGATGCCGCGGGCGGACTGGGCGACGTAGGACAGCGCCATGACCGCCGCCCGGGCGAGCTCCTCGCGGGCCTCCTCGGCGGAGATGTCCAGCAGCGGCTTGTAGCCCCAGATCGGGGTCAGCATGGCCAGCGCGGCCTGGACGTCGACGCGGACGTCGCCGGTGTGCACGGGGATGGGGAAGGGCTCGGCCGGCGGCAGGCCCGGACCGAACTTGCCGTCGACCAGCAGCGCCCAGACGTTGCCGAAGGTGACCTTGCCGACCAGGTCCTCGATGTCGACGCCCCGGTACCGGAGGGAGCCGCCGTCCTTGTCCGGTTCGGCGATCTCCGTCTCGAAGGCGATCACGCCCTCCAGGCCGGGTACGAAGTCGTCGGCCATCTCGCATGCTCCTCTGCGCGCGGGACTCGTGCCCGCACGGGAGGCGGCGCACGACTGCGGTTGCGACCCTAGGCCGTGCCGACGGCCCCGGGACACCCGGGGCGCAGTGGACGGCGCTCCCTCCCGCGGGATCTGCACGGCGGTGGTCACCGGGCGCTCGACGACCGCCACTGTGCGGATCTCGCGGGGACAGCGGGTGACAGCATGGAGGCCGTGCCCGACCTCTCCCGCATGCGCAGGGACTACGAGACCCGGGGCCTGCGCGAGGACGACCTCGCCCCCACCTGGGTCGAGCAGTTCGACCGCTGGTTCGCCGACGCCGTCGCCGCCGAGCTGCCCGAGCCCAACGCCGTGGTGGTCGCCACCGCGGACGCCGACGGCGCCCCCGACGCGCGCATCGTGCTGCTGAAGGGCTACGACGAGGCCGGCTTCGTCTTCGTCACCAGCTACGCCTCGACCAAGGGCGCCCAGCTGGCGGTGAACCCGCGCGCGGCCCTGGTGTTCCCCTGGCACGCGCTGCAGCGGCAGGTGCGCGTGACCGGCCGGGTCGAGCGGGTGGGCGACGCCGCCAGCGACGACCTGTGGGACCCGCGCCCCCGCGGCGCGCAGCTGGCCGCCGCCGCGTCGATCCAGTCGACGACGGTCGACTCCCGCAAGGAGCTGGTCGAGCGGCTGCGCCGGCTGGACGCCGAGACCGCGGGCGAGAAGCTGCCGCGGCCCGGGATCTGGGGCGGCTACCGGGTGGTGCCCGACTCCGTCGAGTTCTGGCAGGGCGGGGCCGACCGGCTGCACGACCGGCTGCGCTTCGTCCGCGACGACGAGGAGGGTGGCGGCTGGGTCGTCCAGCGGCTGGCCCCGTGAGCGGACGGGAGCGTGAGCAGCGCCGGCGAGCGAGCAGCGGAGCGTTCCGCGGGAGCGGACGGGTGACGTGGTGAGCGGTCCCGCGGACCCGCCGGGTCAGGCGCCGTACCCGGTCGACCCCATCGAGGGCGGCGGTCCGGTCGAGGAACCGGTACCGGTGCCACCCCGGCAGCGCCGCGCCTGGGCGATCGACACCACCCCGCTGCGCAACCCGCACTACCGGCGGCTGTTCTGGGGCGTGGCGGCCACGATGCTCGGCCAGCAGATGACGCTGGTCGCCGTCCCGTACCAGGTCTACGCGCTCACCGGCTCCTCCCTGCTGGTCGGCGTCACCTCGGTGGTGGCCCTGGTGCCGCTGATCGTCTTCGGCCTGCTCGGCGGCGCGATCGCCGACTCGATGGACCGCCGGCGGCTGATGCTGGTCACCGGCGTCGGCTCGGCGGTCACCAGCGCGCTGCTGGCGGTGCAGGCGCTGCTCCCCGGCGGCGGGAACCTGGCGCTGCTGTGGGCGCTCACCGCCTGCGTCTCCGGGTTCACGGCGGTCAACCAGCCCACCCGCAGCGCCGTCATCCCCGCGCTCGTCGGCGCCGAGGGCGTGCCGGCGGCGAACGCCCTGGCGATGACGGTGCGCCAGGTCGGGGTCATCGCGGGCCCGCTGCTGGCCGGGCTGCTCATCGCCGTCGGCAGCCTGCCGGTCACCTACGCCGTCGACGCGCTCGGCTTCCTGGTCGCCGTCCTGCTGCTGCGCGGGTTGCCGCCGCTGCCCCCGGGACGGGACGCCGGGCCGCTGCGGCTGGGCGCCGCCGTGCGGGGCGTGGCCGAGGGCTTCACCTTCCTGCGCACCCAGCCGGTGCTGCTGATGACCTTCGTCGTCGACGTCGTCGCGATGCTCTTCGCCTGGCCGCAGGCGGTCTTCCCGGAGCTGTCGGAGGGCCGCTACGCCGACTCGCCGAACAGCCTGGGCTGGCTGTTCGCCGGCATCTCCATCGGCGCGCTGCTCATGGGGCTGACGTCGGGGTGGGTGTCGCGGGTGGACCGGCAGGGCGCGGTCGTCCTCGTCGCGATCGTCGTGTGGGGCATCGCGATCATCGGCTTCGGGTTCGCCTCGACGCTGTGGCTGGCCGTGCTCTGCCTCGCGGTGGCGGGCGCCGGTGACATGGTCAGCGCGGTGCTGCGCTCGTCGATGCTGCAGCTGGCCGCGCCGGAGGGGATGCGCGGGCGCATGCAGGGCGTGTTCCTCGTCGTCGTCGCCGGCGGGCCCCGGCTGGGGGACCTGCGGGCCGGCGCGATCGCGAGCGCCGCGGGGGTCACCGCGGCGATGGTGTCCGGCGGTGTGGTGGTCGTCGTCGCGATGGTGGTCGTGGCGCTGGTCGTGCCCTCGTTCTGGCTCTTCCGCGCCTCCCGCTCGGCCCAGCCCTCGGCCCTCGGCTGAGGGGGCCCGCAGGGGCCGGGTGAGCAGTTGCGGCTGCCGCCCACTGCGCGTCCTCGCGCGTCGCCGACCGCGACCGCTCACCCGGCCAGCGGCCTCAGGCCAGGGCGTGCGCGACCACCCTGAGGTCGGCGACGAGGGCTTCGTAGGCGGCCTCGCGGGCCTCGTCCGGCGTGCGCAGGATCGCCGAGGGGTGCGTGGTGGCCAGCATCCAGGTCTGGTGCGGCGCGTCCTCGTCGTCGTCCGCGGGGCGTTCGTCGCCGGCCTCGGCGCGGGCCACGCCCGGCGGGGTCCACGGGAGCAGCTGGCCGCGGTCCTTGGTGATCCGGAAGGACGGCGAGATCAGCGCCTTGGCCGCCGTGGCGCCCAGGCAGACGACCACCTCCGGCTGCAGGACGGCGAACTCCGCCTCCAGCCACGGCCGGCAGGCCCGCAGGTGCTCGGGCCCGGGGGTCTGGTGGATCCGCCGCTTGCCCTTCTGCGTGAACCGGAAGTGCTTGACCGCGTTGGTGACGTAGGCGTCGCGGCGGTCGATGCCGGCGTCACCCAGCGCCCGGTCGAGCAGCCGGCCGGCCGGGCCGACGAACGGCTCGCCCTTGCGGTCCTCCTGGTCGCCGGGCTGCTCGCCCACGAAGACGATGCGGGCGGTCTCCGGCCCCTCGCCGAACACGGTCTGGGTGGTGCCCTGCCACAGCTCGCACGCCCTGCACCCGGCGGCCGCCGTGCGCAGCCCCTCCAGCCCGACCCCGGTCGGCGGCTGCGCCGGCACGTTCTCCTGGCTCATGGGCCGATGACACCCCACCAGGCGTCCCGGCGCGAGAGCAGCCGACCGATACGTTGGCCTGGCAACGGAGGGTGACAGGGGGAACGCGTGCTGGAGTTCGACGGTCTGCACAAGAGCTACGGCGCCAACCGGGTGCTCGACGGGGTCTCGTTCGCGGTCGCCCCGGGCTCGATGTTCGGCTTCTGCGGCTCCAACGGCGCCGGGAAGACGACGACGATGCGCATCGCGATGGGGCTGGTCCGCGCCGACGCCGGCGAGGTGCGCTGGCAGGGCCGGCCGCTGGACCAGGCGCTGCGCCGCCGGATCGGGTACATGCCGGAGGAGCGCGGCCTCTACCCGAAGATGCGGGTCGGCGAGCAGCTGGCCTACTTCGCCCGGCTGCACGGGCTGGACGGCGCGGCCGCCGCCCGCGCCGCGGAGCACTGGGCCGACCGGCTGGGCCTCGCGGAGCGCCGCCGTTCCCGGGTGGAGGAGCTGTCGTTGGGCAACCAGCAGCGGGTGCAGCTGGCCGCGGCCCTGGTCAGCCGGCCCGAGGTGCTCATCCTCGACGAGCCGTTCTCCGGCCTGGACCCGGTGGGCGTCGACGCGCTGGCCGAGGCGTTGCTCGAGCAGGTGCGCGGCGGCGTCCCGGTCGTCTTCTCCAGCCACCAGCTCGACCTGGTCGAGCGGCTCTGCGACTCCGTGGGCATCCTGGCCCGCGGGTCGATGGTGGCCGCCGGGCCGGTTCCCGAGCTGCGCCGCCGTGAGTCCGGCCGGCTGCTGCGGGTCGTCGTCCCGGACGCGCCGCCGGGGTGGGCGGCCGCGCTGCCCGGCGTGCGGGTGGAGTCCGAGCTGGCCGGCGACACCCTGCTGCAGCTCGCGCCGGGCGCCGACGACCAGGCGGTGCTGGCCGCGGCGCTGCGCACCGGCCGGGTCGCGCACTTCGCCTGGCGCGAGCCGAGCCTGGTCGAGCTGTTCCGCGAGGCGGTCGCCGAGCCGGCCGGGGAGGTCGCCGCGTGACGTCGTCCGGGCCCCGCACGCCGGGCAGCGCCGAGCTGGTCCGGGTGGTCGCGGCGCGGGAGGTCTCCAGCCGCATCCGCGACAAGAACTTCGTCATCAGCTCGGTGGTCATCCTCCTGCTGCTGCTGGGCACGATGGCCTTCCAGGTGGTGGTCAGCAGCGGGGAGGGGACCAGCCGCGTCGCCGTCGTCGCGGACGACGGCCGGATCGGACCCGCGGTCGAGGCGCAGGGCGGGGCGGTCGGCGTGGACGTCGAGGTCGTCGACGTCCCCGACGCGGCCGCGGCGCGCGACGCCGTCGAGGCCGAGGAGGTCGACGCGGCCCTGGTCGACGGGACCGGGCCGGCCCCCGAGCTGCTGCTCGTCGACCGGGACCCCGCGCTGGAGGCGGTCGTCGGCGGCGCGGTCAGCGGGCTGGCCGTCTCCGACCGGCTGCTCGAGGCCGGCGTCGACCTGCAGTCCCTGCCGGAGGTGGCGGTGACCCCGGTCGGCGACGAGGGGGAGGACGACGGCCAGCGGGTGGTCGTGGCGATCATGGGCGTCGTCGTCCTCTACGGCCTGCTGATCCTGTTCGGGCAGTTCGTCGCCCAGGGCGTGGTGGAGGAGAAGGCCAGCCGGGTGGTGGAGCTGCTGCTCGCGACCATGCGGCCGTGGCAGCTGCTGGCCGGCAAGATCCTCGGGCTCGGCCTGCTGGGGCTGGGGCAGATCGTCGTCATCGGCGCGGTGGGGGTGACCGGCGCGCTGGTGTTCGACCTGGTCGACGTCCCGGGGGAGCTGATCGGGACCGTGGCCACCGTCGTCGCCTGGTTCGTGCTCGGCTACGCGTTCTACGCCTGCGTCTTCGCCGTGGCGGCGTCGCTGGTCAGCCGGCAGGAGGACCTCGGCAGCGTGCTCGTCCCGGCGTCGATGCTCCTGGTGGTCGGGTTCTTCGTGGCGGTCCAGGCGGCCGGCGACCCCGGCGGCACGCTGGCCACGGTCACCTCCTTCGTGCCCGGCCTCTCCCCGCTGGTCATGCCGGTGCGCCAGGCGGCCGGGGAGGCAGCGGGCTGGGAGGTGGCGCTGGCCGTCGTCCTCATGCTCGGAGCCGTCGGCCTGGCCGTCCGCCTCGGCGGGCGGGTCTACGCCGGCGCCCTGCTGCGCACCAGCGGCCGGACGAAGGTGTGCGAGGCGCTGCGGGCCGAGCGCGCCTGACGGCGGCGGGATCGGCGGACTCGGCCGGATCCGGGCGCGCAGCCGTGCGAGATCGCCGATCTCGCCGCGGAGCAGGCGGCGCAACCGGGCCGCGGCAGCGGCTGACTCCTGCCGGGTGACCTGCACTTCCTCCGACGGGTGAGACCGCCCGGCCGGGGGAGGACGGGGCGCCCGGGCCTCGCCATGATCGCCGCATGCGGGAGGACCTCGACGGGCGCCTCCGGAGGCTGCGCGCCTGCCGGGACGCCGACACCGTCATCGAGCTGGGCTGCGACCTGGCCGACGCCGGACGTCCCCAGGACGCCGAGCGCTGCTTCCGCCGGGCCGCCGAGCTGGGGGACGCGCTCGGCTGGTTCAACCTGGGCAACTCGCTGGCCGCGCGCGGCCAGGTCGAGGAGGCCGTCGACGCCTACGAGAAGGCGCTGGCCGGCGGCGAGCGCGACGCCTGGGTGAACCTCGGGCTGGTGCTCGAGCAGCTCGGCGACCTGGCCGGCGCGATGCGCGCCTACCGGGGCGCCGGCGCCGCCGGGGACACCCAGGGCGGCCTGCAGCTGGCGTTCCTGCTGCACGAGCAGGGCGAGCACGAGCAGGCCATCGCCGTGGCGGCCGAGCTCGCCGCCTCGGGGGACGACGTCGCCGCCGCGGTGGTCGCCTGCTGGCGGTGGGCCGCCTCGCACGACGTCGCGCTGGAGGTCGACCTGCGCAGCGGGGCCGACCGCTTCCCCGGCGCGCGGGTGGCGCTGGCCGCACTGCTGCGGGTCACCGGCCGGGTGGCGGAGGCCCGCTTCACCCTCGAGCGCGGCGCCAAGCTCGGCGAGGTCCAGGCGTGGCTGCCGCTGGGCAACTTCTACGTCGAGGACCTGGCCGACGTGGAGGCGGCCGAGGAGGCCTACCGCGCGGGCATCGCCGCCGGCGACGGCTACTGCCACCACAACCTGGCCGTGCTGCTCGCCGACCGCGGCGACCTCGACGGCGCGGTGGAGCACTTCCGGCTCGGCGCCGCGGACGGCGACGACCTCGCCGCGCAGGCGCTGCGCGAGCTCGGCGGCTGACGAGGGACCCCGTCCTCCCGACCGCTCGCAGGCTCGCGGTGGCCTCGGGACGGGGCCGGCGGCCCGGCAGGAAGGCCGCTGATCCCCCTGCTACTGGTCGACGGTGACGTCGGCGAAGGGCACCCACGGCTCGACGTACGGGAAGACGACGAACAGCAGCAGCGCGCTGACCGCCGCCACGAGCACCAGTGCGAGCAGCGCCCGCACCGCCGTCCCGCCGGGCAGGTGGCGCCAGATCCAGGAGTACACGGTCGCTCCTCACACTCCCCGGAGGGCCGGGGGCCCGTCGGGTGCCTCGGCGCGGCTCAGCGGGGGGCCGTCGAGCACGGCGTGCACGACCAGGCGCTGGCGCGCGGAGTACTCGGGGTGGCAGGTGGTCAGGGTCAGGTAGGCGCCCGTCGGCGGGCCGTCGGCCGGGCCGTTGGGGGTCGGCGCGATGACCGACACGTCCGAGGGGGAGACGACCTGCTGGCCGGGCACCTGCTCGGCCGGGCCGAGGACCCGGTAGACGAACCAGCTGTCGGCGGTCTCGACGACGACCGGGTCACCCTCGCGCAGCTCGTCGATCTCCAGGAACGGCGACCCGCGGCCCACCCGGTGCCCGGCGACGGCGAAGTTGCCCAGCTCCCCGGGCATCGCGGTGCCGGTGTAGTGGCCCGGCCCCTGCTCGAGCTCCTCGGTGCCGGTGCCCTCGACGATCGCCCGGGCGTAGTCGGCACCCAGCCGCGGGATGTGCAGCATCGCGAACGCCTCGCCGCCCTGCAGCTCGGCCGGGACGGCGGCCGTCGGCGTCGACCACTCCTCGTGCAGCTCCGCGGTCAGCTCGTCCTGGCGGGCGTTGCTCAGCAGGTCGGTCACCCACAGCTCGTAGACGACGAACAGCAGCAGCACGTAGCCGACCGTGAGCAGCAGCTGCCCGGTGCCGCGGGCCGCGGTGCGCAGGGCGTCCGCCCGGGTCCTCGACACGGCGACCGATGCTAGGTCGGCCGCCGCCCCCGGCCGGGAGCGCCGCGCGGCAGCACCCCAGCAGCCCCTCCCGTCCCAGCGGACGGCGGTCTCAGCCCTGCTGGCGCAGCCCCTCCAGCGGGCCGCGGTAGACCCCCGCCGGCGGACCGGTCACCCCCGGCCGGGCGGTGAACAGCCGGCCGGCGTCGGGCTGGGCGGCTCGCGCGTCGTCGTCCAGCCCCTCGGCCGAGGTGCTCACCACCAGCAGGTCGCGCGCGGGTCCGGCGAACGCGCAGCTCGACGTCTGGGCCACCCCGGGCACCTCGACGACGGCGAGCAGCTCGCCCTCCGGCGACCAGCGGCGCACCTGCCCGCCACCCCACAGCGCGGTCCAGAGGCAGCCCTCGTCGTCGACGGTGAGCCCGTCGGCGACACCGTCGTCGGGGTCGAACTCCAGGAGCACCCGGCCGTCGGTGAACGCACCCGTGTCGACGTCGTACCGGAAGGCGTGCACCAGGCCGGGGCCGGAGTCGGCGAGGTAGACGGTGCGGCCGTCCGGTGACCAGTCGATGCCGTTCGACACCGTCAGCTCGTCCAGCACGGTGGTGACGGTGCCGTCGAGGTCCAGCCGGTACAGCGTCCCGGCACCGGGGCGCTGGTCGAAGGCCATCGTCCCGGCGAGGAAGCGGCCGGCCGGGTCGCAGGCCGCGTCGTTCATGCGCGTGCCGCCGTCGGCCTCGGTGCCGCCCTCGCCGGTCAGCGTGACCAGCACGCGGGCGGTGCCGTCGCCCGCGAGGTGGGTGAAGCCGCCGTCCGCGGCGAGCAGCCACCCGCCGTCCGCCGCCGGGACGACGGCGCCGACGGTGCCCCCGCCGCGGTGCACCCCGGTCTCGGTGAACGTGCCCTCGGCGTCGACCGCGGCCCGGCGCACCAGCCCGCCGGAGATGTCGACCCACAGCAGTTCACCGCGGCCGGCGTCCCAGGTCGGTCCCTCGCCGTGCTGGGCGGGGGACAGGCCGGGGACGGGTGAGGCGGTGAGTCGCTGCACCCCTGCATCGTCCCGGCGCGGCGGGCCCGGTGCGCGCCGAGCGCCGCCCTCCCGCGGTGACCACGGGCTCCTCACCGCCGGACACGCCGTGGCCCGGAGCCTCGCCCTGCGACGACCTGATGACCACCGGGGACAGGGGGTGGGGCGCCCACGGACGCCGCGGGGCCCCGCCACGACACCCACGCGTCACACGGGCGGTCGATACTCACCGGGTGTCCGAAGCCACCGTCGACGTCGCCGACCTGCGCCACCACGGAGGAGTCGAGGAGGACGTCGCCGACGCCCCGCTGCGCGAGGACATCCGGCTGCTCGGCCGGGTCCTCGGCGAGGTGATCCGCGAGCAGTCGGGCGACGACGTCCTCGCGCTCGTCGAGTCCACCCGCGTGGAGACCTTCCGGCTGCGCCGCTCGGAGGTCGACCGCGCCGACGTCGCCGCCCGGCTCGGCGGCCTCGACGTCCGCTCGGCGAACCACGTCATCCGCGCGTTCAGCCACTTCTCGCTGCTGGCCAACCTCGCCGAGGACCTGCACCACGAGCGCCGCCGCCGGTTCCACCGCATCGAGGGCTCGCCGCCGCAGCAGGGCAGCCTGGCGGCCACCTTCGAGCTGCTCGACGCCGCGCACCTCGACGCCGACGTCGTCGCCCGCGAGCTGGCCGGGGCCCTGGTCAGCCCGGTGGTCACCGCGCACCCCACGGAGGTGCGCCGGCGCACCGTCTCGCGGGTGCAGCGGCAGATCACCGAGCTGATCCGCCGGCGCGACCGGTCCGCGCCGGGCGAGGCCGACGACCCGGCGTGGTCGGCGGCGCTGGAGCGCGCGGTGCTCACGCTCTGGCAGACGGCGCTGCTCCGGCTGTCGCGGCTGCGGCTGGCCGACGAGATCGACGAGGCGCTGCGCTACTACGAGCTGTCGCTGTTCGAGGTGGTCCCGGCGATCAACGCCGAGCTGCGCCGGGCGCTCCGCGAGCGCTGGCCCTCGGCACGGCTGGACCGGCCGGTGCTCCGGCCCGGCTCGTGGATCGGCGGCGACCGCGACGGCAACCCGTTCGTCACCGCCGACGCCGTCCGCCTGGCCAGCACCCGGCAGGCCGAGACGGCGCTGGGCCACCACCTCGCCGAGCTGCTGGCGCTGCACGACGAGCTGTCGATGTCCGACCGGCTGATCACGCCGACGCCGGAGCTGGCGCACCTGGCCGAGGCCTCGCGGGACAGCTCGCCGTTCCGCGCCGACGAGCCCTACCGCCGCGCGCTGTACGGCATCCACGCCCGGCTGGCCGCCACCGCGCGGCGGGTGCTGGGGTCGGTGCCCGGCCCGCCGCCGCACACCGCGCTCGAGCCCTACGCGGTCCCCGACGAGCTGCTGGCCGACCTCGCCACGGTCGACGCCTCGCTGCGCACGCACGGCGCCGGCGCGCTGGCCGACGACCGGCTGGCCCGGCTGCGGGAGGCCGTGGAGGACTTCGGCTTCCACCTGGCCGGCCTGGACATGCGGCAGAACTCCGCCGTGCACGAGGAGGTCCTCGCCGAGCTGCTGGCCTGGGCCGGCGTCTGCCCCGACTACGCCGCCCTCGACGAGGAGCAGCGGGTCGAGCTGCTGGTCGGCGAGCTGCGGCTGCGCCGTCCCCTGGTCCGCCCGGACGCCGAGCTCTCCGACCTTGCCCGCGGCGAGCTCGACGTGCTGTGCGCCGCGGCCGACCAGGTGCGGGCGCTCGGTCCGCAGGCGGTCCCGAACTACGTGATCAGCATGTGCGAGTCGGTCAGCGACGTCCTCGAGGTCGCCGTCCTGCTCAAGGAGGTCGGCCTGCTCGACCCCGGCGACCCGTCCCCCGCCCACCCGGGCCCCCGCTGCTCGGTCGGCATCTCGCCGCTGTTCGAGACGATCGGCGACCTGCAGCGCGCCGCGGAGACCATGACCGCCGTCCTCGGCCTGCCCCTCTACCGGGCCCTGCTGCGCAACCGCGGGGACCTGCAGGAGGTCATGCTCGGCTACTCCGACAGCAACAAGGACGGCGGCTACCTGGCGGCTAACTGGGCGCTGTACCGGGCCGAGCTGGCGCTGGTGGAGGTCGCCCGGCGCGAGGGCGTGCGGCTGCGGCTGTTCCACGGCCGCGGCGGCACCGTCGGGCGCGGCGGCGGCCCGAGCTACGACGCGATCCGGGCCCAGCCGCCCGGCGCGGTCGCCGGTGCGCTGCGGATCACCGAGCAGGGCGAGGTCATCGCCGCCAAGTACGGCGAGCCCGACCGCGCCCGGCGCAACCTCGAGGCGATGGTCGCGGCCACGCTGGAGGCCACCCTGCTCGACACCGAGGGCCTGGGGGACGACGCCGAGCCCGCCTACGCGCTGCTCGACGACCTCGCCGCCCGCGCCCAGCAGGCCTACCGCGCGCTGGTGCACGAGACGCCGGGCTTCGTCGACTGGTTCCGGGCGGCCACGCCCATCGGCGAGCTGGCCGAGCTGAACATCGGCAGCCGGCCGCCGTCGCGCAAGGCCGGCGACTCGATCGCCGACCTGCGCGCCATCCCGTGGGTGTTCAGCTGGTCCCAGGCGCGGATCATGCTGCCCGGCTGGTACGGCACCGGCAGCGCGCTGGAGTCCTACGTCCGCGAAGGCGAGGCCTCCGGCGACCCCGATCGGCTCGGCCGGCTGCAGGAGCTCCACAGGCGCTGGCCGTGGTTGCGCACGATGCTGTCCAACATGGGGATGGTGCTGGCCAAGACCGACCTCGACCTGGCCGCCCGCTACGCCGAGCTGGTGCCCGACGAGCACCTGCGGCACCGGGTGTTCGACCAGCTCACCGCCGAGCACGAGCGCAGCTGCCGGATGCTGCTGGCGGTCACCGGCGACGACCGGCTGCTGGCCGACAACCCCTCGCTGGCGCGGTCGATCCGCAACCGCTTCCCCTACCTGGAGCCGCTGCACCACCTGCAGGTGGAGATGCTGCGCCGGCGTCGTGGTGGGGACGACGACGAGCTGGTCCGCCGCAACATCCAGCTGACCATCAACGGCATCGCCACGGCCCTGCGCAACAGTGGCTGAGCCGCAGCTGGAGGAGCTGGCCGGATCCGCGCCGCTGGACCTCCGCGTGGCCACCGGCTCCGCCGAGGTGCAGGCCGCGGCCCGGGCCCTCGACGTCGCGCCACCCGCCCTGGCGACCACGCTCACCGACCCCGACCTCCGCCTGCTCGTCGACGACCGGGGCGGCGTCGCCCTGCTGCGCCGTGCGTGGGCCGACGACGGGCGCGCCGAGGCGGTGCTGGTCCGCCGGCGCGGTGCCCGGGTCACGCAGCCCGCCGTCCTCGCCGTCGCGTCGGCCTGGGGCTGCGAGCGGGTGCGCGACGCGGCCACCGACGACGTCGTCGCGGTCCCCACGCCGCCGGACGACGCCCCGCTGCCCGTCCGCTTCCTGCACCTCGCCGCCCTGGCCGCGACCCGGGTGGAGGTCGCCGTCGCGCTGGCCCGGGACGCCGGCCAGGAGTCGACCAAGGCTGACGGCAGCCCGTCGCTGGGCGCCGACGAGGCCGCGCACCTGGCCGCCGCGCACGCGCTGCGCCCGCTCGGGGTGACCGTGCTGAGCGAGGAGCGCTCCGACCGCCCGGTCCCCGGCGACGAGCCGTGGGTGGTGCTCGACCCCCTCGACGGCACGGGCAACTTCCGCGCCGGGCTGGCCCCGTGGGCCTTCTCCGCCGCGCTCGTGCAGGACGGCCGCCCGGTCGCGGGCCTGGTCGCCGACCTGTCGTCGGGTCGCCGCTGGTCCGGTGCGGTCGGGGACGGCGCGCGGCGCGACGGCGTGCCGGTCCGGCCGCGGGACGCCGGTACGGTCGTCGCGCCCACCGCGCCGTCGGGGTCGGCCGTCGTCGTGCCGGCCAGCGCCCGCCGGGTGCGGGTGACCGGCTGCACCGCGGTGGACGTCTGCCTGGTCGCCGACGGCGCCGCCGGGGCGTGGCAGAACCTCGACCGCACCGGCACCCACGTGCACGACGTCGCCGGCGGGCTGGCGCTGGTCGCCGCCGCCGGCGGGGTGGCGCTGGGCCCGGACGGCGCGCCGCTGCGGCTGCGGCCGGACACCGAGACGCTGTTCCGCTTCGTCGCCGCGGGCACCGAGGAGCGGGCGCGGGAGCTGCTGCGCGAGCTGACCCGAGGTTAGGCACAGGAGGCTGTGCACACGCCCACGGCCCCCTTGCAGGGGCCCGCTGCGAGCTTGCGAGCAGTGGGGGGCGAGGGGGTCCTCGCTCAGCGGGTGCGGGCGGCCGCCTCCTTCACGGCGGCCAGCAGCGACTCCCACTCGTGCAGCGTCGTCCGGGCCCGGCCGCGGGTGGCACCGAGCGCGACCTCGGCGGCGTCGATGGCCCGCCAGTCCTCGAGCAGCACCGGGTCGGCGCCGTTGGCGCGCAGGGTCGCCACCAGGTCGTCGTCCCCGCTGCTGCCGGGGCGGACGACGCCGGTCGCGACGTCGGCCAGCAGGGCGGCCACCGTCTCGCGGGCGTCGTGCTTGTTGGTGCCCACGACCCCGGTCGGCCCGCGCTTGATCCAGCCGGCGACGTACTCGCCGGGGGAGGGCTGCCCGCCGCGCAGCACCCGGCCCAGGTCGTTGGGGACGATGCCGCGGCGCGGGTCGAGGGGCAGCTCGGGCAGCTCGCCGCCGCGGTAGCCGACCGAGCGGACCACCAGGTCGGCCGGCAGCACGGTCGTCTCGCCGGTGCCCGAGGCCCGGCCCTCGGCGTCGACGACGGTGCGCTCGACCTCGACGCCGGTCACCCGCTCCTCGCCGAGCAGGCGCACCGGGCGGGAGAAGAAGCGCAGCGTCACCGTCGTCCGGCCCGGCTGCGCCGTGTGCTGCGCCCACTCGTGCAGCACCGCCAGGTTCCGCGACGCCACCCGGTCGGCCGCCACGCGCTCCTCGGCGGCCGGGTCGAGCTCCAGGTCGGCCGGGTCGACCAGCACGTCGGCCTCGGCCAGCTCGCCGAGCTCGCGCAGCTCCTGGGTGGTGAAGGTGGCCTGCGCCGGGCCGCGGCGGCCCAGCACGGTGACCCGCTCGACCGGGGCGGCGGCGAGGGCGTCGAGCACGTGCTGCGGCATGTCCGTGGGCTCGAGCTCGGCCGGCGTGCGGGCCAGCACGCGGGCCACGTCGAGCGCGACGTTGCCGACCCCCACGACGACGACCGACCGCGCCCGCGCCAGTGCCGCCTCCACCGCCGCCCGGTCGGCGTCGGGGTGGCCGGTGTACCACGCGACCAGCGCGGTGGCGGCCAGGCTGCCGGGCAGCTCCTCGCCGGGGATGGCCAGCTGCCGGTCCAGCGCGGCGCCGTAGGTGTAGACGACGGCGTCCACCGCGGCGTGCAGCTCGGGGCAGGAGAGGTCGCGGCCGATCTCCACGTTGCCGACGAAGCGCACCGCCGGGTGGTCCAGGGCCCGGTGCAGCGTGTCGCGGATCGCCCGCATCTTCGGGTGGTCGGGGGCGATGCCGTGGCGCACCAGGCCGAACGGGGTGGGCAGCCGGTCGATCAGGTCGACGGCGACCGGGACCTCCTGCTGCCGGGTGAGCGCCTCGGCGGCGTAGATGCCCGCCGGACCGGCGCCGACGACGGCCACCCGCAGCCGCGGGGGAGGGGACGGGGGACCGGGGTCCTGGTCGGCCGACACGTCACGCATCCTGTCCCGCCCGGGTGGGCGAGCACCAGGCTCCGGGAAGCCCGAGTCCAGGAGGCCGCCCGTGTCCGTCGTCGTCGCCACCGCCACCCGCAGTCCGAGCACGCCGAGGCCGTCCGGGAGGCCGGGCCGGCCGCCGTCCCCCGGGTGCACGCGGAGGAGGGGTGCGAGCGCGACGCACCACGAGGCGCGCGACGGCTCCCTGCAGGGGGTCCGCTCAGACGCAGCTGTGGTCGTGGTCCAGCCCGCCGACGACGTACTGGGCGAGGACCACGTCCCCGCCGTCCACGAGCGGGTCGCACCGGCACGTGACGCGGGCGCCGGCGAGGGAGGTCGCCCCGGCCAGCCAGCTGTCGAGGTGGTGCAGCGGGCTGTCCTCGGAGACCACGCCGACGATCCGCCGCCACTGGCGGCCGGTGGAGTACAGGCCGACCTCCGCGCCGGTGGCCGCGAGCCGGGCGACCATCCCCTCGAGCGCCGCGCGGTTGCGGGCGCGGGCGGGTGCCGAGCCGGTCTGCCAGGTGTTCGTCGTCTCGACGTCGAGCCACCAGGTGTGCTCCCCCGGGTCGGGGTCGACGTCGGCGGCCTCGGCGGCGGGGGCGAAGAACTCCGTCACCGTGACCGCGGCGCGCTCCCAGCCGTACTGCCACGAGCAGGCCCGGCTGTTGGTCCCCTCGCAGCGGCCGTACGGGGTGCGGCCGCGGGTGGGCCAGGTGGTCACCTGGTGGCGGACCTGGCCGGGGTTGGCGGTGTTGACGTAGAGCTGCAGCCGCGGCTGGGCCGCCACCGCGCCGGTGGTCTCCTCCGCCGCCCACGCCAGCTGCTCGGCCAGGCAGGGGTTGGGCCGGGTCGCCAGCCCGCCGTTCACGCCGACGACGGCGAACGCCGGGTCGTCGGGCAGCTGTTCGCCGCACTGCGGGAAGGAGACGTCGTGGCCGACCTCGGCGTCCCCGCCCGGATCGGCCGCCGCGACCGGCACACCGAGGGCCAGGCACGCCGCGGCGAGCGCGGCCACCCCGAGAGCACGTCCCCCGCCGACCATGCTCCACGATAGGCCGGGAGGAGCCTCCGGTCACCGGGTCAGAGGGCCTGGCAGACCGGGCACCAGTAGAGGTTGCGGCCGACCATCACCTGGGTCTGCACCGGCGTCCCGCAGACCCGGCAGGGCAGCCCGGTGCGCCGGTACACGTAGTGCGCGTCCTCCCGCCGGACCGCGCCGCTGCGGCGGTCGCGGTGCTCCGGCCGGGTGGTGACGATCCGGCCCATCCGGACGCCGGAGCGCATGAGCACGACCAGGTCGGCCCACATCGCCGCCCAGGTGTCGGCGTCCACGTCCCGGCCCGGGCGGAAGGGCGAGACGCCGTGCCGGAAGAGGATCTCGGCGCGGTACACGTTGCCGACCCCGGCGAGCACCGACTGGTCCATGAGCAGCGCGCCGATCGCGGTGCGGCTGCCGGCGATCCGCCGGTGGGCTCCCGTGCCGTCGCTGCGCGGCCGCAGCGGGTCGGGGCCGAGGCGGTCGAGGATGCGGTCGACCTCCGGCGCGGTGAGCACCTCGCAGGCGGTGGCGCCACGCAGGTCGGTCCACACGCCCAGGCCGTCGGGCCCCTCGCCCTCCCAGCGCATCCGCAGCGCACCGCGCGGAGGCGGCGGGGTGCCCTCGCCGGAGGTGTAGGTGCCGTACAGGCCCAGGTGCACGTGCAGGGTGTCGGCGCCGAAGCAGGCGAACAGGTGCTTGCCGTAGGAGGTCACCTCGTCGAGCACCCGGCCGTCGAGCAGCGCCGCGCCGGCGGCGAAGCGGCCCTGCGGGCTGGTCACGTGCACCGGACGGCCGGCGAAGGCCAGCGACTGGTCCCGGGCCAGCCGGTGCAGCGTGTGTCCCTCAGGCACGGGCGGCTCGGCAGGTCATGCCCCCAGCTTCACCCCTGGCCAGCAGCTCCGCCACGATGGGGCGGTGACCCGGGTGGCACCGCAGCTGGCCCGCAGCGCCTGGGGGTCGCTGGAGACCCTGCACGTCGTCGCCTTCTTCGCCCCCGAGGTGCAGCGGGCCTACGACCGCTTCGGCGTGCCGGCGACCCGGGCCGGCTACTTCGCCGCCCGGGCGTCGGCGTTCGGCGCGGCCGACCCGGCGCTCGTGGTCGCCACCTTCTACGTCTTCTCGCCCGACCTCGTCGCCCGTGCGGTGCCCGCCGTCTGGGCGGCCGGGACGCCGGAGGAGTGGGCCACCGCGCGCAGGGACGCCGTCGGCGCGGCCCTGCACCGGGTGCTCGGCGAGCCCGACGTCGCGGAGGTGCTGGAGCTGGCCCGTGGGGCGTGTGCCGGGCTGGGTGCGGCCGGGCGGCCCCTCTACGCGGCCTGGAGCGGCGCCGAGTGGCCCGAGGACCCGCTGCTGCAGCTGTGGCACGCCGGCCTGCTGGTGCGCGAGCACCGCGGCGACGGCCACGTCACCGCGCTCATGGCCGCCGGGCTGGACCCCGTGGAGGCCCTGGTCACCGGCGGGCTGGCCTCGGGCAGCACCGATTTCGTGCGCACCACCCGGGGCTGGAGCGACGCGGAGTGGACGGCGGGGGAGCGGCGCTGCCGCGACCGCGGACTGGTCGACGACGGCGGCCTCACCGGCGCGGGGCGTGCCCTGCGGGCGGACGTCGAGGCGACCACCGACCGGCTGGCGGTGGCCGGCTGGGCGCACCTCGGGGCCGACGGCACGCAGCGGCTGGTCGAGCTGGTGGCACCGCTGCGCGAGAGGTTGTTCGACTCCGGCCTGCTGCCCGACTGGATCCGCTCCCGCGGCTGATCAGCGCTCGCGCACCTGCTCGTAGCGCTCCAGGGCCACCCGGCGCTCCTCGGCGTGGTCGACGACCGGCAGCGGGTAGCCGTCGGGGACGCCGTCCGGCGCCAGCCAGGGCTCGTGCACGTACCTCACCGGGACGTCGCGCAGCTCGGGCACCCAGCGGCGCACGTAGTCGCCGTCCGGGTCGAACTCCTTGCCCTGCCGGGTGGGGTTGAAGACGCGGTGGTACGGCGAGGCGTCGGTGCCGGTCCCGGCGACCCACTGCCAGCCGTGGTTGTTGCTGGCCAGGTCGCCGTCGACGAGGTGCTGCATGAAGTACCGGGCACCGCGCCGCCAGTCGACGTGCAGGTCCTTGACCAGGAACGACGCGACGATCATCCGGACGCGGTTGTGCACGTAGGCCTCGCCGAGCAGCTGGCGCATCCCGGCGTCGACGATCGGGTAGCCGGTGCGGCCCCGCGCCCACGCCTCGAACCGCGCGTCGGCGTCCGGGCCGGTGTCGTAGGTCATCGCGCGCATCCGCTCGTCCAGCGGCTCGCGGGCGGACTCCGGGCGGTGCCACAGGACGTCGGCGTAGAAGTCCCGCCAGCACAGCTCGTTGCGGAAGCTGTCGGCGGAGTCGGTGTCGAGGTCGCCGAGGTCGGCCAGCAGCGTGCGCGGGTGCACGCAGCCGTACTTCAGGTAGGCCGACAGCCGGCTGGTGCCGTCGGTGCCCGGGGTGTTGCGGGTGCTCTTGTAGCCCTCCAGCCGCTCGGCGCGGAAGCGGCGCCAGGCGTCCTGAGCCGCGGCCTCGCCGGCCGGGGGCAGCCGGACGCCGTCCAGGTCCGGCACCTCGGGCGGGTCCTCGGAGCGGACGCCGGTGCCCCACGGCACCGACCCCGGTCGCGGCGCCGGGCCCCGCCAGCCGTGCTCGCGCCAGGCCCGGGCGAAGGGGGAGAAGACGCGGAACGGCGTCCCGTCGGACTTGGTGACCCGGCCCGGCGTCACCGCGTACGGCGAGCCGGTACGCACGAGGGGGACGTCGCCGAGGGCGCGCTCGACCGCCGCGTCGCGCTGCCGGCCGTAGACGCCGGTGTCGGCCGAGACGTGCACGCTGACCGCGTCCACCTCGCGGGCCAGGTCGGGCACGACCCGCGCCGGGTCGCCGGAGCGCAGCACCAGCGCGCCGTCCACCTGCCCGCCGAGGTCGGCGAGGCAGTCGAGGAGGAACTGCCGCCGCGGCAGCCCGGAGGGCCCCCACAGCCGGGGGTCGAAGACGAACAGCGGCAGGACGGCGCCACCCGGCCCGGCCGCCTCGCGGGCGTCGAGCAGGGCCGGGTGGTCGGCCAGCCTCAGGTCGCGGCGGAACCAGAGCAGCGCGATGGGCACCCGGGGGAGCGTAGGCAGCCCTCGGTGGTCGCGCAGGCCGGACGACCGAGCGGGTCAGCGGTCGGCGGTGGCCAGGCCGAAGTGCGGCCGGTCGTCGTCGGCGACGAGGTCGAGCTCCTCGGGGTGCTGCTGGATGTAGTGGCGCACGAACGAGCAGTAGGGCAGCACGGTCAGCCCGCGCTCACGGGCGGCGGCGAGCACGCCGGCGACGAGCGCCGAGCCGATGCCGCGGCCGCCGACCGACGGGTCGACCTCGGTGTGCGGCAGCGCCATCGTGCCGTTCTCGACGTGGTAGCTGGCCAGACCGACGACACGGTCACCGAGCCGGACCTCGAACCGTCCCCGGTCCGGGACGTCGACCACGCTCGTCTCCATGCTGGGCCTCCCCCTCCGCTCGTCCCCGGCGCCGTTGCCGGGACTCGACATGCGTGCAGAGACGGTAACGCCTCGGAACGCCGGGGAGTGCCGCCCCGCCGGGGACGTGTCGCCCTGGTGGGGGACACGCCGTGGCCGGATCGGGCGTGTCCGCGCCGCTGCACCTGCCGTTCCGGAACGTGTCCTCACGGCGCCGCTGACGCTCAGGGCCGTGGGTTCGTCCGCGTCCAGCCGCGCTCGTCCCGCCGTCCGCCGAGTGCGGCCCGGCAGCGCCGGCAGACCTCCTGCACCTCCTCGGCGTGGCGGCCGGACTCCGGCTGCACGTCGGCCCAGCTGACGTGCGGGAAGCGGGCCAGCCGCGACCGGCTCAGCGACAGGCCGCAGACCGTCTCGTTGCGGCCGCGCTCCCACGCGTGGACCTCGCCGGAGGGGTAGCGGATGCCGTCGTCGGGGTCGACCCACTGGCCGCCGGCCGCGACGGCCGCGTTGCGGAGTGCCATGGGAGGCCGGTACCCGCAGGGGCCAGGTGTGCTCAGGTCCAGGTGCGGGCCGCGGCGGTCCAGCGCGACGTGGGGGAGGGGGCGGCGGCGGACGGGGCGCGCCGGGCGAACTCGTCGGCGCTCGGTCGGCAGCCGCCGGGACAGTCGATCGCGACGGGGACCCCGTCCCGCCAGCCCACGGCCGCGCACCGGCCGCAGGTCGGACAGGTCTCCCAGGTGAGGCGCTCGCCGGTGCTCATACCGGTCACCTCCGGGCCGCGGACCCCGCGACCGGATGGGGGGCCGGTGGCCAGGATTCGACCCACGGTCTCCCCGGAACACGGCGGACGGTACCCACGGCGTCGCTGCGTAACCAGGGCCGAGGTGCCCCCGGCAGGATTCGAACCTGCGACACACGGTTTAGGAAACCGACCCAGGCGTGGTCCTGACCTGGGCTCCGGTCGCTCATTGGGGCTCTGACCTGCGGTGTTGTGCCGGGCTGATGAGTGCTGTCGACGGCTCTTGACGGACATTCTGCTGACCGAGTGCTGACCAGGTGTCCGCAAGCGCGAGTAGCCGTGCGTCAGACCCCTCCGCCTTGGGACGCCGTGTCGATGCTGGAGGTGCCGCCTCCCACCCGGCGGAAGTCTTCCGCCTGTCTCGGTCGCCGGAAGGGCGCTTCGCGTCCCTTCGGGATGGGCCTACGGCTCACCCTTCCCCCGCCCTGCGACAGCCGGAGGGGCGCCGGTTGTAGGGAAGCAGGCAGCGGTGTGGAGGCGCCCGATCGCCGAGACTCAGGACGCGACCACTGACGCGTTCCGACGCACAGTTGGTTCCGGTGTCCGGCGGCCCCCCGCACCTAAGGCGGGGTGACGTCCCGGCTGGTGGTGTACCTCCCGGCTGGTGGTGTACCTCGCGGCCGTGCGGAGGTTCTGCGGGTCGGACTATGACGCGATCAGGGCCGGCTGCGCCACCCCCTCGGCCGGAGCGGGCGATTGAGCAGGGCCATGAATCCTTCAGAGAGGTAGCGGCGGTCAGAGAGCTCCCACTCATCGTGCGCCTCGACCAGCACCGCACCGGCCAGCCGGAGCAGGGCGACGGGGTTGGGAGAGTCCCCCGCAAGCGGGAGGTGCCCCCAGCCGACGACGTCGGTGCGCCGCTTGATCTCCACGCTCAGCCGTTCTAGCGGATTGGTCGACCAGATCCTCTTCCAGTGCCCGAGCGGGCAGGCGGTGAAGGCCAGCAGGTCCTCAGTGGCGTTCCGCAGCATCTGCTCGACGGCCGGGGACTGGCGGCTGAGCATGCCAGCAATGACGTCGAGCTGGGAGCGCAGGTGCTCGGCGTCGGGTTGGGCGAAGACACGCGATGGCCCCTTTACGTGATCACCCACGCAAGCGGCGACCTGGACTTACACCACCAGCGGAGACGTCACCCAGCCGGATCGGAGCCGGTTGTGGGAGGAGCCGGGAGTGTCTAGACGCGAGCAGCAGGGCAGTCGTGATGCGGTGGCGACGCCTTCCTGGCACCATAACTTCCTGGCACTGCCCCAATCATCCGGGCGGCGGGGAGCACAGAGGCTGAGGCGATGGCTCACAGCGAGACAACGTTAGTGGCATCCTATCTTGTCTGGATCCACCGTCATAAGGATGGCACGGGATTTGCGCGCACCGTCCGTCTTGAGGTAGATGCAACGGCGTCTGCGGCGTTCAGGAACATTGTGCTCTGGTTCCTCGAGGCGCCTACAGACGCTGGGTACGTAAACCCAAGTAACGGAACCGTAGTCTGCAAACTTCCACTCCGAGACTATTCAGACCTCTATCACCTCCTACAGACAGAGAGGCCCGTATACGCCTCATTCTACGCTGACGATAGCAATCAGTTGATCTCGTTCCAGGTCTCAACTCATCCCGAACCGGTTGGCGAGGGACCGGCGGACATTGCCTGAACTTAAGTGACGCAATCATGACGCCGTCGCAACGATTCACGGCTAAGGTTTTGGTGGCTTCCGGCGACATGTCGCAATCTGTTCAATGACCGCTCTTGGCAACCTCGGATGTTTTCGTAGATCTGGCCGATGCGCTGAAAAGACCTCTGGAAGAGGAGCTCCTGACGCCCCGTATCGCCACCTTGGCTCGTGGAGGTCAACGTTGCCGCTCACCAATGTTCAGCCCGCTTTAATCGTGGTCCGGAGAGGGCAGCCGAGCTCATCGGTGACCCTCGCGCCACCTGGTCGACCCCCGTGGACGCTGCTAGAAGTCCAGCTGATCGGAGTGAGTGGAGACGGGGGCCCGTTCGAAGCGCTGTGCACGTCTTACCGGTACGAGCTCGGAGGTCAGGGACATAACGTCCAAGGCGCCAACTACGGTTGCGCCTGGATCGAGGGCCTCCGGGCCGCGACGTTCACGCTTACCGTCCGGAACGGAGGCTGGGCGTCGGCCGTCGCGAAGCTCACCGCCTTCGAGTAAGCCATCGAGTCGATTGACACGGGAGCGGAAATGGAACTGGGCGGTACATCGGTGCCGGGGCTGCGGACAGCGGCAACGCGCATCTACTACGACACTGCTTCTGGGGAGGTTGTGCACATCCACCGGGTCGCCGTCGGCCCTGGCCAGGAGGTGGACTTCGAACTCCAAGTCGCAATCGACGCCTTCGATGAGTGGCTCAGATTGCAGCACGGAGCCGAGCTGAAGGTTCTCGACGTGGAGGATTCCGACATCCCAACTGAGGGTCCCATCCGCGTCAACATCTCCTCCCGGGCGCTTGTCCCGCGCCACTGATTGGGGAGCCTGGCGGCTCACCTGGGAGAGAAGCTAGCCCCGTGGACCCCGTTCTCATACCCATGACGCCCTCGCCAGCTCTGAGCTTTTTAAGTAGCTGTGACGCTGGTGATACGCCAAGGACGACGGGACGACCCAGGGTCAAGCCCGGTAAGGTAGCGACCCAGGCAATTACCGAGAGGGGGACGATGCACATGTGGGTCGACTTGAGTTTGGATCGTTTCGATTTCAGGTCGCAACGCGGATCCATCTCAAAAATCCAGCGTCAGTACCGCTTTTCATCTCCCGTCCATCAGGCGCTCGCCTCAATCAATGGGTTCGACATCGGATACTTGGCTGCCGATCACGAGTTGTACAGGATGACGGTGGACGCTCACATTGACAGCATCCAGGGCAACGAGGTCACCCTCACGGTGACATTCGGCCTCCGGGATGCGTCAGGCCACTTCGACGACTTGTACAGTGGTTGGGTCGAAGTGGGACTCACAGTAGTCCACCCGTGATCATGAGCATTGCCAAAGACGTTCAGCCATGTGATTCGCTCGTCACTAATCAGCTTGCGGTAGCAGCCTGACTCGCCGGCAGACTTGAGGACTCACAGCGGTGGGCTGATTGCTTGATGGATACCGCTGATGGCATGCGGGATGACGCAGGAGCAGGCGGCGACAATCGTCGGGGTATCGGTCAACACCGTCGGCCGGTATCTGACCCGCCGACGAGACACCGGCAGCCTGGCACCAATGGCACACCGGCACCGGCCGGTGCCGGAGAAGAAGCGGCGGCTGCAACCTGGCTGCCGGCCCGCCTGGCCCAGGCCGCGGACGCGCCTTGGCCGAGCACGCCGCGGCCTTCACCGCCGAGCACGGCGTGGTGGTATCGGCCGCGACGATGTCGCGGCCGATCACCCACCCTGCCGACCGACGACCCGCCCAGGCACGGACCCCCGTCAGGGCGTCGGCGGCGGCCGGAACACTCGCTCAAGCGAAAATTTTGAGCGCCACCGAGCGCGACGAGACCGCGCGCATAGTGGCGCACCGACCTGCGGCAGACCGATCCGACCGCGCTGGTGCTCGTCGACGAGTGCGGCACGCACACCTCGATGACTCGCCGCCGCGCCCGCGTCGCCCGCGCGGGGTCGGAGCAATGCGGCGCAACCGCGGCCGGTGACCAGCCTAATCGCCGGGTTGAGGCCGGCCAGCATGGTCACGGCGATGACGGTGGAGGGTGGCACCACCGCGGCGGTGTTCGCCGCCTATTTGCAGCCGGTGCTCATTACCGCGTTGCGGCCCGGGCAGGTGGCGGTGGTCGACAACGTCGGCGCGCACTAGCCCGACCGTCGGCGCCCTGGTCGAGGCCGCCGGTGCCGGCTGGTGTTCTGCCCGCCTGGTTTCTCCCTGAAGTGACCCCGTCAGGCGGACGCCTCCGCTCAAGCTCCACGGCGACCGCGCCGGACCGGGTCGAACGCGACTTCACCGCGACCGCGCCGAACCAGCTGTGGGTCGCCGACATCAGCTACCTGCGGACCTGGCAGGGCTTCGTCTACCTCGCCGTCGTGGTCGACGCCTTCAGCCGCAAGGTGGTCGGCTGGGCGATGGCCGACCACCTGCACACCGAGCTCGTCCTCGACGCCGTCGGCATGGCCATCACCACCCGCAAGCCCGCGGCCGGGACGGTGCACCACACTGACCGCGGCAGCCAGGGCGGACTCCATCGGTCGTCGCAACACCCCGTGATCACGGAGGTGTTCGATGGTGCGACGTCAGCAGCAAGCGGATCGGGCGCTGCGGCCGGCCATGCGCTCGCCGGGGCGGCCGATGCCGGCCCGGCATGTCGAGCGCAACTTCTGGCGGCTGATCGCGCAGGGCAAGCGCACCGAGGACGCCGCGCTCGAAGTAGGCGTGTCCACGCCAGTCGCGTCGCGCTGGTTTCGCCACGCTGGCGGCATGCCGCCGCTGAGCCTGGCCGAGCCCACCGGCCGCTACCTGTCGTTCCACGAGCGCGAGGACCTCGCGCTGCTGAAGGCCAAGGGTCTCGGAGTCCGGGCGATCGCTCGTGAGCTCAAGCGCGATCCCGGCACGATCTCGCGCGAGCTGCGACGCAACGCCGCGACCCGCAGCGGCAGAATCAAGTACCGGGCGACGGTCGCGCAGTGGAAGGCGCAGACCGCCGCCCGGCGCCCCAAAACGGCGAAGCTCGCCAGCGATCCGCGGCTGCAGAAGTACGCCCAGACGCGGCTCAGTGGCCAGCTGCAGCGCCCCGACGGGACGGTCGCCGCGGGGCCGCCGACGACCTGGAAGGGCTTGAACAAGCCCCATCGTGCCGACCGTCGCTGGGCGACGGCCTGGAGCCCGGAGCAGATCAGCCGACGACTCGTCATCGACTTCCCCAACGATGCGGACATGCGCATCAGCCACGAGGCGATCTACCAGGCGCTCTACATCAAAGGACGCGGAACGCTCAAGCGTGAGCTGGTGGCCTGCCTGCGGACCGGGCGGCCTGTTGCGCAAGCCCCGCGAGCGCTCGCGCAACAGGCCGCAGGGCCACGTCACCGCCGAGGTCGTGCTCAGCCAGCGGCCGGCCGAGGCCGCCGACCGCGCGATCCCCGGGCACTGGGAAGGCGACCTGATCATCGGGCTGAACCGGTCCGCCATCGGCACTGTGGTCGAGCGCACCAGCCGCTACACGCTGCTCGTTCACCTGCCGCGCCTGGAGGGCTACGGCACCGTCCCACCGGTCAAAAACGGACCTGCCCTCGGCGGCTACGGCGCCGTCGCGATGAAGGACGCGTTGCAGGCCACGATGGCCACGATGCCCGCCGAGCTGCTCCGCTCACTGACCTGGGACCGCGGCAAAGAGCTCTCCGCGCACGCACAATTCAAGGTCGACACCGGCATCGCCGTCTACTTCGCCGACCCGCACTCACCCTGGCAGCGCGGCACGAACGAGAACACCAACGGCCTGCTGCGCCAGTACTTCCCCAAGGCACCGACCTCTCCCGCTGGCACCTCGAGGACCTGCTCGCCGTCCAGGCCGCGGTCAACAGCAGGCCCCGCAAGGTCCTCGACTGAAAAACCCCGGCCGAGGTCCTAGACGAGCAACTACGGTTGCTCCACCAAGCAGGTGTTGCAACGACCGGTTGAGCCCAGGCAGTACACCTCCTACGAGTTCGGCAAGACGCTGCGCACCTCCGGCCTG
Source organism: Geodermatophilus sp. SYSU D00779 (assembly GCF_054050595.1). Lineage (NCBI taxonomy): Bacteria > Bacillati > Actinomycetota > Actinomycetes > Geodermatophilales > Geodermatophilaceae > Geodermatophilus > Geodermatophilus sp. SYSU D00779. The sequence goes on from NZ_JBJGZQ010000014.1 coordinate 27,290, forward strand.
CTGGGCTCGATGGGCCGGGTCGGCTCGGCCTTCGACAACGCGATGGCCGAGTCGCGGACGCTGCGCCGGCTGTCGAGGACCAGCTGCGCGCCCGCTGCCGGAACTCTTCGGGGTACTTGCTCCGTCGGCCCACCCGGGCCCTTCCTCCTTGGCTGCTGCCAAGTCTGGAGGTGTTCAGCCGACGGGGGTCACTTCACCCGGCCAGGACGTTGGTGCCAGCGGGTCCGGCTTCAACGCAGGAGAACTTCCGAGTGGGGTGTGGCTTTTCGAAGGGCCCGCACCGCTCGGAGGTTCCGTGTCCCACGGTAACGCCCGCACCACCGTCCACGGCCGCAAGCTGATCGTCGCCCGGTACCGGCCGGCTGGCCGCAGGCCCACATCACCGCAGCGATGGGAATCTTACGCAAGTGTGTGCGGACCTGGGATCACCCGATTAGACGCCCGAGGGAGAGGCCGGGCTGGTCGACCGGTCCAGCCGACCACACACCAGCCCGAAGCGGATCTCCGCCGAGATGGAGGACCGCATCGTCGAGCTGCGCAGCCGTGAGCGCCGCGGCCCGGCGTGGATCGGCGCCGAACTCGAAGTGCCGGCCCGCACTGTGTCCCGAGTCCTGGTTCGCGCGGGCAGCCTCGGCTGTCTGTTTTGGATCCGATGACCGTAGAGGTCATCCGTGCCTCGAAGGCGACCGCGACCCGCTACGAGCGATCCCGGCCCGGCGAGCTGATGCACATGGACGTGAAGAAGGTGAATTCGACGTAGTTTGACCCGAACCGGAGGTCCAGCGCATTCGTACATGCCTACAGCACGGTGACCACTACCCCGTCGGGAACGTTAGCTAACGACTTCCGCACATCTGGTCCGTAATTGGGCGGCTGCCGTTCATGCGAGAACCCCTGCTAGGTGGCGCGCCAACCGATGGGCGAGCGCGACGAGAGTCAGTGACGGATTTGCCGCGGGGGAGCTTGGGAAAACCGACAGATCGCAGACGTAGAGGTTGTCGTAGCCGCGGTACTGCAGGTCGGACGTCACGACGCCGTCGGGCGCACCGTCGCCGCCCATCCGCAGGGTGCCGACCTCGTGGGCGACCCCGCCGAGCAACGCGGGCTGGAGGTCGAGCTCCTTATCGGGCAGCGCCTCGGCCCCGACCATCTTGAGTACCTCCGTTGCGTTGACCTGGGCCCGTGCCATTGCCTCAGGGGCGACCGGCGCCGAGACCATGCGGATCACCGGCCTGCCCGCGTCGTCGAGCCGGAGCCAGTTCTCCTCGACCAATGGCGTATTAAAGAGCGCCACGACCTCGCCAAGGCCGACACCGCCACGCAATTCCTCGTGCCGGCGCAGGGTGTCGTCGTCGACGAAGCGGTTCTGGTTGAAGTCCGACCCGATCTCGAGTACGAGGTTGTACTGCCCGGAGGTGCTGCCAGCGTCGAGCGGCCAGGTCCAGGTCTTCGCCGAGCCACCGGCGAACGGGGACGCTGACGGAAGCGCGAAGTGGGTGAAGTAGATGGGATGGTCGGTCATTCCCACACCGACAAGACCGCTGGGGTCGGCCAGCCCAGATCGTAATGCCAGCGTTGCACTCTCCACCGTCCCCGCAGCGAGGACGACGACGTCGGCCTCGATCGCACCCTCGACTCGGGCGAGGTGATCGCGATAGTGCACCCGCGTGACGCGGTCCCCCGTGGTCTCCAGACGGAGCACCTCGTGATGCAGATTTACGCGTAGCTTCCGCTCGTCCGGTCCGACGACCTGCAGCGATTCAAGCATCAGGTCGGCCGTAGAGAACAGACCCGCAGGGACGGCAAGGCCCCGTGCTCCGCGGTACTGCACCGCCACCGGCGCGTTGCGATGCCTATGGTCTGGCAGGCGCTGCTGGAGTTCGGTCAGTACGTCGTCCTGGCGCTCAGTCTGCGGGGCGGTGGCATTCATCAGGTCCTCTGCCTGGGTGTAGCGGCCGGCACCGAGGTCGTCGCGCACTGCTGCCGGCCAGGTGCTGAGCTCCCACCTACCCATCCGTGGGATCAAGCCTCCCCAGAAGATCGAGCGGCCGCCGAGGTTGTAGCTCTGCCCGCCGAAATACTGGGAAGCCGGATCATTGGTGTAGTTGATTGACTTGAGGACCTCGAACAGCTCCCATATGTGCTTGCTGAACGCTCCGATGCGGTGCCTCCGGGGGATGTTGCCGGCGTGGCAGGGCAGCAGATACGAGCCTGCCTCAAGGATGAGGACGTCGATCCCGAGGTCGGAGAGCTCATCAGCCAGCACACCGCCTCCCATGCCGGAGCCGATGACGACGACACGGGGTCGGTGCCCCTGCGTGGTGGGGACGAGCTCAGCCGCGAGTCGGCCCGACTCCGTCACGATTCGCGGACGGGGGAACGCAACCTGCGCCTCCTCGAAGATTTGAGATGCGTCAACGTCGCGATTCGGTCCGGTCTCCCAAAGTTCGCCGTCGAGCACGAACTTAAGGTCCTGGCGGCCGTCCGGAACCGTGAAGCGCCAACGGCCGGCGGCGTAGACCCCGATCACATCGGTCCAGGCCGGTTCCGTCGCCGAACTCCGGATGGTCACCATGTGCGCAGAGCCGGGCGCCCAACGCACCGTCTTAAGACTGACTTCCGCCACGAGTTCCCCCTTCGAGCCGATGCCGTCGAAGCATAGTCAGGCCATGACCGGACGACGGTAGGACCATTCAGCACACGTAACAGGTCGGTGATCTGGTGGAGTATTCAATGCCGCGATTCGGCTGGTTGCGCGTGATGCGGTGAGACCGCTTGATTACTTCGCGGGAGTCTGCGGGGGGACGGATTTTGATACAGCAAATGTTGCATCGACCAATCGCAAGGCCAGGCGTCGGCCGCTAACGATCGCTCAACTTCGGTATTGCTTCAAGCGTCGCGCAGGACCTTTAGCACCGCTTCCGGAAAAAGCTTCGATTGAACCTCCTCTGGACCCTCTCCCGGAGGCTCCTGAGTTCCGGTGTGCACCTGAATCGTATACAGGTCGCGGGTTGGCTGATTGGGGTCGTACTCAGGTCCAGCGTAGGAGAAAGTGCACGTCAAAGGATGCTCGTTGCGAGCGATGTCATACCACTCGCCGAAGTCTGCCTTGTGGCAGAAAGCATGGGCAGTGAGGCCATCAAAGTTGGGCTGGTCCACATTGACAACAATGCCCAGTTTGGAAGCTTCAGTGCTCATGAAGTGGATCATCGCTCGAGTCCGAATCCCGTGGACTGCGGCTGTACTTGTCAAGTGCAAGCTCCGCGAAGCGCCAGTGGCTGCCTTGCCCGACTGCATTGTTGTGACGGTATAGCTTTCGATGTCAAAGGTTATGCTGGGCATTGGTGCGTCCTTCCCGGACGTCGAGGGAGTACTTGGCTGAAGGCCTCATTTTGCGAAGGCCTGAAAGCTGCGTGGTGACTTCACTCCTGGCGGCCCCTGAAATACACGTTCTGGTGTGACCGCAGGTGCCTCGGTCCGTCAATTTTGAGGTTGTTCCTTGAGCATCACTACGTTCCTCCTGGCAGTCGTTGCGCGGGTGAGCCGATATGCCGTGGGAGAATCCTCAAAGACCGGAAGGCTTTCAAGACCCTCGGTGCCATGGCGTGTCAGCGAACGGAGTGTCGCGGGCGACACGCCGAGAAGAGTCCCCACTCCTCGGTCATCCTCGACGGGCTGGCCTCTGCTACCCGTCTGCGCCATCTTTGAGGCGGCCCTCCGGGCTAATGTGACCGACCGCGCGGTTGATCGTCGAACGCGAGACCCCGGACCGGCAGGCCGACACGTAATAGTGCTTCGTTAGGTCCTGTCTGACCTGCTTCGGCGCGGTGCGATGGTGGAATGTCTCCGGGGGAGCTGGCCGCCGTGCGGGGTGGTTGGAGGAGTCCGCGGCGGAGGTGTCCGCGCCGCTGACTCGCCGTTACCAGCGGGACAAGGGCGCGACGCATGTGCCGGGGTTGCTGCTCGGCAGGCGGCCCAATTCAATGCCGCCGATGGTCGAACAGTGGGGTGTCGGTTATCAGGGATTGCAGCAGGTCGTCTCGTCGTCGAAGTGGGCGGTGCAGCCAGTGTGCGAGCGGCTGGCCCGCCGGGCGGTCGAGGTAATTGCGCCCAAGGCGTGGGTGGTTGACGACACTGGCTTCATCAAGGACGGCAACGCCTGGCCGGGTGTGGCCCGGCAGTACTCCGGCACGCTGGGCAAGGTCGGCAACTGCCAGATCGGCGTCTCGGTCTCCGCGGTCACCGATGCCGCCTCCTGCCCGCTTTCCTGGCAGCTGTTTCTGCCCGAGAGCTGGGACGATGACGCCGCGACCACGCCCGAAGCGGCAGCGGTGATCCGGGCGGCGGGCCCGCGCCGGCATTCCCGACAGCACCCGGCATCATGTGAAATGGCGGCTGGCGCTGGAGATGCTCGACGAGCTGGCCGGCTGGGGGCTGCCCCCGCCGGTGAGGGTCGCCGACGCCGGCTACAGCAACAACGGCGACTTCCGCGCCGGCATCACCGCGCGCGGCAGCTGCTACGTGGTCGCCGTCGACGGGGACCTGACCGCGTACGCCGAGGCCGCGGTGCCGCAGCTGCGGCCGTACTCCGGCCGGGGCCGCCGGCCTCGGCCGCGTTACCGCACCCGCCCGGTCGGCCTGCGCGCTCACGCGCTCGCCGCCGGCCCGCACGCCACCGTGTCGGCCACCTGGCGGGAAGACTCCCGCGCGGCGTTGACCTCAACCTTTTGGCGCTGCGGGTCCGTCCGGCCGGGCGCAATCCCACCGCCCGGCTGGCCGCCGACGGCTCGCTGCCTCTCGCGTGGCTGCTGGCCGAATGGCCGGCCGAGGCCGCCGAGCCCACCGACTACCGGCTCTCCGACCTGCCCGAGGACACGCCGCTGGCCGAGCTGGTCCGGCTGGCAGAGATCCGCTGGCGGATCGAGCACGACTTTCGCGAGCTGAGGACCGACCTGGGCCTGGACCACTTCAAGGCCGCATCCGGGCAGGCTGGAATCGGCACGTCACTCCGATCACCGCCGCCCAGCGGATCCTAACCGGACCGGGCACCGACCGAAACGCGGCTGCGTCGGCCTGAGCCTGTATGCGGTCCTGCACCAGCTGCAGGGCCCGCTGGTGACCTGGACCGGCACCTGCATCGTCTGCTCTCCGGATCGACCCCACCCCGAGACCCACTAACGAAGTACTACTAGACCGCCTTCAAGGACGCCGGAGCGGCGTCCGAGTCGTCGTCCAGCGCACCGTCGACATTGATGGGAGCTGCTTGTCAACCCCTCCCCGGACGCTCTTAGGTCCGCTCTGGCCTGCTTCCGCACGGGCGCTCCGTCTCGGGCCGCGGGCTCAATTGTGGCTTGAGTCAGTGTAAAAGATACAGCGTGCACCCTCGGAGGTACATGGGCACCGGCCTAATCGTCGCCAGGATAGTTAACGGTCGCCACTATTCTCCGTCGTTGCCCAGCACTCTGCCTCGACCCTCGAATAACAGATGACCATCAACGCGTACCACTATCGCCCAAGTGTTTACTCAAGAACGGCACGCATGCTACCAATGGTGGTAGTCCGGGCCTCGCTTCGCGGGGCCCATCGCCGTTGCTAGGGGTGACCTGTTGGTCATTGTTGGGTGGCGTTGAAATTGCACGGTGGGATGAAGGTCTACGCTGGTCCGCCAGCCGCTGCCCGGCAGTACCTGGAAGTCGACCGCGGCCGGGCCGACGACTACTACCTGGCCGAGGGAACCGGCGTCGCCCGCCGCTTCGTGGCCCGCGACGGTCGCGTGGCGGAGCTCGCGTGGCTGACCGGCGAGGTCTACGAGACTTGGGTCGCCGGCCGAGATCCCGACACCGGCGAGCCGAGGGGTCGGCTGCGCACCGACGAACGCGCGGTGCGCTTCGTCGAGGTGGTGGTCAACGGCCCGAAGTCCTGGTCGCTGGCCGCCGCAGTGCACCCCGATGTCGCCGCCGCCTACGACGCGGCCCAGGACCGCGCCGCCACCCAGATCATCGGCTGGCTGGCCCGGCACGCGACCACCCGCGTCGGGCCGCGCGGCGGGCAGGTGCAGGTGCCCATCGAGGTGCTGGAGGCGGTGACCGTGCGGCACCACACCTCCCGCGCCGGCGACCCACACCGGCACCTACACCTGCAGCTCAACGCACGCGTGCTCGCCGCCGGAAAATGGCGCGGACTGCACACTGTCGGCGTCCGCGATTCTCTTGCGGCGATCAACGGCATGGGGCACGCCGCGGTGGCCTGCGACCCGCCGTTCCGGGCCGCGCTCGCCGCCCACGGCTATACGTTGGATGCGACTGGAGAGATACCGGAGCTCGCCGACTATGTCGGTCCGTTCAGCGCGCGGGCGGCGCAGATCGGGCGCAATCTGGACCGTTACGAACGCGAATGGATGATGGCACACTCCGGCGAACAGCCCGGCCCCGCGCTGAGACGGGCCTGGGATGCCCGGGCGTGGGCCGACGGCCGCCCGGACAAGGTCGCCCCGCAGCCTGGCGCCGATCTCACCGGGCGGTGGCGGCGCGAGCTGGCCGCCCTCGGCTACCGCGACCCGGATCAACCGGTCGAGTTGATGCCCGCCCCGGTCGGCGCGATGGATCGTGACCGCGCGGTGGAACGGTTACTCGTCCGGCTGACCGCGGGGCGTTCGGCGTGGAACGCCGCCGACCTCCGTGGCGAAGCCGAACGTCTCATCGCCGGGGCGGGGATCGTGGCCGAGGCCGCTGTCCGCCAGGAGCTGGCCGAGGACCTCACCGCCCGCGCCCTGGCCCGCTGCGTCCCGCTGTTGGAGCGCGAGGGGATCCCCGAGCACATCCGGACGTGGACCTCTCGGGCGGTGCTCGACGCCGAGGCCGACCTGGCCGCCCGGCTCGCCGCCCGCGGCACCCACCAAGGCCCCGCCGCGGACCTGCCGGCCGGGCTGCAAGGGCTGGATGTCGGGCAGGACGCCGTCGCCGCCGCGCTGTCGGGGGAGCGGCCGCTGGTCGTGGTGGAGGGCGCGGCCGGCGCCGGCAAGACCACCACCCTCGCCGCGACCCGTCACCTCCTCGCTCTACAGGGGCGTGGGTTGCTGGTTGTGACCCCGACGCTGAAGGCTGCCCGGGCCGCCGCCACGGAGGTCGGCGCGGCCGCCGGGTCGGCCGCATGGCTGGCCTTCCAGCACGGCTGGCGCTGGGCCGATGGCGCCTGGACCCGGCTCACCGTCGGGCAAGTCGATCCGGCCACCGGCGCGCTCTACGCCGGGCCGGAGGTTGCCGCAGCGCTGCGGCCGGCGGATCTGCTGGTCGTCGACGAGGCCGGCATGCTCGACCAGGACACCGCCCGCGCGCTGCTCGCCATCGCCGACGAGGCCCAGGCTCGAGTCGCGCTGCTCGGCGACCGCCACCAGCTCGCGGCGGTCGGCCGCGGCGGCGTGCTCGACCTCGCCGTCCGCGCCGCCGACCCGGCCGCCTGCCTGACCCTGGACGTAGTGCACCGGTTCGTCCGCACGGGCGAGGCGGGCCGCACCGTGCCCGACACCGAGTACGCCGACCTGACCCTGGCCATGCGCCGCGGTGACGACCCGAGGGCGGTGTTCGACGCGCTGCACGCCTGCGGCCGGATCCGGATCCACTCCGATCCCGCCGCCCGGCTCGAGGCGCTGACCGCGCTCGCCACCGCCTCGTCTCCCGGCGAGGGAGCGGTGGCCGTGGTGGTCGACACCCGTGAGCAGGCTGCCGAGCTGGGCGCTGCCATCCGGGACCGACTGATTGCCGGCGGTCGGGTCGATGACGCCCGAGTGGTCACCACCAGGGCCGGACAGCGGATCGGCGCCGGCGATCGGATCGCCACCCGCCGCAACGACCGGACCCTGGGTGTGGCAAATCGCGACACCTGGACGGTCACCGCGGTCGACCTGCACGGGACCCTCACCGTCACCCCCACGCACCCCACCCTCGGTGACGTCACCCCGGCCGGTGCCATCCCGTCCCGGGGCGAGGAGCGGGTGCTCCCTGCGGACTACGTCGCCCACCATGTCGAGCTGGCCTACGTCGCCACCGCGCACGGCGTGCAGGGCGACACCGTCGCCGCGTCTCACGTGGTGGTCGGCGAGCACACCGGCGCAGCGGCCGCCTACGTGGGCATGACCCGCGGCCGCACCGTCAACACCGCCCACCTCGTCGCTGCGGACCTCGCCGATGCCCGTCAGCAGTGGATGACGGTGTTCGCCCGCGACCGGGCCGACCTCGGACCGGCTCACGCCGCCGACCTGGCCGCCCGCGAAGCCGCCCGATACGCCCAGCCCCGACCGCTGGACCACGTGCTCACCGAGCTGCGCGCGGCCTGGACGGCCGAGCAGCGCTGTCAGGACCAGCTGGAGGTCCTGCAGCGGCGCCGCGAGGTGCTGCACTCGATCGCCGCGGTCGACGCCGACCACGCCCACCAGATGGCCGCGCTGCAGGACCAGCAGCGGCAGGCGGCGACCGCCGCGCAGCAGGCCACGCAGCGAGCCCAGGCCATCGGCGCGCTGGTCACCGCCGAGGCCGACCGCCTCCGCGACACGCTGCTCGACCGGTGGGCCGCCCAGCGGGACCCCGCCCGCCAGGCCGCCCAGGTCGTCCTCGCCGGCCCGGGCCGGCTCGGGTTGCGCCGCGGCGCGGTCCACCGGGCGGAGGACCAGCTGGTCGACTGGGCGGACCGCTGGCGGCCGTACCTGCCGACACTGCCCACCGAGACCCGACAGCTCGCCGCCGTCGCCTCCTCGGCCGACGACCCGCCGCGGCTGCAGGCCGCGTTAGGCGAGCTCGCCTACCGCCGGTCTGAAGCGGCCCATCCCGAGCGCGCCCGGCTGTGCGCGGCGGCCGATGCCGCCCAGGCAGCGCACGTCCGCGTGTCCCGTGCCCTGGACCAGGCTCGCCGCCGGCAGGAGGACAGGCTCACCCGCCTCACTGCGCACGGCCAACGTGTGGACCCGGCCGTGGAGCTGGCCGGCGTCCACGGTGACGTCAGCGCCGCCGAGGACGCGTTGGCCGCCGCCCGCACGCGCCTCGCCGAGCTGACGGGCGACCCGGCCATGGTCGCCCAACCACCCGACCGGCTCGCCCAGGAGCGCAACGCCTGGCGCCTCCACCGCGACGCCGAACGGGCTACCCGTCGAGCGCTGGCTCCCGCGGCGTCCTCGCCGCGACCAACCCGCAGCGTCCGACCGCCGGAGCCGGCCCTCCACCGGACGCCGTCACCCGGCGCCCGTCCCGGCATCGGGCGCTGACCTCGGGCGCTGTCAGCCCCAGAGCCTCGAGCACCTGGGCTCGCGTGCCGGAGGAAAACAGGAGAACAACCGGAGACGTTGGCTGTGGGCTGTCACCGATGGCCGCGAAATGACGCCTTCTGCAGGTGGACTCCCGCCCACACCCGTCGAGCCCCGGAGACAGCCATGCCCGACCAGATCCCCGACCGTGATCACACCGCCGAGCCCGCGGCCGAGCTGCTCACCATCGCCGAAGCAGCCCAGCTGCTGCGCGCCCCCGTCGCCACCCTGCGGTACTGGCGCCATCTGGGCACCGGCCCGCACAGCTTCCGCCTCGGCCGCCGCGTCCTCTACCGCCGCGACGACCTGCGCGCCTGGATCGATGCACGGCGCGATCAGGGCACGGCTGAGCGGAATCCGGCTCCAGAGGCGCAGGTCGACGTCGGTGCCGAGCCGCGGACTCTCGTGCCACGTCCTCGACCGCGCAAGGCTGGGCGCGCTTCTGCGGGGACCGAGGCGTCCTACCGGCGTGCGACCAGACCGGAGGGGTGAGCGATGGCATACAAGCGTGGGGACAAGTGGGTTGGCTTCTATCGCGACGCCGCCGGCAAGCAGCACACGAACGGGAACTTCCACCGCAAGCGGGATGCCGACCTCTGGGAGCAGGAGCAGAAGTCGGCGATCAGGAACGACACCTGGGTCGACCCCGGTCGGTCGAAGATGACGGTGGGGCAGTGGTCCGAGACCTGGATGGCCGGCCGAGTTCACCTCAAGCCCAAGACGTTGTCGTCCTACCGGTCACTGCTGGCCACCCGTGTGCTCCCGACCTGGAACACGGTCCCGCTGACCAAGATCAGGCATTCCGACGTCGTCGCCTGGGTGGCCGCGATGCGCGCGGAACTGTCGGCGTCCAGGACCCGGCAGGCCTACCACCTGCTGTCCTCGATGCTGGACGACGCGGTGAAGGACAACCGGCTGGCGCGGAACCCGGCCACCGGTGTCGGCCTGCCCCGCCTGCCGAGGTCCGATCGCCGCTACCTCACCCACCAGCAGCTCGCCGACCTCGCCGACGGCTGCGGCCCGCATCGCCTGATGGTCCTGGTGGCCGGTTACACCGGTCTGCGTTGGGGAGAGCTGACCGGCCTGCGCGTGCGCCGCGTGCAGCCGCTCAGAGGGCGCATCGACGTGGTCGAGGCGGTCACCGAGGTCGACGGAGAGATGGTCTTCGGTACGCCGAAGACACATCAGCACCGGTCGGTGGTGGTGCCCCGCTTCCTTCGGGAGGACCTCGGCCGCCAGCTCACCGGGAAGGCGCCGACCGACCTGGTCTTCGCCTCCCGGGCCGGCACCCCGCTGCGGGTCCAGAACTTTCGCCGCGACTGGTTCGACCGGGCGGCCGATGACGCCGGCCTCTCGGGCCTCACTCCGCACGAGCTCCGGCACACCGCCGCATCCCTCGCCATCGCCTCCGGCGCGTCGGTGAAGGGCGTGCAATCGATGCTGGGCCACGCCTCGGCGCAGATGACGCTGGACCGGTACGGCCACCTGTTTCCCGACGAGCTGGACGCGGTCGCCGACCGCTTGGACGCCGCTCGTGCTGACCAGGTGCTGACCGAACCCCAGTCTGACGCCCCTGTGGCCCGCATCCGGCGCGCGGACTAGCCGCTGACCAGCACCTTTGCGGTGCCCCCGGCAGGATTCGAACCTGCGACACACGGTTTAGGAAACCGATGCTCTATCCCCTGAGCTACGGGGGCTCGTCGGCGCGGGGCCGACCGGGGCGTACCCGTCGAGGTTAGCGGGCCGTGCGGCGGACCCCGTCCGCGGCGCCCTGAGGTGGCTACCGTCGTCCCCGTGGTCGTCCTGCTCCTCGAGCTGGTGGTGCTGCTGGCCCTCGTCGGCCTGCTGCTCTACGCCCTGGGCGTCTGGTCCGCGCGTCCGGCCGTCCCACCTGCCGCCGGCCGGCAGCGCCTGTCCGGCCGGCAGCAGGTCCGGCTCGCCGACGCGGTGGCCCGTGCCCGCTGGACGCCGGCGCACGACGAGGTGGACGGCGAGACGCGGGTGCTGCTGCGGCGGTCCTACCCCGGCCCCGACGGGCTGCCGGTCGTGCTCGAGGAGCGGATCTACACGGCCTTCTCGTCGGCCGACCCGGCCTGGGAGTCGCTGTTCACCGAGGCGATGTCAGCCGCCCGGTTCCGGTGCTCGTTCCTGAACGCGGAGGAGTCCGCCGGCTGACCGGCCCGGCGGGCGGCCTCCTCGACGAGCCGCACGATGGTCCGCGGTCGGTCCGACTGGGGTGCGTGCCCGGCCCACAGCAGCGGGACGAAGCGGGACCCGGGGACCAGCGGCAGGTAGCGCACCGTCTGTCCCGAGGCGACCCAGTCGGCCACGCCCTGCACGAGGGTGACCGGGCAGTCGATGCGGTCCAGACCCCGCGGGACGTCGAGCAGCAGCCCCCACAGCAGGGTGCGCCAGAAGTCGCGGGAGTCGGCGAAGCCCTCGCGCGCCCCGACAGCCTCCGCGGGGGAGGTGCTCCACGGGCGCGCCTTGAGCGGGGCCAGCAGCGCAGCCCGGCCGAGTGCGGAGCGGGACAGCGGGTCGACCAGCGGCGCGATCGTGCGCAGGGCCACCCGAGCCAGGGTCATCCCGCCGCCCTGGAGGGCCCGCTCGGGCGGCATGTTGAGCCCGGACGGCGCGATCGCCACGACGGACCGCGCGCGGCCGCGGACGGCCAGCTCGAGGGCGACCCGGGCGCCCAGCGAGTTGCCGAGCACGTGCACCCGGCCGACGCCCTGGTCGTCGAGGGTCCGCTCGACCGCGTCGGTGAGCGCGGCGACCGTGGGCCGCTCGTCGAGGGCCGGCGAGCGGCCGACCCCGGGCAGGTCGACGTCCAGGACGTCGAAGCGCTCGGCCAGGGACCCGACGACGGCGGTGAAGTCGCGCTGCGAGCTGCCCATGCCGTGGAGCAGCAGCAGCGGTTCGCCGGTGCCGGTGCGGGTGAGGGAGAGCGGTGCGGTCACCCTCCCTGGGTACCCGGGGCGGACTCCGGGCCGGGGTGAGTCTCCTCACGCCGCGTCGACCGAGGCAGCGGGCCGGGAGCCCACCCGGGACAGCCCCGTCGACAGCGCGATGGCGACCACGATGCCGATGACCGGCGGGATGCCGATGCCGAGCTCACCGCTGAGCCACGCGAGGGCGGCGGCCACCGCGTAGGCGAGCAGGTTCGGCCACCGCACCGCGGGCGGGATCGTGCCGGTGGGGATGCCGCGCCGCCGCCAGCGGGCGAGGAAGTCGCCGATGATGACGCCGCCCAGCGGGGGGATGAACGTGCCGAGCAGTCCCAGGTACTCGACGAGGTGGTTCTGCACCCCGGTGAGCGCGAGCACGGTGCCGACCACCGCGCCGCCGATCACGAACGGGCCCTTGCTGGGACGGTCGAACAGCTCGGCGCCGGCCACCCCGAAGGCGTAGGCGGTGTCGGCGTTGCTCTTCCAGAGGTTCCCGAACAGCAGCACCAGACCCCAGCCGACCAGCCCCAGCTGGTAGAGGACGAGGACGAAGTCGCCCTCACCGAAGGTCAGCGCCCCGATCGCGCCGAAGAACACCATGAGCCCGTTGCCGACGAGGAAGCCGATGACGCAGGCCCACACCGCGTGCGAGCCGCGCCGGGCGAACCGGGTCCAGTTGGGCGCCTGGGTGCCGGCGGACACGAACGTGCCGACGACGGTGGTGATGGCGACCGCGACGGCCATCGACGCCGTCGGCCGGACGCTCGTCAGCCCCTCGAGGCCGCCGACCTCCTGCAACGACCGGCCGACCACCCAGAACGCCAGGACGAGGATCAGGGGGGTGGAGACCAGCGAGACCCAGTACATGCCGCGGTAGCCCCAGTAGGCCGTGGCGCACATCAGCACGCTGGTGAGGACCATGACCGCGGCCCGGGCGCCGTAGGAGCGCCACTCCAGCGCCTCGGCGGTCAGGTCGCCGATGGTGCCGACGACGACCCCGTACCAGCCGATCTGCGTGCCGCCCAGCAGGATCGAGGCCAGCTTGGCGCCCCGGGTGCCCAGCGTGTAGCGGGCCATGACGACGGTGGTGAGGCCGGTCCGCGCGCCGACCCAGCCCATCACGGCCACGTACGCACCGAGGATGAGCGAGCCGGCGAGGATGACGAGCACGAGGTCGTCGAAGGCGAACGCCGGCCCCAGCGTGGCGCCGGCCAGCATCGTCGGGGTGAACACGGTGAAGCCCAGCAGCACGACCGCGATCGAGAAGAACGACTTCCGCGCGTGCGCCGGGACCGGCGTGACCGGGTAGTCCGGGTCGACGACCTCCGTCGTCGCGGCCCCGGACGCGGTCACGACTCCTCCCCGATGTCCTCGAGCCACAGCTCCGGCCGCTCGGCGAGCATCCGCTCCATGAGGGCGAGGCAGTCCGGGTCGTCCAGCACGTCGACCTGCACGCCGCGGGACCGCAGCAGCTCCTCGGAGACCTGGAAGCTGCGGTTCTCGCCGACGACGACGCGCGGGATGTCGTAGAGCAGCGCCGTCCCCGCGCACATGAGGCAGGGGGAGAGGGTCGTGTAGAGGACGCTGCGGCGGTACACCGACGCCGGCAGCCGGCCGGCCCGCTCGATGCAGTCGGTCTCCCCGTGGCGGATGGCGCTGGCCATCTGCACGCGGCGGTTGCGGCCGACGGCCAGCACCCGGTCGCCGTCGACCAGCGCCGCACCGATGGGGACCCCGCCCTCCTCCCAGCCGATGCGCGCCTGTTCCACGGCCAGACCGAGGAAGAACCGGTCGCGCTCCTCCGGGGTCAGGCCGGTCGGGACGGTGGGCAGCGGCGGTGTGGTCACGGCTCCTCCTCGCAGGACGACGGCGGTGTGATCGTGCAGGCGGGCCCGGGTCCCCGCACCCGCGGGGCGTGGACGGCGGTGCCCGGTGCGGCCGCACCTCGCGGACCGTCGTCCCCGCTGCCGACGGCGAACCCGGTCCGGCCGCCCGCGGAGCGGCCGCCGTGCGCCGTCCGGCAGCCCTGACGACGTCCCCGGTGGGGGCGACGGCAGGATGGGGGCCATGGGTCAGGTCGTCGCCACCGCGGAACGGGTCGTCCGAGCGCCGGTGGACCGGGTGCGGTCCGCTCTCGCCGACTACGAGGGGACGCGCCCCCGCGTGCTCCCCGAGCAGTTCAGCGGCTACCGGGTCGAGTCCGGCGGCCAGGGCGCGGGCACCCGCGTCGCCTGGCGCTTCGCCGCCACCTCCAAGCGGGTCCGCGACCAGCTGGTCGAGGTCGGCCAGCCCGACCCCGACACCCTGGTCGAGACCGACACCCGCTCGTCGATGGTGACCACCTGGACGCTGCACCCGGCCGACGCCGGGCTGACCACCGTCCGGGTCCGCACCACCTGGAACGGCGCCGGCGGCATCGGCGGCTTCTTCGAGCGCACCTTCGCGCCCAAGGGGCTGCGCCGGGTGTACGAGGAGCTGCTGGGCCGGCTCGACCGCGAGGTCGCTCCCTCCTGAGGTCGCGGCGCGGGTTGCCGGCGAGGGGGACCATGGCGGCGTGACCGCAGTCCCCGCCGCCGTCGACCCGGCCGCCGCAGACCCCGGCACCCTCGAGGACCTGGCCGCGCTCGTGGCGGACGGCGACGTCGTCGTGCTCTCGGGAGCCGGCCTGTCCACCGACTCCGGCATCCCCGACTACCGCGGGGCCACCGGGTCGCTGCGCCGGCACACGCCCATGACGTACCAGACGTTCCTGCGCGACCCGCGCGGCCGGCACCGCTACTGGGCGCGCAGCTTCGTGGGCTGGCCGCAGATCCGCGAGGCCCGGCCCAACGCCGGGCACGCCGCGGTCGCCGACCTGCAGCGGGCCGGGCTGGTGACCGGGGTGGTCACGCAGAACGTCGACGGGCTGCACCAGGCCGCCGGCGCGCGGGACGTCGTCGAGCTGCACGGCGGGCTGGACCGCACCATCTGCCTGGCCTGCGGGGACGTCGCCGACCGCGGCGAGCTGCACGAGCGGCTGCACGCGGTCAACCCGCACTTCGGGCCGCACGTCGACGAGGTCAACCCCGACGGCGACGCCGAGCTGCCCGACGAGCTGCTCGACGGGTTCGTCATGGTCGACTGCCTGGCCTGCGGGCGCGGTCCGCTCAAGCCCGACGTCGTCTTCTTCGGCGAGACGGTGCCGCGCGACCGGGTGGACACCTGCTTCGCGATGGTCGAGCAGGCCGGCTCCCTGCTGGTGCTGGGCTCCTCCCTGACGGTCATGAGCGGCTACCGGTTCGTGCTGCGCGCCGAGAAGCTCGGCATCCCCGTCGGGCTGGTCAACCTCGGCCCGACCCGGGGTGACGCGAAGGTCGACGTCCGGGTGGACGCCCCGCTCGGCACGGTGCTGCCCGACCTGGTCCGCCGCGTCGCTGCGTGACGCGCGAGGTCGGCCGCACCGAGGACGGCCGGTGGCTGGTCGTCGACGGCCGGCGCTGGCGGGCGGCCGACCCCGCGCTGCCCGACGACGTCCGCGCCCGCCTGCTGCACCACCTCGGGGTGGCGCGCTCGGCGGTGCGGTCTGCCGGCCGCACCGGGGACGACGCCGCGCTGGCCGCCGCCCGCGCCCGCGTGCAGCTGGCCAAGACCGGGCTGGGGGAGCGCGGCACCGCGTGGTGGGAGCAGGACGACGCCGCGCGCCGGGCCCGCTGGGAGGCCGCCCTCGCCGCGTTGGACCCGCCGGGCGGTTGACCCCGCGTCGGTCCGGGAAGGAGGAGCCGCGATGCAGACCTTCCTGCCCGTCGCCGACTTCGAGGAGAGCGCCCGGCTCCTGGACTCGCCCCGCCTGGGCAAGCAGCGGGTGGAGACGCTCCAGGTGCTGCGGGCCCTCGAACTGCCCGACTACGGCTGGACGTCGCACCCGGTGGTCCGGATGTGGCGCGGTCGGACGCCGGCGCTGGTGGCGTACGGGCTGGCCATGGTCCGGGTGTGGCGGGAACGTGGGTTCGCCGACACCACGCACACGCTGATCGCCGAGTTCGCGCCCGACGTGGTCGGCGTCCCGCAGGAGGAGCTGGCGCGCGCCGGGATGCTGCCCACCTGGGTCGGGGACGAGGCGCTGCACCTGTCGCACCGGTCGAACCTGCTGGCCAAGGAGCCGGACTTCTACCGGCCGCTGTTCGGTCCCCTCTTCGGCGCCGAGCCCGAGGACCTGCCCTACGTCTGGCCCGAGCCCGACGACCTCCCGCCGGCACCCGAGCCCGAGGGCACGCGGGTGTGGGTGGTGCGCCCCCGCGCGCACAACGAGCTCGGCGCCTGCCTGGCCGCGGGCGTCGTCGGGCTGGGCACCCAGTCCGGCATCGACGTGGACGCCACCGGGCTGTCCCCGGCCGAGCTGCGCGCGTTGTCCAAGGAGATCTCCGGCCGCCGCCCGGCCAAGGACCTGCGGCAGCTCTCGGCCTTCCTCGACGAGGTGCGCCCCGGCGACCCGGTCGCGCTGCCCATCGAGCACGGCGCGGGGCTGCTCGTGGGCGAGGTGCTCGGGGACTACCTGTTCGAGGGCCGTGAGCTGCTGCCGCACCGCCGTCCCGCCCGCTGGGACCGCGTCGTGCCGCGCGCCGCGGCCCGCCCGCCGGCCACCCTGCAGGACCCGCGCGCGCTGTTCTCCGTCGTCATCGACCCCGACGTGCTGCCGCCGGCGCTGGCCGGCACCACCTACCGCGAGCCGGCGCTGCCACTGGCGTGAGAGAGGACCCCGTCCTCCCCACCCCTCGCAGGCTCGGGGCGGGGCCCGGGACGGGGCCGGCCGGCCGCGACGACCAGCGTCCACGCGGCGGCGTGCAGCCGGCGCAGTTCCAGCCACGGCGCCAGCTCGGCGTCGGAGGGGCCGCCGACCGCGTCCAGCGCGGCCCGGCCGTCGAGCCGGGAGGTGCTGCGCAGGCAGGCGAGGTCCCAGGCGCGGGGGCCGGCGCAGGTGTCCTCGAGGTCGGTCCACCGCCAGCCGCCGGGGGTGGCCAGCAGGTTGCCCGGGTGCGCGTCGCCGTGCAGCCGCACCACCTCGCCGTCCAGCCTCGGACGGAGCTCCGCCAGCCGGTCGCGCAGACGGTCCAGCTGCGCCGGAGCGGCTCCCCACGCCCCGCCCACCGAGACGAAGCGGGCGAGGTCGTCGAGCGGGGTGTCCAGCGGCGTGCCGTCCACCGGCAGCGCCGCGAGGGAGCCGTGCAGCTCGACCAGGGCGCGGGCCGCCTCACCCGGCGACGGCACCGAGGGCAGCACCTCGACGTGCTGCCAGAAGGAGAGCTCGAGGCCCGCGTACCGGTGCGGCCCCGGAGGCAGCAGGTCGCTGGGCGGGACGACCGGCGCGCCCGCCGCCGCGAGGGCACCGGCGACGGCCACCTCGCGGGCGAACGAGCGCAGCGGGCTGGGGCGCAGCAGCGGCGTCAGGGTCGCCACCCGCGCGACGACCGGCGCCGGCGCCAGGTGGACGACGGCGTTGACGCCGTCCTGCAGCACCCGTGGCTCGGTCGAGCGGACCCCGTGCTCGGCGGCCACCGCCCGGGCGGCGAGCAGGGCCCGCACCGCCCGGGCGGGCGCCGTCACGCGCCGGGCCGGCGCACGTTCTGCAGCCGCACCTGGCCGCGGGCGACCAGCTTGCCGTCGTCGGCCCGGGTGAGCAGCACCTGCCAGAGCTGCTGGGTGCGGCCCTGCTGCACCGGCTCGGCGACGACCTGCAGCCGCCCCTCGGTCATCGAGCGGATGAAGTCGGTGTTGTTGTTGACGCCGACGGCGAACTGCCCGCCGTCGGCCACCGCCACGCTCGCTCCGATGCTGGCCGCGGACTCGATGACGGCGCAGTAGAGCCCACCGTGGACGACGCCCCACGGGGTGTGCTGCTCGGGCCCCACCTGGACCGTCCCGGTCACGCGCGTGCCGCTGACCTCGCCGACCTCGAAGGCGGTGGCGGCGACGAACGGGCTGGCCGAGGCGAGGTCGACCGCGGGCAGGTCGGCGCTCACGCGGCGTCCCACACGAGGCAGAAGGGGTGGCCCACCGGGTCGGCGTAGACGCGGAAGTCGCCCCCTCCGCCGGGCAGCGGGCACGCGCCGAGCGCGAGCACCCTCGGCTCGGCCTCCTCGATGTCGGCCACCCGGACGTCGAGGTGGAACTGCTGCGGGCGCTGCGGATCGGGCCAGTCCGGGGGCGTGAGGTCCGGCGCCTGCTGGAAGGCCAGCCGGTACCCCTGGCCGGTGACGACGACCCAGTCGTCGCCCGGGGAGCCCTTGCTGACCTCCATCCCCAGCAGGTCGGCGTAGAACGTCGCGAGGGCGTACGCGTCGGGGGCGTCGATGACGACGGAGTGCAACTGGCCGATCATGGGCCCATCCTGCGGGCCGGGGGAGTGTCCGACCAGCGGTGATCCGGCCGCTCGCCGCGA
Organism: Geodermatophilus sp. SYSU D00779; assembly: GCF_054050595.1. NCBI lineage: Bacteria > Bacillati > Actinomycetota > Actinomycetes > Geodermatophilales > Geodermatophilaceae > Geodermatophilus > Geodermatophilus sp. SYSU D00779. The sequence continues at coordinate 45,945 of NZ_JBJGZQ010000014.1, forward strand.
CGATCCGGCCACCGGGCAGGATCGCCCCGTGGACTCCTCGACCGCCCCCAGGCTCGGCTCGCTGACCTGGGTCCCCGCCCCCGAGCGGCCGGAGCTGCTCGCCGCCCCGGTGGCCGCGGCGCTGGACGCGCTGACGGCTCCCGCCTGGGTCGCCGAGATCGACCCCGACCTCGCCGACACCGCCGCCTTCACCGAGGCGTACGGGGTGCCGCTGGAGGTCTCGGTGAACTGCGTGGTCGTCGCCGCCCGCCGTGCCGGGCAGACCGAGCTGGCCGCGTGCCTGGTCCCGGCGACCACCCGCGCGGACGTCAACGGCCTGGTGCGCCGCCACCTCGGCGCCCGCAAGGTCTCCTTCGCGCCCCAGGACGTCGCCGTCGCCGAGAGCGGCATGGAGTACGGGGGCATCACCCCGCTCGGGCTGCCGCCGTCCTGGCCGGTGCTGGTCGACCCCACCGTCGCGGCCGCCGACCTCGTCGTGGTCGGGTCGGGCACCCGGGGCAGCAAGCTGGCGGTGTCCGGGGCCGCGCTGTCCGCGCTGCCCGCCGCGGAGGTCCTCGAGGGACTCGGCCGCCCGGTGGCCGAGCCGCCGCGGCCGGCTCCGGCGGCGCCGGCCGAGCGGGCTGCCGACGACCGGGACGTCGGCTGGGGCGAGCGCCCCGAGGAGCTGTCGGCCGCCGACCGGCGTTACCTCGAAGACCGCCCGCCGCACTGGGGCAGCGACTGAACGAGGGCCCTCCTCACCATTCGCGAGCTCACGGCGAGCCTCCGGCCGGGGCATGACCGGGGCTGGGCTCCTCGCCGCGGGCGCGCCGCTCGACGGGCGCCTCCATCGCCGGCACGACGAGGGAGTGGACGACCGCCGCCCACCAGGTCGACCAGCGGGGTCACCACGACTCGGTGAACCGGTCGACGACCGCGGTGGAGGCGGTACCGATGACCACGGCGACGGCGAGCTCGACGAGGTCGCCGCGCAGCAGAGGGTCCCCGAAGCCCTCGGGCGTCATCCACCCACCCCCGGCGCGACCGGTCCGGCACCCGGCGTCGAGCGTGGCGGGAGGCTGAGGGTGAGCGTCGCGGTGGTGGCCGCGGCGGCGAGCCGGGCCGCGGTGTCGGCGTCGACGGCGAGCAGCAGCAGGCCGTCGTCCTCCGGCCCGGGGGTGGCTAGGACCGGCGCCCCGGCGGCGACCACCTCGGCACGGGCGGCGCCCGGTGGCGTGGCCAGGACGTCGACCCGGTCACCGGGCTGCACCAGCGCGCTGACCGCGAGGTCGGCGGGGCGCACCGGCGCGGCGACCTGGCCGGGACCGAGCCGGGCGGTCGGACCGGCCCCGACCAGGGCGGCGTCGGTGAGCGGCTCGCCGGACCGGACGCCGCCGGCGAGCACCTGGCCCACGACCGCGGTCGGGTCCTCGACCGTGCCGGCGGGGCGCAGCTCGGGCGGGTAGAGCGTGACGGCGACGTCCCCGGCGGCCAGGACGGCGCCGGCCGCGAGGTCGGCCGCGGCGACGACGACCGGGACGGCGGCCGGGGCGCTGGCCGGTGCCGCGGCAGGGCGCAGGGCCAGGACGAGGGCGGTGGCGGCGAGGAGCGCGGCGAGGACCTGACGGGTGGTGTGCAGCGGTCGGCGCGGGCGGCGGAAGCGGACCATGCGCCCACGCTGGCCGCCCGCGACCGGCGGGGGGACGGCAGACGCCGGGTTGTGGACGCGGCGTCCGCCTGTGGACCGCGGGTCAGCTGGCGGCGGCGCTGCTCGAGGAGGAGCTGGAACCGCTCGACGAGGAGGCTCCCGAGGACGACGAGGTGGACGCGGCGGGGGCGGCGTCCTTCTTGCCGTTGCCGTTGGACGACGAACTCGACTCGCCGGACGAGGAGCCGGACCGGCTGTCGGTGCGGTAGAAGCCCGAGCCCTTGAAGACCACGCCGACCGAGCCGTAGACCTTGCGCACCGCGCTGCCGCACTCGGGGCACTCGCTCACCGGGGCGTCGGTGAAGCTCTGCACCACCTCGAACTGGTGCTTCCCGTCGGGGTTGGTGCATGCGTACTGGTACGTGGGCACGGTGGTGGTACTCCTCGTCGGACGGGTCGGGTTGGCACTCTCACCCGGCGACTGCCAATGATGCGCGTCGCCACGGCATCCGTCCACGTGCTGCCGGCGAGTGTCACCTCCGCGTGCGTGCGAGGGTGAACGCAGGCTGCGCGAGTGCCCGGGTGCGGGCGCGAGGGCCCGGTCGCGGTCATCCGAGGGCGGCTCCGCGGCCGCGACGGGACCTCGCGGTGGTGGAGTGCTCGACGGTTCGGCCCGGTGCTCAGGGTGGGCAGGGGACCTGGCTGATCGTGTCGGTCCTGGATGCATGACCGGCGGCGTGCGTGAGGTGCCGCCACCCGGCGAGGTCCCGGACGAGTGCCTGGGCGCGGGCGCACCGACGGCGACCTCCACGTCCTGACGGGAGCCGGCACCGCCGGTCGCACCGCCCTCGCGCTTCCGGCTGGCTCCCCCTCCGTCGTCAGCGGGCCTGGCAAGATCACCGGCCCGGGCGGCGCGGCCGCCACCGACCACCAGCCCTGGCCCCATCGGGCGTGGCCGGCACCCACCAGGCAGAAGGACTCACGATGAGCACCACCGCACCGACCGTGCCGCCGCAGTAGCCGTGTCCACCACCGACCGCGCCCGTACCGGCCCGATCCGCGGGATCATCGCCGGGTCGCTGGCGACCGGCGCGGCCACCGCCGCCGTCCTCACCCTGGTGGTCTTCGGCGGAGCACCCGAGCCCGTCATCACGGGGGCGGCGCTGCTCGGTTTCGCCCTCGGCTGGGCGATCCTGGCGGTGCTGTCGGCCCGGCTGACCGATCAGCCCCAGAGCTGGGCGTGGGTCCCGGCCGCAGGGCTGGGCACGACGGGGCTCGGGCTCCTGGCCCTCACCCCCCACGACCGCGCCATCACCCTCAGCGGCTGGGTGTGGCCTCCGCTGCTCCTGTCGCTCGCCATCTGGATGGGCGTCCGCGTCCGCCGCTCGCTGGCAGCCGGCGGGGGCCGCTGGCTGCTGTACCCCGTGGCCGCGATCGTGGCCGGGGCCGGCGTCGGCGGCATGGTCGAGACCGTCGGGCTGGCCCTCGACCAGCGCAGCCATGCCATGCCGGGGCAGTCCTACGACGTCGGCGGCTACCGGCTGCACCTGACCTGCACCGGCTCGGGCGGTCCCACCGTCGTGCTGCAGAGCGGGCTCGGTGAGATGTCGGCGAACTGGGCGCGCATCGTCCCCGAGGTCAGCCGCACGACCCGGGTGTGCGCCTACGACCGCGCCGGGCAGGGCTGGAGCGAGGACGCCCCCCACCGCCAGGACGGGGTGCAGGCCGCCGCCGATCTGCACACGCTGCTGCGCCGGGCCGGCGAGAACGGACCGTACGTGCTGGTCGGGCACTCCATCGGCGGGAACCATGCGATGACCTACGCCGCCCGCTACCCCGAGCAGGTCGCCGGCATGGTCCTGCTCGACGCGACCGACCCCTACCGGTCGGCGGGCACCGGCTCGGCTCACGCCGGCCCGCCCGGCGCGGTCGCGCTGGCGCCCAGCCTGGCTCGGCTGGGCGTCGGCCGGCTGCTGCCCACGTCCTCCTGGTCAGCGCTGCCCGAGCCGGCCGCTGGACAGGTCCGGGCGTTCGTCGCCAGCGCCCGCGGCTGGCGCAACACCTGCGACGAGATCGCCACCATGCCGGCACTGCTCTACCAGGCCCGGGCGCTGACCGCTCTCGGGAGCACGCCACTGGTCGTCCTCACCGCCGCAGACCCGGATCCGAGCTGGTCGGCTGCTCAGGACCGGATGGCCGCGCTGTCGACCAACAACAGCCACCGCGTCGCCGACGCCACGCACGCTGGACTGCTGGAGGAGGAGCGAGGCGCCGAGGAGTCGGCGCGTGCGATCGCCGACGTCATCGACGCCGCGCGCACCGGTTCGCCGCTGGCGGGAGCCTGACCCTCCCCGGACGACCCATCGAGCACCGCGCCAGGTGCCGCGCAGGAGTACGCGTGTTCCGCCCCTGGCGCGGAGCGGCTCGGATCCGGCCGAGCAGTCCGACCGCCTGCCGGACCACAGCCAGGCGATGACGAACCCGACCGTCAGGTCCCGCCAGGACAGGTCGCCGTCGGCGAGCGGTCGGGTGGCGCCCCGAGCGCGGAGAAGCGCCCGCCCTCTCGATTGGGTAGACTGGTCTACCCAACATGGAGGAGGGGTCGCTCGTGTCCGGACGTGGACGCCGAGAGGGCGCCGGGATCGGCCGGCCGGCGGAGTCGGCCCGCGGTTCGGCTCGAGCCCGGTTGCTGGCAGCAGCCGCGGAGTGCTTCTACGACCACGGGGTGAACGGCACCGGGATCGACACCATCACCGCCGCGGCGGGCGTGGCGAAGATGAGCCTGTACAACAACTTCGCCAGCAAGGACGACCTGGTCCTGGCCTACCTCGAGGCGCGGCACGAGGAGTGGCTGGACCTCTACCGCCGCCGGCTGGCCGGCGCGACCGACGCCCGCCAGCGGGTCGCCGCGGTCCTCGACGCCTACGTCGACCACGCCGAGCTGGCCTACCAGCACGGGTTCCGCGGGTGCGGGTTGCTCAACGCGGCGGCCGAGTTGCCCGCCGGTGCGCCCGGGCGGCAGCTGGTGCGCCGGCACAAGGAGGAGGTCGAGGCGCTGCTGGCCGCCCACCTCGCCGAGCTGGACGGGGTGCCGGCCGAGCGGGTCGCCGACCTGGCGGAGCAGCTGTCGTTCCTGCTCGAGGGCGCGATGGCGCGGGCCGGGCTGGAGGGCGACTCCCGTCGGCTGCACCGGGTCCGTGACCTGGCCCTGCAGCTGGTGGACGCCGCCGCCGGCGGGGACGCGAGGTGAGACGCGGGGAGGCGTACGGCAGCGCGTGCGTGCTGGCCGCGGCCCTGCTGTGGGGCACGACGGGCACCGCGGCGGCGCTGGCAACCGGCGTCGGGTCGCTGGCGGTCGGCGCGGCGGCGATGGGGGTGGGCGGCCTGCTGCAGGCGGCGGCCGCGCTGCGGGTGATCCGTGCCCACCGCGCCGGCCTGGCCGCGCAGTGGCCGACCCTGGCGGTGTCCGCCGGCGCGGTGGCGGTGTACCCGCTGGCCTTCTACACCTCGATGCGCCTGGCCGGGGTCGCGGTCGGCACGGTCGTGTCCATCGGCTCGGCGCCGATGGCGGCCGCCCTCATCGAACGCGTCGTCGACCGCCGGCCGCTGTCCCGCCGCTGGGCGCTCGGCGCGACCGTGGGGGTGCTCGGCGTGCTGGCGCTGGCCATCGCCCGCGCAGGGGAGGAGGAGGCGGCGACCGGCGCTCCCGGTGCGCAACCCGTGCTGGGCATCGCGCTGGGCCTGCTGGCCGGCCTGACCTATGCCCTGTACTCCTGGGGCGCCGCGCGGGCGATGCGCCGCGGACTGCCCTCCCGCCCCGTCATGGGCGCCGTCTTCGGGCTCGGCGGCGTCCTGCTGCTGCCGGTCCTGCTGCTCACCGGCGCTCCCATCCTCGCGTCCTGGCCCGACTTCGCGGCCGTGGCCTACCTGGCCCTCGTGCCGATGTTCGTCGGCTACGTGCTGTTCGGCCGGGGCCTGGCCGCCGTCCCCGCGAGCACCGCCACCTCGCTCACCCTGCTCGAGCCGGCCGTCGCCGCGGTCATCGCCGTCCTCGTCCTGCACGAACGGCTGCCGGCCCTGGGCTGGGTGGGCATGGGGGTCCTGCTCGCCAGCCTCGTGGTGCTGACCGCGGCGCCGAGCCGGCAGCACCCGGACACGGGGAGGACTCCGTCCCCGGTGCCGCCACGCGCGGTCGACCCCGTCCCGTAGGCCCGTCGTCGGAGCGATCGACGTCCAGCGGGGCGGGCAGTCAGCCGACCACCGCTGCTGCGACGACCAGGTCCTGCCAGGACATGCCGACGCTCTTGAAGACCAGCGGCCGATCGGCCGGCGGGGGCACCGCGCCGGTCACGAGGTCGCGCACGGGCACGAGGTCGGCGGCGACCAGCGTGCCCTCGGCGATCGCCAGCACCACGTCCCCGGCCTCGCGCAGCGCGGTGGCGACGTCCTCGACCACCACGGTGGCCCGGCCCAGGAGCGGCGCGTCCAGTTCGCGGGCGTCGGGCTCGTGCGAGCCGACCGCGACCACCACGGCGTCGTCGCGCAGCAGGCTCGAGTCGAACAGCGGCGATCGGGCCGAGGTCGCGCAGACGACGACGTCCGCGGCGCGCAACGCCTCGTCGGCGTCCGCGGAGCCGAGCCGCACCGCGTCCAGCGGGGTCCGGGACGGGTCGCGGACCAGGTGGGTGGCGCGGGCCAACGGGCGGACGGCGGCCAGCGTGGCGACGTGCCCGGTGGCCTGCGGCCCGGCTCCGACCACCGCCACCCGCAGCGGCCGGTCGGGCAGGGCCGGGAGGACGGCGGCGACCGACACGGCCGGGGTGCGCAGCGTGGTCAGCGCCGTGCCGTCGAGCACCGCGCGCAGCGCGAGGGTCTCCTCGTCGAAGAGCAGGTAGACGGCCTGGATGCGGGGCAGGCCGCGGGCCGGGTTGCCCGGGGCGACGGTGACGACCTTGACCCCGGCCGCGTCCGGGGCCTCGGACGGCATGAGCAGGAACTGGCCGTGTGCGAGGCCGACCGCCGAGCGGGGTGTGTCGGTGGCGGGGTCGAGACCGCCGCGGAGCGCGTCGGTGATCGCCCGGACCGCACCGGCCGGGCCGAGCGCGGCGACGGCGGCCGCGTCGAGGAACCTCACCGCAGCACGAACCCGGCGACGTCCACGGTCCCGAGCGCCCGGCCCGTGAACGGTTCCCCGCCGGTGTGGTGGTCGGTGGTCGCGGTCGTCGAGGGCACCACGGCGGCACCCTGCCACACCCGGGCGCAGCGGCCCTTCCTCCACGTCAGCCGGTCCCGGCCGATCCGGTCTCGCCCCGGCCCAGAGCTCAGCTGTTCTGCTCCTCGCCCCTGTTCGTGGTCTGCTCGGACTGCTGCCCACCCTGCTCGCCGCCGACCGAGAGCTGCTGCTGCCGGCCGCCGTGCTGGACCTCGATCCGCCGCGGCTGGGCCTGCTCCGACAGCGGGATGGTCAGCAGGAGCACGCCGTCCTGGTAGGTGGCGGACACCCGGCCGGTGTCGAGAGCGTCACCGACCTGCAGCTGGCGGGTGAACCGTCCCTGCGGACGCTCGGCCAGGAGCACGTTGGCGCCCTGCCCGTACTCGGCGCGGCGTTCCGCGCGGATGGTGAGCATGTTGCGCTCGGTGGTGATCTCCACGCTGTCCGGGTCCACCCCGGGCAGGTCCAGTGCCACGTGGTAGCCGTCCTCGGCCTGCCACACGTCCATCGGCATGCCCATCGGGGTCCGCGTGCCGGACATCATCTGGCTGGTCAGCCGGTCCAGGCTCCGGAACGGGTCCCCGAACGGGTCGAAACGCATGACGCTCATCGCGACCTCCTGAGCGGTCCTCGGTTCTTCGAGCGGTCGTCCACCTGCGTGGCAGCTGCCGGCCGCGGCCGGCCGTGTCCACCCCACGTCGTTCCCGGTGAGCGCGGCGTCATGCACGACGTCGTTCCGGATCCGGGTTCGCCGCGCACGTGGTCGGGACGGCCGGTGCGGAGGCGCCGCCTCCCTAGGCTCGGACCGTGACCACCGCCGCGGGGACCGAGGCGTGAGCGTCCAGGGAGCCGTGCTCGGCTTCGGCCTCGTCGCCCTGCCGCTGACCATCACCCCTGGCCTCGACACCGCCCTGGTCCTCCGCGCCGCCATCACGCGGGGACGACGGGATGCGGTGGCCACGGCGCTCGGGGTGGTCGCCGGCGTCCTGGCGTGGGGCGCCGCCGCCGCGGTCGGGGTGTCCGCCCTCCTGACCGCGTCCACCGTCGCCTACGACGTCCTCCGGCTCGTCGGTGCCGGTTACCTGGTCTGGCTCGGCGGGCGGATCCTGTGGCGCCTGGCCCGGCATCCTGCCGAGGCGGCCGCCGGCTCGTCCCCGTCGCCGGGAGGAGCCTGGCGGTCGGCCCGCACCGGTCTGCTGACCAACCTGCTCAACCCGAAGGTCGGCGCCTTCTACGTGTCCGTGCTGCCGCAGTTCCTCCCGCCCGACACGCCGGCCCTCGGGATGGGCGTGCTGCTGGCCCTCGTCCACGTGGCGCTGAGCCTCGTCTGGTTCGCCGTCCTCGTCCTCGGTGCAGGAGCCGCCCGCCGGTGGCTGCAGCGCCCGGGGGTCAGCCGAACCGTCGAGGGCGTCACCGGGGTCGCCCTGCTCGGTCTCGGCCTGCGGCTCGCGCTGCCCGGCGGCTGACCGGGACGGCGCCGCCCGGGGCGGCGCCCGCTCCGGTGAGCCGGTGCTGCGGGCATCCTCGCTGCTCAGGGGCGTGCGTCACAGCGCGGGAGGGGTCGTCTCCGCTACGGTGGAGCTGCTCGATCGAGTCGCGACCCACCGATCGTGGCCGAGCGCAGGCGCAGTCGGGAGGCACTGTGGTCCTCCCGTCGCCCCGTCCCCGCGCCGCGTCGTCCCCGGGGGAGTCGTCGGCCTCGGTCCCGCTGCCCGCCGGGACGCTGCTCCCGGCCGCGTCCGACGAGGCCTTCGAGCGGTTCGCCCGGCTGGTCCGCCACCAGCTGTCGGTGCCGGTGGCGCTCGTGACGCTGGTGAGCGCCGAGGAGCAGGTCTTCCCCGGCGCCGCCGGGCTGCCCGAGCCGTACCAGAGCGAGCGGCGCACCCCGCTGAGCCACTCGTTCTGCCAGCACGTGGTCGCCTCGTCCGAGCCGCTGGTCATCGAGGACGCGCGGCGCCACCCCCTGGTCCGGCACAACCTCGCCATCCCCGACCTGCACGTCGTCGCCTACGCGGGGATGCCGCTGGTGGACGCCGACGGCCGGGTGATCGGCTCGCTGTGCGCCATCGACTCCCGGCCGCGGCACTGGACCGACACCGACCTGGCGGTGCTCACCGACCTGGCCGGCGCCTGCTCCTCGGAGCTGCAGCTGCGGATCATGACCGCGCGCGCCGCGCAGGCCGCCGACGTCGCCGCCCGCGAGTGGCGGCGCACCCAGCAGCTGCTGGAGGAGCGCAGCAGCGTCGCGGAGACGCTGCAGCGGGCGATGCTGCCGCAGCTCCCGGAGCCCGACGGGCTGCAGATGGCCGGCCGCTACCTGCCTGCGCACGGCAACCACCGGGTGGGCGGTGACTGGTTCGACGGCTTCTGCACCGCGGACGACGTCACGGTGCTGGCGATCGGCGACACCGTCGGCCACGACATCGCCGCCGCCGCGGACATGAGCCAGCTGCGCACCCTGCTGCGCGGTTACGCCGTCGACCGCGGCGAGGTCCCTTCCGACACGATGCAGCGCCTGGACCGGGCGATGGTCCGGCTGCCGGTGGGCGCCATCGCCTCGATCGTCCTGGCCCGCATCGAGCCCGTGCAGCCCGACGGGTCGCGGCAGCTGCTCTGGACCAACGCCGGTCACCCGCCGCCGCTGCTGCTGCGCCCCGGCGGCACGGTCGACGTGCTGCGCACCCCGCCGGACATGCTCGTCGGCATCGACCCCACCCGGCCGCGCCGGGACCACGTGACGGACCTGCCCGCGGGCAGCACGCTGCTGCTCTACACCGACGGCCTGATCGAGCGCCGCAGCACCGGCCAGGACATCGACGCCGGCACCGCCGCCCTCGCCGCCACGCTCGGCGGGCTGGAGGAGCTGCCGGTCCACGCGATCCTCGACCGCGTGCTGGCCCCGGTCCGCTACGACCGCGAGGACGACATCGCCGCCCTCGCCATCCGCGTCGAGGGCTGACCTCCGGCGTGTCGCGGCGTGTCGCGCACCAGTACGGTTCCGGGCGTGGCGCAGCGGTGGCTCGACGAGGAGCAGCAGCGGACCTGGCGGACGTGGTTGAGCGTCGCCGAGCTGCTCCCGCGGGTCCTCGACGCCCAGCTCCAGCGCGACGCCGGCCTCAGCCACGCCGCCTACGTCGTCCTGGCCATGCTCTCGGAGGCGCCCGGGCGCAGCCGGCGGATGAGCGACCTGGCCCGCCGCGCCAACCAGTCGCAGAGCCGGCTCTCGCACACCGTCGCGCGGCTGGAGGAACGCGGCTGGGTGCGCCGCGAGCGCTCTCCCGAGGACGGCCGGGGGAACGTCGCCGTCCTCACCGACGCCGGGTGGGACGTCGTCCGCTCGGTCGCGCCCGGTCACGTCGAGGCCGTCCGGGCGGCGGTGTTCGACCCGCTCACCGACGAGCAGACCCGCGCCCTCGGCGACGCGTTGCAGGCGGTGCTCGACCGGCTCGACCCCGACCACAGCCTGCGCCTGGGGGAAGTGGCGGACGCCGGCTGACCGCCGGCCTCACCCGGCGGTCGCCGTCCTCACGCCGGCGGTGAGCCAGGAGCCGCGGCGACCAGCTCAGCTGATCGTCGGCGCCTCAGCGGCCGAGGTGGCGGTAGCGGTGCAGCCGGGTGCGGAAGCGCTCGCCGTCGTCCCGCCCGAGCAGGCCGGCCAGCTCTTCGCCGAGCACCCGCCCCAGCCGCCGGCAGAACTCCACCGGCTCGTCGGCGGCGTCCGGCCGCTCGGGGACGACGCGGTCGACGATCCCGGCCCGCCACAGGTCGGTGGCCCGCACCCCCTGGGCGGCGGCCATCTCGTCGGCGCGGTCGACGGTGCGGTGCACGATCGCCGAGGCGCCTTCCGGCGGCAGCGGGCCCAGCCAGCCGTTGGCCGCGGCCAGCACCCGGTCGGCCGGGGCGAGCGCGAGCGCCCCGCCGCCGGTGCCCTGGCCCAGCAGCACGGCCAGCGTCGGCGCCCGCAGCATCACGAGGTCCTGCAGGCAGCGGGCGATCTCGGCGGCCAGGCCGCCCTCCTCGGCCTCCCTGGACAGCGCCGCGCCGGGGGTGTCTACGAGGGTGACCAGCGGCAGCCGCAGCTCGGCGGCCAGCCGCATCCCGCGCCGCGCCTCGCGCAGCGCGGCCGGCCCCAGCGGCGCCGACAGGGACTGCCCGCGCCGGTCCTGACCGAGGACGACGCACGGCGCCCCGCCGAAGCGCGCCAGGGCCAGCAGCAGCCCGGGGTCCTTCTCCCCGGCGCCGGTGCCGGACAGGCCGACGACGTCGGTGGCCGCCGTCCGCAGCAGCCGCCGCACACCGGGCCGGTCCTCGCGGCGGGAGGCGGTGACGACCTCCCAGGCGCTGCGGCCGTCCTCCGGGTCGTCGGCGTCGGTGCCGTCCTCGGGGATGGGCCGCTCGGCGTCGGCGACGTCCCGGTGCCAGGTCTGCCGCGCGGCCAGCACCCGCAGCGCCCGGTCGGCGACCTCGGCGATCTCCTCGTGCGGGACGACGGCGTCGATGAGCCCGTGCTCGGCGAGGTGCTCGGCGGTCTGCACGCCCTCGGGGAACGGCTCCCCGTACAGCGCCTCGTACACCCGCGGGCCGAGGAAGCCGATCGAGGCGCCGGGCTCGGCGATGGTCACGTGGCCCAGCGACCCCCAGGAGGCCAGGACGCCGCCGAACGTGGGGTGCCGCAGGTAGACCAGGTAGGGCAGCCCGGCCTCCTTGTGCCGGGCGATCGCCGCGGTGATGCCGATCATCTGCAGGAAGGCGACGGTGCCCTCCTGCATCCGGGTGCCGCCGGAGACCGGCGCGGCCAGCAGCGGCAGCCCCTCCTCGGTGGCCCGCTCGACCGCGGCGATGAGCCGGTCGGCGGCGGCCACGCCGATGGAGCCGGCGAGGAAGCCGAACTCGCCGGCGATCACCGCGACCCGCCGTCCGCGCAGCTGCCCCTCGCCGGTGGTGATCGACTCGTCCTGGCGCGTCCGCTCCGCCGCCCGGGCCAGCTCGGCGGCGTAGGACTCCGGGACGTCGCCCACCGTCACGGGGGAGTCCCAGCTCTTCCAGGAGCCGGGGTCGAGGACGAGGTCCCGCAGCCCCCGGGCGTCCAGGGAGCTCACGGGGAGAGCCAGGCGCGGATCGCCTCGTTCGAGGAGCCGAGCACCGGCGGCGCGGCGTGGTCCCGCCGGGTGGTCTCGGTCTCGCCGTCCGGACCGGGGGCGAAGAAGCGCAGCGGCGGGCCGGGCAGTTGCAGCCGGCCGAGCGTCTGGTGCTCGATGTCGACCAGCAGGCCCTGCGACAGCGTCTGGTCCCAGCCGTAGACCTCGTCGAGGGTGCGCACCTTGCCCGCCGGGACGCCGGCACCGGCGAGGCGGGCGAGCAGCTCCTCGGGGGTGAGGTCGGCGAAGGCCCGCTCCAGCAGCTCGATCACCTGGTCGCGGTGGTCGACGCGCTCGCCGTTGGTGGCCAGACCGGGCGCCTCGGCGTCCAGGCCGAACTCCGTGCACAGCCGCCGCCACAGCCCCTCCGACCCGCAGGAGAGCTGGACGCTGCCGCCCTTGCAGTGGAACAGGCCGTAGGGGGCGATCGAGGGGTGGTGGTTGCCCTGCGCCCGCCCGACCTCGCCCGCGACCGTCCACCGGGTGCCCTGGAAGGCGTGCACGCCGACGATCGCCGCCAGCAGGGAGGTGCGCACCACCTGGCCGCGGCCGGTGCGCTGCCGTTCGATGAGCGCGGCGAGCACCCCGTACGCGCCGTACATGCCGGCCAGCAGGTCGGCGATCGGGACGCCGACCCGCTGCGGGTCGTCCGGGCCGGAGCCGGTCAGCGACATCAGCCCGCCCTCGCCCTGGGCGATCTGGTCGTAGCCGGCCCGCCCGCCCTCGGGCCCGTCGTGGCCGAAGCCGCTGATCGAGAGGGTGACCAGCCGCGGGTTGAGCTGCTCGAGCACGTCGGTGCCGAAGCCGAGGCGTTCCAGGGTGCCGGGGCGGAAGTTCTCCAGCAGCACGTCGGCGCGGCGGACCAGCTCGCGCAGCAGCTCCTTGTCGCCGTCGTCCTTGAGGTCGAGGGTGACCGACTCCTTGTTGCGGTTGGTCGAGAGGAAGTACGTCGACTCCCGCTCGGCGCCCTCCGGGTGGAGGAAGGGCGGGCCCCAGCCGCGGGTGTCGTCCCCGCTGCCGGGGTTCTCCACCTTGATGACGCGGGCGCCGAGGTCGCCGAGCATCATCCCGGCGTGCGGCCCGGCGAGGGCGCGGGTCAGGTCGACGACGAGGACGCCGTCCAGGGGTCCGGACACGGGTGCCTCTCTCTCGGGGTCTACAGCCAGCCGGGGACGACGAAGACCAGCCAGGCCAGGAACGGTCCGACGACCACGACGATCCCGGAGTAGGCGAGTATCTGCTTGTAGAAGCGGTCCCGGTCCACGTCCTGGGCGTTGGCCAGCACCAGGGCGCCGTTGGTCGAGAACGGGCTGACGTCCACGATCGTCGAGGCCACCGAGAGGGCCACGATGACGCCCACCGTGCCGATCGCGCCGGCCTGCAGGAACGGCACGGCCAGCGCGATGGCGACGCCGATGATCGCCGTCGACGACGCGAACGCCGACACCACGCCGCCGATGTAGCAGAGCAGCAGGGCGATGAGCAGCGGGACGCCGAGACCGATGACCGCCTCGCCGACGTAGTCGATGGTGCCGGCCTCCTGCAGCACGAACACGAAGGTGAGCACGCCGGCGATCAGCAGCACCGTGGACCAGCTGATCTGGCTGACCGCGCCCTTGTGCCGGGCGGCGGCGAACAGCGCCAGCACCGTGGCGACCGTGATGGACACGAAGCCGATGTCGAGGTCGAAGACGAGCGCCAGGACGGCGACCGTGGCCAGCCCGATCAGGGTCAGGACCTGGTCGAGGGTCACCTTCTGCGGGCGCTCCGGCTCGCCGTCCACCGCGTCACCGCCGCCGCTGCCGCCCCCGACGGCCGGTCCGGGCGGGGCGCCGTGGCCGCTGACGACGGTGGCCTCCGCGTGCTCGGCCGTGGCCGGGGCCGGGACGCCCACCTTCCGGCCGAGCAGCTGGCGCCCGCCGAGGACGAAGAAGAGCACCAGGGCGATGGCCAGGTTGAACACGAGGCTGCCCAGGAAGACGGTGACCGGACTGCTGGTCAGCCCCTCGGTCTCGACGATCGTGTTGACCGTGACGCCGTAGACGCTGATCGGGGAGAACCCGCCGCCCTGCGCGCCGTGGATGACCATCATGCCCATGAGCAGCGGGTTGATCCCGTAGCGGGCGGCGAAGCCGAGGGCGATCGGCGCGATGATGGCGACCGCGGCGGGGGAGAGCGCGCCGATCGCGGTGAGCAGCGCGGTGACCGCGAACATGATCCAGGGGATGGCGGCCACGTGGCCGCGGACCAGGCGCACCGCGCCACGGACCAGCAGGTCGACGGTGCCGTTGTTCTGCGCGATCGCGAACAGGTACGTGACGCCGATCAGCGTCACGACCAGCTCCGCCGGGAACCCGGCGAGGATGTCGTCGGTGCTCAGCCCGACCGACAGCGTGCCGACGAGGAACGCGGCCACGAACGCCAGCGCTCCCATGTTGATGGGCAGGAACGTCGCGATAGCGAAGATCACGACGAGCGCCAGGATGGTGACGATCTCCGGTGACACGACGGGCTCCTACGGCGTCGGAGGGCTGGGACACCCGGTGCAGCGACTCAGTGGCCTAGCCACTGTCGTGGGGGGCACTGTGTCATGCGCCACGCCGACAGCATGCAGGGAGGGGGGCCGTGTCCGCGCCCGGTGAGCCCGGGGCCGCCGCCCTGACGGAGATCGCCGAGCTGGTGCGGGAGAGCCGCATCGAGTCGCTGTCCCAGGAGGGCCGGCCGCCGCGCAGTCCCGCCGGTCACCGCGCGATCGCCGAGGCGAGCCGGGCCGGGGACGCGCCGGCGGCCGCGGCCGCGACGAGCGCCCGCAGCGACCTGGTCTCCGACGTGCCGCTGGTGGCCGACGGGGACCGACACCCCGGTCGAGCACCGCAGTGACCGCTGACGAGCCCGCGGGGTGCAGTACGTCGGGGGCCGTGCCTCGGGGTGCAGCCTGCGCCGGTGGGCCGGCTCGGCGCCGGGCCGGGCACGGCCCTGCCCGGGTGCCGCCTGTCGACTCGCCGACCCCGGTCGCCCCGACCCGAACACGGCTGTGGGTGGCTCAGGTCAGGTCGAGCCAGCCCCCCGAGGGGGCCACCACCGCGGTGACGCGCTGGTCGTGCGGCTCGACCGGCAGCGCGTCGACCAGCTCGTCGTCGAAGACCAGGGCCACCAGCCGCGCGCCGGGGCGGACGTGCCGCAGCGCGCGGTCGTAGTAGCCGCCGCCGCGGCCCAGGCGGACCCCGGTGCGGTCGACCGCGAGCGCGGGGACGACGACGACCTCGGCGGCGCCGATCGCGGTCGGTCCCAGCCGCGGCCCGACCGGCTCGAGCAGCCCGAAGCGACCCGGGGCCAGCCGGCCGGTGTCCACCGCCCACGTCAGCTCGCGCCCCTCGGCCGGGACCACCGGGAGGAGCACCCGCGAGCGGAGCTGGGTGAAGGCCGCCGGCAGCCGGCCCGCCCCGGGCTCGGTCGGGTCGGGCACGAAGGCGGCCAGCGTCCGGACGCCGGCCAGGCCGCGCAGCAGGGCGGTGGCGACCGCCGCGCTGGCGGCGGCGCGCTCCTCGGCGGAGCGGGCCTCACGGCGGGCCGTGATCCGGGCGCGGAGCGCGACCTTGGCCTCGGTCACGTCGTCCGCGGGGGTCACCGCCGCAGGCTAGCCAGCCAGCCTGGGAGTCCCGGTCCGACCGCTCCCGCGCGGGTGGCGTCGACGGCGTGTCCGTGCGCGTGTCGCCGACGACGACCCGCTGGCCCGCCCGGCGGCGTCCGACGGCACCGCGCGCGGGGGCGTCGGTGCCCGGTCACTAGGCTCGCGCGCATGCCGACTCCGAGCACCCGCCCGACGCGGAAGGCCGTCATCCCCGTCGCCGGGATGGGGACCCGATTCCTGCCGGCCACCAAGGCGGTGCCCAAGGAGCTGCTGCCGGTGGTCGACCGGCCCGCGCTGCAGTACATCGTCGAGGAGGCCGCGCGCGCGGGGCTCGGCGAGGTGCTCATGGTCACCGGCCGCAACAAGGCCGCGATCGAGGACTTCTTCGACCGTGTCCCCGAGCTCGAGACCGCGCTGGAGAAGAAGGGCGACGCCGCCCGGCTGGCGGCCGTGCACGCCTCCACCGAGGTCGCCCAGGTGCACTTCGTCCGCCAGGGCGAGGCGCGCGGGCTCGGCCACGCGGTGCTGCAGGCCGCCGCCTTCGTCGGCGACGAGCCGTTCGCGGTCCTGCTCGGCGACGACATCATCGACGCCCGCGACCACCTGCTCGAGCAGATGCTGCAGGTGCAGGCCGAGCACGGCGGCTCCGTCGTCGCGCTGCTCGACGTCGGCCGGGAGAACATCGACAAGTACGGCGCGGTCGCCGTCGAGCCCGGCGGCACGGACGTCGTCACTATCACCGGCCTGGTCGAGAAGCCGCCGGCCGACGAGGCGCCGTCCAGCCTGGCCATCATCGGGCGCTACGTGCTGGCCCCCGAGGTCTTCGACGTGCTGCGCGAGACCGCGCCCGGCCGCGGCGGGGAGATCCAGCTGACCGACGCCCTGGCCACCCTCGTCGAGCGCGCGGAGCCGGTGCACGGCGTGGTCTTCTCCGGTCGCCGCTACGACACCGGTGACCGGCTCGACTACCTGAAGGCCGTCGTCCAGCTGGCCAGCGAGCGCGAGGACCTCGGCCCGGGCTTCCGCTCGTGGCTGGCCGAGTTCGTGGCCGACCTACCCGCTGCGGGCGCGTCGGAGGCCTGAGCGGAGGCCCTCAGGGGGCAGCATCGACCCCTGTGGTGGGCATGATCGAGGACGGCACGGACGGGACGGTCCCGGGGTACCGGGACACCACGGCGCTGGACCTGCGCTCCGGCACCCCGGTGCGGGACGTGCCGTCGCCGTCGCCCGCCGTCGACGGAGCCCCCGTGCACGAGACGACGGCGATCGACCGCGGCGCCGTGCCGCCGCCCCCCGCCACGGCCGAGCCGGTGCCGCCGCGCAGCGTCGAGCAGCACCTCGACGAGATCCTCACGGCGGTGCCCCAGCCGGACCCGATCGAGCTGGCCGTGCTGGACGCGCAGGGGCTGCTCTGCGCGGAGGAGGTCGTCAGCCAGCGCGCGTTGCCGGCCTTCGACCAGGCCGCGCTCGACGGCTACGCGGCCCGTGCGCTGGACGTCGAGGGGGCCACACCCGCGGAGCCGGCGCACCTGTCGGTGGTGGGGGAGACCGTCGCCGGTCCGAGCGGCCCGGCGTCGATCGGCCCCGGGATGGCGCAGAAGGTGGCCGCCGGCGCGATGCTGCCGGCCGGCGCGGACGTCGTCGTCCCGGTGGTGTGGACCGACGGCGGCATGGCCACCGTCGCCGTGCACGCCGGCCCGCTCGCTGGCACCTACGTGCGCCGGGCGGGGGACGACGTCGCGCCGGGCACCACCGCGGTGCAGGTCGGCACCCCGATCGGCCCCGCCCAGATCAGCCTGCTGGCCGCCGTGGGCCGCGACCGGGTGCAGGTGCGGCCCCGGCCGCGGGTCGCCGTCCTCTCCGCGGGCAGCGAGCTCGTGGAGATCAGCACGCCGCCCGGCCCCGGCCAGGTCGTCGACGTCAACAGCTACGCCCTGGCCGCCGCGGCGCGCGACGCCGGGGCCGAGGCCTACCGGTGGGGCGTCCTCCCGGCCGAGCCGCGCCGGATGTCCGAGGTGCTGGAGAGCCAGCTGCTGCGCAGCGACCTGGTGCTCGTCGCCGGCACCTTCGCCAGCGAGGGCGACCCGGTGCAGGAGGCGCTCGCCGCCCTGGGGCCCATGCAGTTCTCGCAGCTGACCATGCACCCCGGGCCGGTGCAGGCCTTCGGCCGGCTGGGCCCGGACTCCGTCCCGGTCATCTGCGTGCCCGGCGAGCCGGTCGCGGCGCTGGTCGCCTTCGAGGTCTTCGTGCGCCCGGCGATCCGCATGATGCTGGGCAAGCGCCAGCTGTTCCGCCGCACCGTGCAGGCCATCGCCGCCGAGCGGCTGCTGTCGCCCCTGGGTTACCGGCAGTACCTGCACGGCCAGGTCATGCGCCACCCCGACGGCGGCTACGTCGTCGAGCCCCTGGGGGACGGCGACGAGGCGATGCTGGCGCGGATGGCGCGGGCGAACTGCCTGATCGTCATCGACGAGGACGTCACCGAGGTGGCCGCCGGCGGGCTGGTCACCGTCATGCCGCTGTTGCTGGGGGGCTGAGCGGCGCCGTGGTCGACCCCTCCCTGCGCCCCGGCTGGCCGGCGCACCTGGCCTGGGGCCCGGTGGAGCTGCACCCGCCGCGCCGGCGGGACGCCGAGGAGTGGAGCCGGGTCCGGCTGGCCAACGAGGCGTGGCTGGCGCCGTGGGAGCCGACCGCGGCCGGACCGTGGGCCGCGCGGCACACTCCGGGGGCCTACCGGGTGATGCGGCGGGCCGTGCTGCGCCGCGCCGCGATGGGCCTGTCGCTGCCGTTCGTCATCCGGGTGGAGGGCCGGTTCGCCGGGCAGGTGACCATCGACAACGTCGTCCGGGGCGCGCTGCGCTCGGGCAACCTCGGCTACTGGATCGACCGCGCCGCGGCCGGCCGGGGGATGGCCTCGCTGGCCGTGGCCCTGGTGTGCGACCACGCCTTCGGGCCCGCGCGGCTGCACCGGCTGCAGGCCGACATCCGTCCCGAGAACGGGCCGAGCCGGGGGCTGGTGCACCGGCTGGGGTTCCGTCACGAGGGCCTGCTGCGCCGGTACCTCGACATCGACGGCGACTGGCGCGACCACGACACGTTCGCCCTGCTGGCCGAGGACGTGCCCGGCGGCGTGGTCGAACGGTGGCGGTCCCGCCTACCACGGTGACCGGCGGACGGCGGGGTGTCACCGTGTCGACACGCCGCGCCGAGCCGTCAGCGGAGCACTCCAGTCACACGACACTCAGGGACACACCGCGCGCCTCCCTCGAACGGAGGAGGACAGGCCGTAACTTCGCCCGGCAGGTGACGCATGTGACGGGTGGTGTTCAGGATGGGTTCGGGTGTGCTGCTGGCCGCTCTGGTCGTGCTGTGGTTCGTCGTGCTGGTGCCCATGGTGGTGACCCGCGGTGACTCCTCCGACGTCCGCTCGACGGGCGCCGACGCCGGGCGCACGCTGCAGCGGCGCCGGACGGTCGACCCCGCGGTGTTCGCGGAGACCGAGCGGGTCTCCATCGACCGCGCGGCGCTGCGGACCTCCGGCGAGCTGCGGGTCGACGTCCACGCCGTCCGCCGCCGCACCCTCGCCGGGCTGCTCGCCCTCACGCTGCTCGCGCTGGTGGGCGCGCTGGTCTGGAGCCCGTGGCTGTGGATCGCGCAGGGCGTCCTCGACGTCGCGGTCGTCGCCTACCTGATGGTGCTCCGGGCCGTCGCGCGCCGGGAGCGGCTGGCCGCCCGCCGCGCCGCCCGGGCCGCCGCGCGCTCCGTGCGTCCGCCGGCCGCCCGTCCCGCCGCGCGCCCGGTGCCGGCGCCCCGGCCGGCCCCCGTCGAGGAGCCGGCCGCGGAGGTGCACTCCACCGTCGGCCTGCCGCACCCGAGCCTGCCGCTGGCGCCGGTGCACCCGTTGCGCCCGGGCCGGGTCGTGGCCGCCCGCACCGCGGCCCCGGCCGGCTGGCAGAACAGCGCCGTCGTGGGCCTGGACGACGACGACATCGGTTTCGCCGACATCGACGTCTACCAGCCGCGCCGGGTCGCCAACGGGTGAAGGACCCCTCTGCCCCCCACCACTCGCAGGCTCGTGGCGGGGCCTCGCAGAGGGGCCGTTCCAGACCGTCACCAGGCAGGGGCCGCCCCCGTGGCGGCAGCGGCGGAGGCGGACGGTAAGCTCGTCTCCGTCAGGGGCTGTAGCGCAGTCCGGTAGCGCACCTCGTTCGCATCGAGGGGGTCAGGGGTTCGAATCCCCTCAGCTCCACCCCGGCACCCGCAAGAGCCCCGCCCGGTCCGTCCGGCGCGGGGCTCTCCGGCATCCGGGTGCGGGTCAGCTGCGTGCCCGCGCCACGGCGGCGACCGCGGCCTGCGAGGCCAGCACGCCCAGGTGGCGCGCCTCCTCGGCACCGAGCACCGCCCGGTGCCGGGCCGACTCGGCCGCTGCGACGACGAGCGGCGCGGCCGCGCGGCCGAGGTGCCGGACCTCCTCCCCGGCCCGCACCGCCCGGTGCCGGGCGGACTCGGCGGCGGCCACCACGAGCGGCGCGGCGGTCCGACCGAGGTGCCGGGCGCCCGCCGCCGTCCGCGCGGACGCGGCGAGCACCTGCCCGGCGAGCACGTCGGCGCGGGACGGTGGGGGCGGTGCCCACGGGCGGCGGGCCCACAGCCGCCGGGGCCACGGCTGCCGGACCGCTGCGCGACGGGCGCGGGCCCGCACCACGCCGAGCCCGGCCACCGCGGCGAGGGCGCCCGCAGCGAGCACGGTCCCGCGACCGGTCGACCCCGAGACGGTGTCGGCTGCGGCCGCGGTGTCGGCTCGGGCGGCGGTCCCTGCGGCGGCACCGGTCCCGGCTGCGCCGGTATCGGTCCCTGCGGCGGCAGCGGTCCCGGCTGCGCCGGCCGGCAGCAGGGTCTCCGAGGCCGCGTTCGACGACTCGATGCCGTAGTGCCGGTAGAGGTCCGCCTCCTGGTCCGTGGACAGCTCCCGGGCGCCGCCCACCGACGGCGCGGTCGTCACCTGGGCGCGGGTCACCGCGACCGTCACCCGGCCACCCGAGCCGTCGGCGTCCAGCGCCGGGACGACGGCGCTCGCGCCCTCGACCTCGACGTACACCCACTCCGGTCGGCCGGTGGCCTCGTCGGCGAGGACGGCGGTGATCGCGCCGAGCTCGGTCCCCTCGCGGTCGACGACGGTCCAGCCGACCCACTCCCTGGCCTCGTCGCGTGCGGGCAGGCCCATGGCCGCCTCCTCGTGCCGGCGTCGGTGGTCGCCCGCGGCGGTGTCCCCGCCGGTCGGGCTCCCCGCAGCCTGGCCGCCCGCGAGACCCGGCCGCAACCCGGTCCGGCGCGCCGTGCACGGGCGCGGCGCCCCCCTGCCCGGGCGAGGCGTGGCCGGGCACTCCCACCCGATCGGGTGACGGAGTCCGCCGGATTCCTCAGCGTCCCGACGGCGGTGCCGATGCCCCTGGTGTCGAGGACGCAGATCGCTGCGTCCCACCACCGTCGGAGGAGTCGCCGTGCACCACCGCGCCCCCCGGGCTCGTCGCACCGTGCTCCCCGTGGCGGTGCCCGTGGGCCTGGTCATGAGTCTGGCCGTCACCTGGGGCTCCACCCACGCAGCCTTCACCGCGAGCACCGACAACGTCGGCAACTCGTGGCAGACCGGCAGCGTCGTCCTCACCGACAGCGACAGCGGATCGGCCCTGTTCACCACCGACAGTGCCGTCAGCCCCAACGACAGCTCCCTCAAGCCCGGCTCGACCCGGTCGCGCTGCATCCGGCTCAACTACACCGGGAGCCTGCCCGCGGACATCCACATGTACGTCGGGACGCCGCCCGCCGACGCCGGGACGCCGCACGCCGGCGCGACCACGCTGGACCCCTACCTGGTGATGAGCGTGGAGCGGGGCATCGACGTCAGCGCGGCGACCACCGTGGCGGCCGACTGCAGCACCGGGTTCACCCCCACCTCCACCGTCACGCCGACGTTCCTCTACAACACCCAGCAGGCCAACGGCTCCTCGGCGGATCCCTCCAAGACGCTGGCCGACCTCAAGGCCACCCACCGGGACTTCGGGAGCGGTCTGGTCGTCAGCACCGGCACGGTGCAGAACACGTACCTGACCCTCCGGATCACCTACGCCGTGAAGAACGACAACAGGGCGCAGAACACCCAGTCCAGCGCCACGTTCACGTGGGAAGCGCGCAACACGTGACCGCGCCGACCCTGATCAGCGATGCCCCGCGGCCCCGTCTGCCCCGGTCCGCGGCCTCCGAGCGGGGCCTCCGGCCGGCCGCCGTGTGCCGCGTGGCCGTCGCGGCCGTCCTGGTCGCCCTGGCCGGCCTGGTGTTCCTCGCCCTCGCCCCGCGACTCGTGGGCTTCTCGGGCCACGTGGTCGTCTCCGGCTCGATGGAGCCGCGGCTCTCGCCCGGGGACGTCGTGCTGACGCGTCCGGTGCTCCCGCAGGACCTGCAGCCCGGACAGGTGCTCCTCTTCCCCGATCCCGAGGGGACCGACCGGCTGGTGCTCCACCGCCTCGTCTCCTTCGACGAGCGGGGGGACCTCGTCACCCGGGGCGACGCCAACCAGAGCAACGACACCACGCCGGTGCCGGCCTCGAGCGTCGTCGGTGCGGCGCAGGTGCGCGTCCCCCTCGTCGGGCTCCCCGCCTACTGGCGGCTCACCGGGCAGTGGGCCCACCTGGGCCTGCTCGCCGTCGTCCTCGCGGGAGCGTCCGTCCTCACCGTCGGCGGGTCCCCCAGCGGGGTCAGGGGGCGACGGGGCCTCACCAGCGCCGACCGGCTCGCGGCCGCCTCGGCCGCGGACCCCGTCGTCCGCCGCGCTGGGCTGCCCCCGGTGCCCCCCAGCGGTCGGCACGGAGCCGGCGCGCGGGACCGCATGCCCCTGCCGGCCGGTGGCCGGACCCGGTGACGGCCGCGCCTGCTCAACATCTGCTGTGCGCCGCCGAAGACATGAGCGAGCCGGACCGGTTCTGACGGCCCGACCGCGGCCTCGCTGAGGGAGGGGAGGGACGTGCACCCGTCACCACTCCCCGCGTACCCGCGTCTGCTGAGGAGCAGCAGGGGGGCCGCCTGGCTCGTCGGCGCCGCCCTGTGCGCCCACCTGACGGCCGGGTGGGTCGAGCTGCCGGTCGAGCCGGCCGCCGCGAGCACCAGTGCGGTCAGCCTGGTCGACGACCGCGGGGGCGCGGCGCTGTTCACCTCCACGGGCCTGCGCCCGGGGGAGACGGAGACCGCGTGCGTGGCACTGGCGGTGACCGGTTCCCCCCGGTCGACCACCGAGGTGACGCTCAGCGCCCAGGTCGCCGAGGACGCCCTCGCGCCCTACCTGTTCCTCACCGTCGAGCGGGGCGCGCTCGGTGACCCGGCGCGCTGCGCGTCCTTCACCGGCGTACCCGCCTGGAGCGGGACGCTGGCCCAGCTGCCCCGGACGGCCGCCTCGGGGATCCCGACGGGCTGGCGGCCCGGGGGCTCGGCCTCGACGACCTACCGGGTCAGCGTCACGGTCCTCGACGACCCCCGGGCGCAGGGCCTGCGGGCCGCGGCCAGCTTCGTGTGGGCCCTCGACTTCGAGCCCACCCCCGAACCCACCCCGGACCCGGCACCGACCCTGCAGCCCACCCCGGATCCGGTGCCCGCGCCGGACCCGACCCCGGAACCAGAGCCGGCTCCCGAGCCCGCGCCGACGCCCAGCGCCGTCCCGACGCCGACGCCGAGCGCCGTCCCGACGCCGCAGCCGGAGCCGGTCCTCCCGTCGGAGACCCCGAGCCCGACCCCGGCACCGCCGGTGACCGACCGGGGTGGGGACCTGCCGCGTGGTGACGGCGACGTCGTCCAGGCGCCGCCGTTGCAGGCGTCCCCCTCGACGGTCGGGGAGGTGGTCACCGCGGTGGGGGAGACGGCGCTCGCCGTCGTCGAGGACGGCCAGTTCCCGCTCGCGCTGGTCGCCGTGGTCGCGGGCTTCCTCGCCGTGCAGGGCCGGCTCGACCGGCGGGACCCGAAGCTGGCCCTGGCCCGGGTCCACCAGGAACTGAACGACTTCCAGGACTTCCCCGAGTTGCCGAGGACGGCGCCCACATGAGCCAGACACCCGCGTCCCCACAGGGTTCCCTGGACAACCTGCCCCTGGCCGACCGCCTCCGGTGGCTGCTCGCCGTCCGCGTCGGCGTGGTCGTCCTCCTGCCCGTCGCGGCGTGGGTGATCACGCGGACGGGTGACGGTCCCTCGGTGGAGGCCCTCGTCGTGCCCGGGGTCGCGCTGCTGGTCGTCGGGCTCGTGCTGCACAAGCTGGCGGCGCTCGGCCGCCGCTGGGCGGTGGCGGCGATCACGGTGCCGGTGATCCTCGACGCGGTGCACCTGGGGTGGGCGCTCTACGTCGCCGGGGGCATCTCCGGGCCCGTGGTGTACGTGATCGTGCTGCACGTCATCTGCGCCACGCTGCTGGGCTCGTTCCGCACCGGTCTCAAGCTCGCCCTCTGGCACTCCCTCGTGGTGATGTCGGTCCTCAAGGCGGTCGACACGGCCCTGCTGCCCGCACACGGCGCCGTCCAGGGCTTCGACTCCCTGCCCTACGGGGTCTTCCTCGTCGCCGTCTGGGTGACCGCGATGATGACCTCGGGGCTGGGCGCGGTGAACGAGCGCGAGCTGCGGCGCCGCCGCTACGACGAGGAGGCGCTGCGCCGGCTGGCGAGCGCCCTGCACGAGGCGGACACCGGTGCCAAGGTGGCCGAGGCGCTGCTCGACTTCACCGTCGACGCGGCCGACTCCCCCCTCGCCGCGGTGCACTGCCACGTGCCCGAGGGCACCGCCGTGCCGGCGGTGGACCTGGCCGTCCGCAAGCGCCGGGACGAGGACGCCGAGCCCCTGCGAGGGGGCGGTGCACCCCCGCCGGGGTCGCTGCTCGCCGCGGCGGTCGACCGGGGCAGCACGGTCCTGGCGGCCGTGAAGGGTCCTGACCGGTGGGTGGACGAGGTGCTCGAGGGCGCTCGTCGGGTCGTCGCCGTCCCGTTCGGCCTGGACGGATCCGGCAGCGGTGTCCTGACCTTCCAGGACGACGCGCGCAGCGGCTCGCGCATCGAGCGGCGCCGGGTCGGCGTCGCCGAACAGGCGGTGGCGCACGCCGCGACGGCGTTCGCCCGCGTCGCGCTGCTGGAGCACCTGCAGGCCAGCGCGCTCACCGACGGTCTCACCGGGGTGGCCAACCGCCGGGCCTTCGACGCCGCGTTCGACCGGGAGCTGGCGGTCGCCGCCCGCTCCGGTGCGCCGGTGTCGGTCCTGATCATCGACCTCGACCACTTCAAGAAGCTCAACGACACCTACGGTCACCAGGCCGGTGACGACGTCCTGCGGGGCGTCGGCGCGGCGCTGCGGTCCTGCGTGCGACCCGGCGACGTCGCCGCTCGCTACGGCGGTGAGGAGTTCGCGCTGGTCCTGCCCGGCGCGACGGCGGACGACGCCGTCGCGGTCGCGCGCCGGTTGCGCACGGTCCTCCGGGAGGTGGAGGCGCCGAGGCCCATCACGGCGAGCCTGGGCATCGCCTGCCAGCACGGGGCCGGCCTGTCCGCCGCGGAACTCCTCGCCACCGCGGACACGGCCCTGTACGCCGCCAAGGCCGGCGGGCGGGACCAGGCCCACCTGGCGGGTGTGGAGGGACCGGTCACCGGCGTCGCCGTTGACGAGCCGACCGTCGCGCGGATCCCCCTCCCGCCGGTGCCGGCACGGGCGCACGCGGCCTTCTGACCGGGAGCCGTCGCGCTCCCTCCTCCGGGTGGGGGGCCGGGGCGCGGAGGGCTCAAGCCGTGGAGGACCGGTGCCGATTCCTGGACGGGCACCCGCGGGCGTGCGGGACGGACGGGAGGGGAGGCCGCCGATGGACCGGCCGCACCGGCGTGACCGGCGGGCTCCCGGAGCCCGTCTGGTCGGTCTGGTGGCTGCGCTGGGGCTGCTCGCCACCGTGCTGACGCTCCCGTCGGCGTACTCGGCCTTCTCGGCCACGACCGGCAACCGCGCCAACTCCCTGGCCGCCGACCGGTTGCAGCCACCGACCGGCCTCACCGTCACGCAGACGTGCTCGTACGCGCCCATCGCGTTGCAGGGCTCCCCGTCCTCGACGAAGGTCTCGCCGCTCCTGTTGACCCCCCCGGCCGGGACCCTGGAGGGCGACGTGCTGGTGGCGCAGGTGGCCTACTACGGCACCTCGACCGTCCCGACGCCCAGCGGCTGGACCCGCGTCGTCCTGCCGGACACGAGCGGGGGCGTCGTGACCTCCGCCGTCTACTGGAAGGTCGCCGTGCCCGACGAGCCGGTCGCGACCTTCACCCGCACGGACACGACCACCGGCGACATGGTGGGCGGGATCGTCGGGTACCGCGGGGTCGACAGCAGCAACCCCGTGGCCGCTGCCGGTGGGACCTCCGGCTCCGCGGAGACCATGACCTCGCCGACCCTGACGACCTCGGCGACCGGCGCGGTCGTCGTCCACCTCCTGACCCGGAGCGGCACGGTGCGACCCCCGACCCCGGGGAGCACCAGCCCGCTCTGGACGAACAACTCCGACAGCGAGAGCGTCACCGCGTCGTACGAGCCCCTCGCGGGGCCCGGTGCCGTCCCGCAGCGCACTTCGACGACGCCCGGCTCCACGACCGCCTGGATCGCCCAGACGGTCGTCCTGCGTCCCGCTGTCCAGCAGGTCGGCGCGTCCCTGGTCTGGACGGCCACCCCCAGCTCCTGGGCCGACGGCTACCAGGGCGAGCGGGTCGTCGGTGGGACGGTCCAGCGGAGCAGTGCCGTGCCGTTCGGAACGACCACCGTCACCGACACGGGCCTGACGAACGGCACGACGTACACCTACCGGATCCGGGCCTACCGCGGCTCCTGGGTGTCACCGGACCTGGTGTCCACCCCGCTCACCCCGTCCTGCTGACCCGGCGTCCACCCCGCTCACCGGGCAGCGCGGAAGTCCGGCCGTCGCTTCTCGACGAAGGCCCGCACGCCCTCGCGCCCCTCCGGGTCGCCCGCCGACTCCGCGATCAGCCGCGCCTCGTCGTCCAGGTGCTCGTCGAGCGTGCGGACGGCGGCGCCGCGGACGAGCGCGCGGGTGCGCACCATCGCCCGCACCGGCCCGGCCGCCAGCGCGTGCGCGAGCTCGGTGGCGGCCGCGCGCAGCCCGTCGTCCGGCACCACGCGGGCGACCAGGCCGCAGGCGTGGGCCTCCGCGGCGTCGAGCGTGCCGTTGGTCAGCACGAGGTCCAGGGCGCGGGCCGGGCCGAGGGCGTGCGCCAGGGTCCAGGAGGTGCCGCCGTCGGGGGAGAAGCCGATGGCGGCGTAGGCGGGCCGGATCCGGGTCGAGCGGGCGCAGACGACGACGTCGCAGGCACCCATCAGCCCGACCCCCGCCCCGGCGACCGCGCCGTGCACGCCGGCGACCACCGGTACGGGGGTGGCCAGCAGCGTCCGCACCACCTCGTGCCAGTCGGTGGCCAGCCGGCCCACGGAGGCACCCGGGTCGTCGGCCGCCGCGAAGCCGCGGACGTCGCCGCCGACGCAGAAGCGCTCGCCCTCGGCCAGCAGCAGCACCGCCCGGGTCTGCGGCGGTCGGGTGCGCAGCGCCTCGCCGAGCGCCGCGGCCATCGCCGGGTCGACGGCGTTGCCGGTGCCCGGGGAGTCGAGGGTGACCCGCCAGACGTCGCCGTCCACCTCGGTGCGCACCCGCTGCGTGTCGCCCATCGCCGTCCCCTCGGAGTCGCCAGGTGTCCGGCGTCACCGTACGGAGGGGGAGGGGTCAGGCGCGGGCGCGCAGCTCGCTGCCGACCGCGTCGGGGGCGCCACCGGACTCGTCGGCGACCTCCCCGGCGACGTCGGGCTCGCCGTGCAGGCCGGCGTCCGCCGCGGCCGGCATCGACCGGCCGGTCAGAACCATGACGGGAACCACATCCGGTCGAGCCACTCCGCCTGCGTCAGCGGCTCCCCGGTGAGGACGGGCAGGAAGAAGACGAAGGTCGCCGCCACCACGCCGACGTAGAGCGCGACCACGCCCAGGCCGATCTGCCTGCGCGGCCGCGAGGTGCCGGGGCGGCCCAGCACGTCCTGCAGCGCCAGGACGACGGCCAGCACGAAGAACGGCAGCACGGGTGCGGTGTAGAAGGCGAACATCGTGCGCTCGGGGTTGAGGAACCAGGTGCCCCAGCCCGCCGCGACCGCGACGGCGACCACCAGCGCGGCGGGGTCCCGGCGGGCGACCAGGCGCCAGGCCACCCACACCAGCGCCGGCGCGAAGGCGAACCAGAGGGTCGGCGTCCCGACCATGAGGATGTAGCGGACGACCGGGTCGCCGGCCGAGTCGGTGAGGCCCTGCGGGTTCCACAGCAGGATCGGCCGGCCGTTGACCAGCCAGCTCCACGGCCCGGACTCCCACGGGTGCGGGGTGGACAGGCCGTTGTGGAAGGCCAGCCACTCGGCGTGCTGGTGCCACAGCGAGCGCAGCGCGTCGGGGACCCACGGGAACGCCGTCTCCGGGTGCTGCTGCGCCCACGCCTTGCCCTGCGAGGTCTCGCCGAGGAACCAGCCGGTGAAGCTGGCGAGGTAGGTCAGCACCGGGACGGCGGCCAGCGCCCACAACGCCCCCGGCAGGCCGCGGCGCGCGGCGGTGCGGGTCGGGCGGGGGACGCCGGCCTCACGCCAGGCGGCGCGGTCCCAGAACAGGCTCAGCACCGCGAAGGCGGCCAGGAAGTACACCCCGCTCCACTTGACCGCGCAGGCGCACCCGAACAGGAACCCGGCGGCCAGCCGCCACCCGCGCGGGCCGAGCCGGAAGCCGCTGGTGGTGGCCGGGTGCGCCCGGGTGCGCGCGCGCACCGTGTCCCGGTCGACCACCAGGCAGGCCACCGCCGAGACGACGAAGACCTGCAGGAAGACGTCGAGCAGGCCGATCCGGGAGAGCGTGAAGGCCAGGCCGTCGAGCGCCAGCAGCAGGCCGGCGACCAGGCCGAGCAGCGTCGAGCCGGTCAGCCGCCGGGTCAGCCGGGTGAGGACGACGACGGCGATGCTCCCGGCGACCGCGGAGGGGAACCGCCAGCCGAAGGAGTCGTAGCCGAACAGCCCGATGCCGCCGGCGATGAGCCACTTGCCCAGCGGCGGGTGGACGATGAACGTGTAGCCGCGGTTGTACTCGTGCCCCCACTCGAGGAGCTCGCGGGCCTCCGGCGGGTAGTACGCCTCGTCGAAGAGCAGGTCGCCCGGGTAGCCGATGTCCCACAGCCGGATCCCGAGGGCGAACAGACCCAGCAGCGCGGTGAGCACCCACGCGAGGACGCGGTCCGACGGCAGCGGTGGGGTCGTGTCGCGGCGCGGCCGGGGGAGCGGACGGCGACGCGTCCGGGCCGGGCGGAGCTCGCCGGGCCCCCGGTCCGTGCGATCGGGAGCCAGCACCGCCATGCGGCCAGGGTAGTGAAGGGACCCGCCTGCCCCCCGGCGCTCGTAGCAGGACCCCGTCCTCCCCACCCTTCGCAGGCTCAGGGCGGTGCCCTGGACGGGGCCGGCGGGCCCCTGCGGGCGGACCCACGGCAATCGTCGTGACAGGCTCGTGGACATGGGACGGCTCGTGCTCGGTGGAGCGCCGCTGGGACAGCCCGGGGACGTCGGCCCGCGGCTGCGCACCGCGATGGCGACCGCGGACGTGCTCGCCGTCGAGGACACCCGCCGCCTGCACCGCCTGGCCGCCGACCTCGAGGTGCAGCTGTCGGGCCGGGTGGTGACCTTCCACGAGTCCGTCGAGCGCTCCCGGCTGCCGGGGCTGCTGGCCGCGCTGGCCGAGGGGCGCACCGTCCTGCTGCTCACCGACGCCGGGATGCCCTCGGTCTCCGACCCCGGCTACACGCTGGTGCGCGCCGCGATCGAGGCCGGCGTGGAGGTGACCTCGGTGCCCGGGCCCTCGGCGGTGACGACGGCGCTGGCGGTGTCGGGCCTGCCGGTCGACCGGTTCTGCTTCGAGGGATTCCTGCCGCGCAAGCCGGGGGAGCGGCGGTCGCGGCTGGCCGGCCTGGCCGACGAGCGCCGCACGATGGTGTTCTTCGAGTCGCCGCACCGGCTGGCCGACGCGCTCACCGACGCCGCGGCGGTGATGGGCGAGGGCCGGCCGGCCGCCGTCTGCCGGGAGCTGACCAAGACCCACGAGGAGGTCCGCCGGGGGCCGCTGGCCGAGCTGGCCTCGTGGGCGGCCGACGGCGTGCGCGGCGAGATCACCCTGGTCGTCGGTGGCGCACCCGCGGCCCCGGTGGCGCTGTCGCCGTCCGAGCTGGCCGCTCTCGTGGCCGACGAGGAGGCCGCGGGCGCCACCCGCAAGGACGCCATCCGCGCCGTCGTCGTCCGCACCGGGCTGCCCCGTCGCACCGTCTACGACGCCGTCGTCGCCGCCAAGTCCGACTAGCTCGCTCCGGTGTGCACGTCCGGTGGTCTCGCGCCAGCCGGAGACCACCATCGGTGCACAGCGGCGCAGCTGTGGACGGCGACCCAGGGGTCGGGGGACGGTTGCGGCACGGTGCGCCGGTGCCCGTTCCGCCCACCGTGCCCGACGTCCTCCGGAGCCGGGTCTTCCACGCCTCGGTGGTCATCGAGCAGGGCCTGCTCACCCGCAACCAGCTGAGGGGCCCGACCTGGCGGAGGGTGTGGCCGGACCTCTACGCGCACCGCGACGTCGAGGTCACGCACACGCTCCGAGCTCGTACCGCGGCGACGCTCCTCGTGCCCGGGTCCGTCGTCACGGGGTGCAGCGCAGCGGTGTTGTGGGGCGTCGACCTGGCCGACGCCGCGGCCGGCGTCGAGCTGACCGTCCCGCCCGGCCACCACCCGGTGCGGATCCCGGGGCTGCGCGTGCGCCGGAGCCGGCTGCCCGACGGACGGGTGTGCCGTCGGCGCGGCGTGGCCGTGACGACGCCGGAGGCGACGGCGGTCCGCATCGCTGCTGCTCTGCCAGGCGACGACGCCGTCGTGGCGGTCGACCGACTGGTCCCATCAGGGGTCGTCGACCTGGGGCCGCTGCGTGGCCTCGCCGCGACGGCCCGCGGTCCGGGCGCGGCGCGGGCGCGGGAGGTCTGCCGGCTGGCCGACGGTCTGGCCGAGTCGCCGCCGGAGACGCGGCTGCGACTGCTGATCACGCGGGCCGGACTGCCGGCGCCGGTGGCCCAGCACGTCGTCCGGGACGCCCGCGGCTTCGTGGCGCGGGTCGACTTCGCCTGGCCCGAGCACTGCGTCGCCGTCGAGTACGACGGTGCCTGGCCCGCGGAGCCGGGGCAGTTCGCGCGCGACCGGCAGCGGCTGAACCGGTTGCAGGCGGCCGGCTGGCGGGTGGTGTTCGTGACCGCCGCCGACCTGCACCGGCCCGACGAGCTGGTGAGGCGCATCGCTGCGGCCCTGGCGATCGTGCGCTGAGTGTGGTCTCCGGTCAGCGGGAGACCACACGCAGCGCACACCGCAGCCGGCCTCACAGCCAGCCGTTGCGCTTGAAGCCGCGGTAGAGCAGCAGGCAGGTGCCGATGATCACCACCAGCACCAGCGGGTAGCCGTAGCGCCAGTGCAGCTCGGGCATGTGCTCGAAGTTCATCCCGTAGATGCCCGCGATCGCGGTGGGGACGGCGATGATGCCGGCCCACGCGCTGATCTTGCGCATGTCCTCGTTGTCGGCCATCGAGGTCCGGGCCAGCGACGCCTGCAGGATCGAGGTGAGCAGCTCGTCGAGGGCGGCCACCTGGTCGCGCACCCGGATGGCGTGGTCCTCGACGTCGCGGAAGTAGGACCGCATCGCCGCCGGGACGACGTCGATCTGCTTCTCGGCCAGCTTCTCCAGCGGCACCTCCAGCGGGGAGACCGCCCGGCGCAGCGACAGCAGCTCCCGCTTGAGCTGGTAGAGCCGGCCGATGTCGTCGGTGCGCTCCGGGCTGAACACCGAGGCCTCGAGCTCCTCGACGTCCTCCTCGACCGCGGTGGCGACGTCGACGAAGGCGTCGACCACGCTGTCGGCGACCGCGTAGAGCACCGACGCGGGGCCGTGGCACAGCAGGTCCGGCTGCGACTCCAGGCCGCGGCGCAGGTCGGCCAGGCCGCCGTGCTCGCCGTGCCGCACGGTGATCACGTAGTGCGGCCCGACGAACACCATGACCTCGCCGGTGTCGACGACCTCGCTGGTCGCGGTCAGCTGGTCGTGCTCCACGTACCGGGCGGTGGTCAGCACCATGAACAGGACGTCGTCGTAGCGCTCCAGCTTGGGCCGCTGGTGGGCGTAGACGGCGTCCTCCACGGCCAGCGGGTGCAGCCGGTAGTGCTCGGCGATCTCGCCCAGCTCCCGCTCGGTCGGCGCGTAGAGGCCGAGCCAGACGAAGCCCCCCTCGTCCACGGCCACCCGCAGCGCCTCGTGCGGCTCGACCGGGGGCTCCCGGCGTCCGCCGACGTAGACGGCGCAGTCGACGACCGGGCCGACGCCAGCCGGCCGGGACGGCGTCGTGCGCGGCCGGCCCTCCGGCCGCGGGCGGGTCGACGGGGGCTCCGTCGGCAGCTCGCGGGGCGCTCCGCGGGGGACCTCCGTGCCGGGCATCCGCACTCCCTTCCGAGCGGGTCGACGGCACAGCGTAGGCATGCGGGCCGGCGGCACCCGTGCCACGCTCGCTGGGTCCGGATCTGCCGAGAGGTGGGGGCGTCGTGGCCGTGAACACCCGTCGGGTGAAGTCCGTCGAGGACTCCATCCGGGACACCGACGAGCCGGAGCACCGGCTCAAGAAGAACCTGTCGGGCCTGGACCTCACGGTCTTCGGCGTCGGCGTGATCATCGGCACCGGCATCTTCGTGCTCACGGGCATCGTCGCCCGCGACCAGGCCGGCCCCGCCGTGGCGATCTCGTTCGTCATCGCCGGCGTGGTGTGCGGGCTGGCGGCGATCTGCTACGCCGAGTTCGCCTCGACGGTGCCGGTCGCCGGGTCGGCGTACACGTTCTCCTATGCCACCTTCGGCGAGTTCATCGCCTGGATCATCGGCTGGGACCTCGTCCTGGAGCTGGCCCTGGGCGCGGCCACGGTGGCGGTCGGCTGGTCGGGATACCTCAACCAGCTGCTCGACGACATCGGCACGCCGCTGCCGACGTCGATCGCGGGGGAGACGGCGACGGTCAACATCCCGGCGATCGTCATCGCCCTGGTGATGACCGGCGTCCTGATCCTCGGGATCAAGCTCTCCTCTCGCGTCACCGCCATCATCGTGGCGATCAAGCTGGTCGTCGTCCTGCTGGTGATCGTGGTCGGGTTCTTCTACACGAAGGCCGCGAACTACACGCCGTTCGTCCCGCCCGCGCAGCCCGCGGCCGCAGGGGAGGAGGGCTGGCTGCACACGCCGCTCATCTCGGTGCTCACCGGGTTCAGCCCCGGCACGTTCGGCTGGGGCGGCGTGCTCGCCGGCGCCGCGATCGTGTTCTTCGCGTTCATCGGCTTCGACATCGTGGCCACCGCGGCGGAGGAGACGCGGAACCCCAAGCGGGACATGCCGCGCGGGATCATCGGCTCGCTGGCGATCTGCACCCTGCTCTACGTGGCGGTCTCGCTGGTGGTCGTGGGGATGCAGAACTACACCGAGCTGAGCGCGACCGCGCCGCTCGCGGGGGCGTTCTCGGCCAACGGGATGCCGATCTTCTCGAGCATCATCTCGCTGGGCGCGCTGGCCGGGCTCACCTCGGTGGTCATGATCCTGATGCTCGGCCAGTCGCGGGTGCTGTTCGCGATGAGCCGCGACCACCTGCTCCCGCCCGGCCTGGCGAAGGTGCACCCGCGGTACGGCACGCCGTACCGCATCACGATCGCCACCGGTGTGGTGGTCGCGCTGCTCGCCGGGTTCGTCCCGCTCACCGCGCTCGCGGAGCTGGTGAACATCGGCACCCTGTTCGCCTTCTTCCTCGTCTCGATCGGGGTCTGGGTGCTGCGGCGCACCCGGCCGGACCTGCACCGCACGTTCCGCGTGCCCCTCGTCCCGGTGCTGCCGATCGTCTCGGCGCTGGCCTCGCTGTGGCTCATGTCGAACCTGCCCACGGACACCTGGCTGCGCTTCCTCGTCTGGATGGCGCTCGGCATCGGGATGTACTACGTCTACGGCCGCCGCCGCAGCCGGATGGCCACCGGGGAACGGCTGTCGGCCGCCGAGAACATCGCCCGCCACTGACTCCCCCGGAGGGGTGAGGCCGCCGGCCCGGCGCCTCCAGCCGACCGCTCCGGGCGCCGACCCGACCGGTGACCGACGTCCCCGGCCAGGGAGAGCACACCCGTGGCGAGCACCGTCCTCGACGCTGGCGAGAGCCTGCGCGCGCCGTCGTCCCCCGACCGGCGTCGGCCGCCGGCCGCCGTGCTGACGGCCGCCGCCGTCGGCGTGGCGGAGGCGGTCGCGCTGCTGGCGGGCGGGCTGACCGGGCTGGACGGCCTGCTGCTGTCCCCGCTGCGGCCGGCGGGCCCGGTGGTGGCGGTCGTGCTGCTGCTCCTCGCCGGGTGGGTGGTGCTGTGCGCCGGCGGGGGGATGCTGCTGCTCGACCGCTCCGGACGGCGGGTCCACACCGCCGTCGCCACCGCCGAGATCGCGCTCGCCGGCGGGTTCACGGCGCTGGCCCTGACCACCCCGCTGTTCGATCCGCTGCCGGTGACCCTGCCGCTGCCGGCGCTGGCGCTGCTGTCCCTGGGCCTGCCGGTCGGCAAGCTGCTGCTCGCCGGCGCCCCCTCGGTCGCGGCCTGGCTCGCGGAGGGCCCGCGCACCCCGTCCTCCCGCCCCGAGCCGGCCGCCGCCGGCCCGCGGACCCGGGTGGCCACCCTCGCCGTCATCGGCCTGGCACTGGTCGCCGTCGCGCTCACCACCCCGGTGCCCACAGCCGCTCCCGACGCCCCGGCGACCGCGGGCACCAGCCAGCACTGAACCGGGTGGACGCCGCCGCCTAGGCTCGTGCCGTGAGTGATCGGCACATCCTGACCGCCGTGGCCTGGCCCTACGCCAACGGCCCGCGGCACATCGGCCACGTCTCCGGCTTCGGCGTCCCCTCGGACGTCTTCAGCCGCTACCACCGCATGGTGGGCGACCGGGTGCTGATGGTCAGCGGCACCGACGAGCACGGGACGCCGATCACCGTCGCCGCCGACGCCGAGGGCGTGACCCCGCGGGAGATCGCCGACCGCAACAACCGGGTCATCGTCGGCGACCTGCAGTCGCTCGGGCTGTCCTACGACCTGTTCACGCGGACGACGACGGTCAACCACGCGCAGATCGCGCAGGAGATCTTCCTCGGGCTGCTGAAGAACGGGTACGTCTTCCCGAAGACGACGCTCGGCGCGATCAGCCCGTCGACGGGGCGCACCCTGCCCGACCGCTACATCGAGGGCACCTGCCCGATCTGCGGCTACGACGGCGCCCGCGGCGACCA
The DNA here is from genome assembly GCF_054050595.1 of Geodermatophilus sp. SYSU D00779. NCBI lineage: Bacteria > Bacillati > Actinomycetota > Actinomycetes > Geodermatophilales > Geodermatophilaceae > Geodermatophilus > Geodermatophilus sp. SYSU D00779. Next base: position 80,988 of record NZ_JBJGZQ010000014.1, read on the forward strand.
GTGCGACAACTGCGGCAACCAGCTCGACCCGGTGGACCTGATCAACCCGAAGAGCCGGATCAACGGCGAGACGCCGAAGTTCGTCGAGGAGGAGCACTACTTCCTCGACCTGCCGGCCTTCACCCGCTCCCTCGGCGACTGGCTGGACTCGCGGCGCGGGTGGCGGCCCAACGTCCTGAACTTCGCGAAGAACCTGCTCACCGACCTCAAGCCGCGCAGCTACACCCGCGACATCGACTGGGGTGTCCCGGTGCCGCTCGAGGGCTGGCGCGACCGCCCCGACAAGCGCATCTACGTGTGGTTCGACGCCGTCGTCGGCTACCTGTCGGCGTCGATCGAGTGGGCCCGCCGCTCCGGGGACGACGACGCCTGGCGCCAGTGGTGGCAGACGCCGGACGCGTCCGCCTACTACTTCATGGGCAAGGACAACATCGTCTTCCACGCCGAGATCTGGCCCGCCCAGCTGCTCGGCTACGACGGCGAGGGCGACAAGGGCGGGACGCCGGGGTCGCTGGGCCGGCTCAACCTGCCGACCGAGGTGGTCTCCAGCGAGTTCCTGACCATGGAGGGGCGCAAGTTCTCCTCCTCCCGCCAGGTGGTCATCTACGTGCGCGACTTCCTGGCCCGCTACGACGCCGACGCGCTGCGCTACTTCATCGCCGCGGCCGGGCCGGAGAGCCAGGACACCGACTTCACCTGGGCGGAGTTCCTGCGGCGCAACAACGACGAGCTGGTCGCCGGCTGGGGGAACCTGGTCAACCGCACGGTGTCGATGGCGGCGAAGAACGTCGGTGCCGTCCCGACGCCCGGCGAGCTGACCGACGCCGACCGCGCGCTGCTCGCGAGCACGGGGGGCGCCTTCGGGCCGGTCGGGGAGCTGCTGTCCCGCAACCGGCAGAAGGCCGCGGCCGCGGAGGCGATGCGGGTGGTCGGCGAGGCGAACAAGTACCTGTCCGACCAGGCGCCGTGGAAGCTCAAGGAGGACCCGGCCCGCCGGGACACCGTGCTGCACACCGCGCTGCAGGCGGTCAGCGACTGCAACGCGCTGCTCACCCCGTTCCTCCCGCACTCGGCGCAGAAGGTGCACGAGCTGCTCGGCGGCACCGGCGTGTGGTCGCCGGCGCCGCGGGTCGAGGAGGTCACCGACCTCGACGACGGCTCGCCGTACCCGATCATCACCGGTGACTACGACGAGGGGCAGGCGGTCTGGGCCTCCCGGCCGCTGCCGCCGGGGACGCCGCTGTCGCCGCCCACCCCGGTCTTCCGGAAGCTCGACGAGTCGATCGTCGAGGAGGAGCTGGCCCGGCTCGAGGGCGGCCAGTGACGGCCGTCCCCGCGGGGATCGTCGTCACGGGGAGTGGGGAGTGAGTCGCTCGGCAGCGTCGCGGGCCAACCGGCGGGGGGAGAAGCCGCCGTCTCCGGAGCCGTTGCCGGCGCCGGCGGTCGACAGCCACACCCACCTCGACATCGTGCTGAGCGGCTTCCGCCCCGAGGACGGGCAGCCGCCGGCGCACGAGGACGTCGACGCCGAGATCGCGGAGGCCGCGGCCGTCGGCGTCCCGCGGCTGGTGCAGGTGGGAGTCGACGTGCCGTCGTCGCAGTGGTCGGCCGAGCTCGCCGCCCGGCACCCCCACGTGCTGGCCGCCGTGGCGCTGCACCCCAACGAGGCGGGCGAGGGCGCGGCGACCGACGACGCGCTGGCCGAGATCGACCGGCTGGCGGCGCTGCCGCGGGTACGTGCGGTGGGGGAGACCGGGCTGGACCGCTACCGCACCGGGCCCGACGGCTGGGCGGCGCAGGAGGCGTCCTTCCGGGCGCACATCCGGATCGCCAAGCAGCGCGGGGTCGCGCTGGTCATCCACGACCGCGACGCGCACGAGGAGATCCTGCGGGTGCTCGAGGACGAGGGCGCCCCCGAGCACACCGTGTTCCACTGCTTCTCCGGTGACGCGTCCTTCGCCCGGGCCTGCGTCGAGCGGGGCTTCGTGCTGTCGTTCGCGGGCACGCTGACCTTCGGCAACGCCGGCTACCTGCGGGAGGCTGCGGCGCTCACGCCGGTCGAGCAGCTGCTGGTGGAGACCGACTCGCCGTTCCTCACGCCGATGCCGTTCCGCGGCCGGCCCAACGCCTCCCGGCTGGTGCCGCACACGGTGCGCGCGCTGGCCGAGGTCACCGGCGTCGAGCTCGAGGAGCTCTGCGCCCACCTCACCGCCACCGCCGAGCGCGTCTTCGGCAGCTGGTAGCAGCAGGACCCCGCTGCCCCCCACGCCTCGTCGGAGGACCCCGTCCTCCCCACCAGCCGCGAACTCGCGGCGGGACCCGGGACGAGGCCCGCGGGACCCTGCAGCGGGGCCGGCGGTGGCCCGGGTCGCAGTGTCATGACGGCGACACGTCACGTGGCGCACATCGGGGGGACACTGGCCCCGTGGGCCGCCTCATCGCCGTCGTGCTCTTCATCGCCGTGCTGGTGCCCGGTGTCCTGCTCGCCCGCGCCTGGGCCCTGGCCGCCGGCCGTCGGGCCGTCGCCGCCGCGGCGGTCGGGTTCACCACGCCCACGCCCGAGGGGCTCGCCACCCTCGCCCGTCAGGCCCAGCACGGACGCCGGGTGCGCCGGCTCGGCTTCCTGCTCGGGCTGGTCGGCATCGGCGTCAGCATCGCGCTGTTCGCCGAGGCGTCGGTCTTCCTGTGGCTCCCGGCTCTCGTCCTGGGGCTGCTGCTGGGCGTCGTCCTCGCCGAGGCGACCCGCCCCCGGCCGCGCTGGCGGACCGGCTCCCCGCCCCGCCGCCCGCGCCAGTCCGAGCTGATCTCGATGGGGCTGCTCTGGTCGATGCGCGCGGTCATCGTCGCGGAACTGACGGCCGCCGTCCTCATGTGGCAGCGCGGCGAGCTGCCCGACAGCGTCGGCTGGGTCGCCGTCGTCGTCCCGCTGGTCGCCTGGGTGCTCGCCGAGGTGGCGCTGCTGCGGACGCAGGTGCGCCCGCTGCCCGCCGAGGGCGCCGACGTGCCGGTCGACGAGGCGCTGCGCACCTGGACGGCGCACCTGGTCACCGCGGCGGTCAGCGTGCTGGCACTGCTGCCGCTGGGTGCCCTGCTGCTGACCGCGGGCATCGACCTCGGCGACCGCGTGACCGCGGGCTTCGACCTCGTGCCCGTGGCGCTCGTCGCGGGGGGCTTCGCCGGGCTGGCCGCCGGCCTCGCCCTCGCCGTCTTCCTGGTCACCTGGCTCAAGCCGATCCGGATCGACGACCGCGCACTGACTGCGTGACCTGCCGGCCTCCGGCCGGCAGCGCGGCCAGGTGCCGTCCCGGCTCGCGCTGAGCCCCGCCCGGCGCTCGATCGCGGGAGCCTCCGGCCCCCCTCCTCGCGGCCATGAGGGCGCGGTCCTCCGGACCGCACCGCGGCCGCCGGCCGTCCCCCCATGCGTCGAGCGCACCCGGCCACTCGTCGTGCCGCGCCACCCGTGTCCGACCGGCAGGCCACGGCGAGTGCGACGGACTCGTGGTCGGCAGGACCCGATCGCCACGACTCCGTCGCACTCGGACCGCCGCCCGTCGGGGCGGGACCGGGTCCCCGCCGACGGGCCTTCACCGTGGGCTTGCTCACCCTGCTGACCTCACGCTGCGCAGCTGTCACACGCGTCCCACGCGGCGCGGCCGTCACGCACCGTGTCGGCGCGTCCCCGAGTCGACACATCGCCTCGCTGGTTCACTCGTCGCGCACCGTCGCCAGACAGATCGTGTCCGTTATCGTGTCGTGACCAGCCGGGGTGGGGACCGTCCCGGAGGGCACCACGACCGGGAGCTCCGTCTCCCGGTCGTCTGCCGTCCGAGCCGGGACGCGCTCGGTACCCGCCAGCCGGCGTGGTGCCCGCGCGCGCCTCCACCCGGGTCTCCCGAGCCCTGGAAGAGTCGTGCCCCGATCGCTGAAGTCCGTCCTCTTCGCCCTGGTCCTGCTGGGACTCGTGGGCGGTTCCGCGGCCTACGTCGCCGCGCAGAAGTCCGTGACGCTGACCGTGGACGGCCAGGCGCACCAGGTCCGCACCTACGCCGGCACCGTCGGTGACGTGCTCGAGGAGGAGGGGCTGCAGACGCAGTCGCACGACGTCGTCCTCCCGGACGCCGCCTCCGCCGTCGCCGACGGCGACACCGTGGTGATCAACCGCGCCCGCCCGCTCACCCTCACCGTGGACGGCGTGCAGAGCGAGGTCTACGTGACCGCGCTGTCGGTCGACGAGGCGCTGGCCCAGCTCGGCTACCGCGCCGAGGACCTGGTGGTCTCCGCCAGCCGCAGCGAGCGCCTCCCGCTCGACGGCATGGAGCTGTCGATCACCACGCCCAAGCCCGTGACCCTCGTCGCCGACGGCCAGGAGCGCGTCGTCACCACCACCGCGGCCACCGCCGGTGACCTGCTCGCCGAGCAGGGCATCGCGCTCGGCGCGACCGACCGCACCAGCATGTACCCGGACCAGGCGCTGCTGGCCCACATGCGGCTGCAGGTCTTCCGCGTGCAGGTCAGCGAGGTCGTCGTCCCCACGCCGATCGACTACCGGACCGTGGAGACCGAGGACCCCGACGCCTTCGAGGGCGACGAGACGGTCACGCAGGAGGGCGTCGAGGGCGAGCAGGTGACCACCTTCCGGGTCACCGTCACCGACGGCGTCGAGACCGGCCGCGAGCAGCTGGCCACGACGGTCACCCGCGAGCCGGTCGACGAGCTGGTCACCGTCGGCACCAAGGAGCGCCCGGTCTCCGCCGGCAACAAGCCCAGCGCCGACGGCCTGAACTGGGCCGCCCTGGCGGCGTGCGAGTCCGGCGGCCGGCCCAACGCGGTCAGCTCGAGCGGCACGTACCGCGGCATGTACCAGTTCTCGCAGAGCACGTGGAACGCTGTCGGCGGCAGCGGCGACCCGGCCGCTGCCTCGGCCGACGAGCAGACCTATCGTGCGCAGCTGCTCTACCAGCGCTCCGGCGCCGGCCAGTGGCCGCACTGCGGTCCGCGCCTCTTCTCCTGATCGGACCCTGTTGAGCTGAGCACTCCACCCGAGCAGACCGACGGGCTGCTGGGCCCGGCCGCCATCCGCGACCTGGCCCAGCAGCTCGACCTGCGTCCCACCAAGACCCTCGGGCAGAACTTCCTGCACGACGCCAACACCATCCGGCGGATCGTGCGCACCGCCGAGCTCACCCCGGAGGACGTCGTCCTCGAGGTCGGCCCGGGGCTGGGCTCGCTGACCCTCGGCCTGCTGCCGGTCGTCGCGCACGTCACCGCCGTCGAGATCGACCCCCGACTGGCCGCGCTGCTGCCGCGCACCGTGGCCGAGCGCGCCCCGGAGCCGGCCGACCGGCTCACCGTCGTCGAGGCCGACGCGCTGCGCATCCACGAGGTCCCGGGGCCCGCTCCGACGGCGCTGGTGGCCAACCTGCCGTACAACGTGGCGGTGCCCGTCCTGCTGCACCTGCTGGAGCTGCTGCCGACACTGCGGCGCGCGCTCGTCCTGGTCCAGGCCGAGGTCGCCGAGCGGCTCGCCGCGGCCCCCGGCTCGCCGGCCTACGGCGTGCCGTCGGTGAAGGCCGCCTGGTACGGCGACGTGCGGCGGGCCGGCAACGTCGGTCGGCGGGTCTTCTGGCCCGAGCCCAACGTCGACTCCGGCCTGGTCGCCCTGGACCGCCGTCCACCACCACCGGGGGACCGCGCGGCCACCTTCACCGTCGTCGACGCCGCCTTCGCCACCCGCCGCAAGGGACTGCGCGCGGCGCTGGCGCGCTGGGCCGGCAGCCCGGTGGCCGCCGAGGCCCGGCTGCGCGCTGCCGGCATCGACCCGACCGCCCGCGGCGAGCAGCTGTCGGTCGAGGACTTCGCCCGGCTGGCCGCGACGGAGGCCCCGGCATGAGCTGGTCCTCACCCGGTGGCCCCGGCCGACTGGCGGGGGACGGCGCCGTCGCCGCCCGCGCCCCCGCCAAGGTCAACGTGCACCTCGCGGTCGGGCCGCTGCGCTCCGACGGCTTCCACGAGCTGCGCACCGTCTACCTGGCCGTCTCGCTGTTCGACACGGTGACCGTGCGGCCCGGTGACGGGCTCTCCCTCACCGTCACCGGCGAGGGGACGACGGGCAGCGGTGCCGACGCCGTCCCGACCGACCGCCGCAACCTCGTCTGGCGGGCCGCCGAGCTGCTGGCCGAGCAGGCCGGGGTGCCCGCCGACGCCGCCATCACCATCGACAAGTCGATCCCGGCCGCCGCGGGACTGGCCGGCGGCAGCGCGGACGCCGCCGCGGCGCTGGTCGCCCTCGACGCGCTGTGGGGCACCCACGCCACCCGCGGCGAGCTGACCGCGCTGGCCGCGCGCCTCGGCAGCGACGTCCCGTTCAGCCTGCTCGGCGGGGTGGCCCTGGGCTCCGGTCGCGGCGAGCAGCTGTCGCCGGTGCTGGCCCGCCGCCGCTGGGACTGGGTGCTCGGCATCGCCGGGGAGGGGCTGTCCACGCCGGCGGTCTACGCCGAGCTGGACCGGCTGCGGGCCGCGGGCCGGGTGCCCGACGGCGAGGAGCTGTCCGCGCCCGACCCGGTGATCGCGGCGCTGCGCAGCGGGCCGGTCCCGGCGCTGGCCGCCGCGCTCGGCAACGACCTGCAGCCCCCGGCCCTCTCGCTGCGGCCGGACCTGCGGCGGGCGCTGCGTGCGGCGACCTCGGCCGGGGCCGTCGGCGCGCTGGTCAGCGGGTCGGGCCCGACGGTGGCCGCGCTCGCCGAGGACGAGGACTCCGCCGTCCGGCTGACCGCGGCGCTGGCCGGGGAGGGCGTCTACCGCACCGTCCGGGCCGTGCACGGACCGGTGCCCGGCGCGCGGCTGGTCGGCTGAGGGGAGACCCCGTCCTCCCCACCCTCCGCAGGCTCAGGGCGGTGCCCGGGACGGGGCCGCTGCTCACCCCCCACCGTCGGCGGACCCCGTCCTCCCCACTCCTCGCGAGCTCGGGGCGGGGCCGCGACGGGACCCGCCGGGACGGCGACCGGCCGGCGGCTGCAGGCGGGCCAGGCCGTTGTAGGCCAGGTCCACCAGGTGGGCGGCGACCTCCGCCTTGCTCGGCGAGCGGCGCTCCAGCCACCACTGCCCGACCAGGGCGACCATCCCGACCAGTGCCTGGCTGTAGAGCCCGGCCAGCGCCGGGTCGTGGCCGCGGGCGCCGAACTGCGCGCCGAGGACGTGCTCCACCCGCTGCGCGACCTCGACGAGCAGGGACGCGTAGCCGTCGGGCGGGCCGGCGACGGGGGAGTCGCGGGAGAGCACCCGGAAGCCGTCGGTGTCCTCCTCGATGTAGTCGAAAAGGACGAGCGCGGCGCGCTCCAGCAGCTCGCGCGGGGAGCCGCCGGCGGCCAGGGCGGAGGTGAAGCGGTCCAGCAGCCGCTGCATCTCCCGGTCGACGACGACGGTGTAGAGCCCCTCCTTGCCGCCGAAGTGCTCGTAGACCACCGGCTTGCTGACGTCGGCGCGCGCGGCGAGCTCCTCGATGGAGGTGCCGTCGTAGCCGCGCTGGGCGAAGACCTCCCGGCCGACGTCGAGCAGCTGCTGGCGCCGCTGCGCGCCGGTCATCCGCACCCGGGGCCGCGCCGCGCTGCCGGTCGTGGCGACCGTCGTCCCCCGGCCCCGTGCCGAGGCTCGCCCTGAGCCTGCGAAGGGTGAGGGGGACGGGGTGTCCTTCAGGACGCGGCCGTCGCAGGCAGGCGGCGCTTGGCCGCCAGCCGGACCGGGTCGGGCCACTTGACGCCGTGCGCCCAGCCCAGCTTCTCGAACACCCAGATGACCCGGGCGCTGATGTCGATCTGCCCGCGCAGCACGCCGTGCCGGGCGCAGGTCGGGTCGGCGTGGTGCAGGTTGTGCCAGGACTCCCCGGCGCTGAGGATCGCCAGCGGCCAGAAGTTGGTGGCGCGGTCCCGCGAGACGAACGGCCGGTTCCCCACCACGTGGCAGACCGAGTTGATCGACCAGGTCACGTGGTGCAGCAGCGCGACCCGCACCAGCCCGGCCCAGAAGAACGCCGTCCAGGCACCGGTCCAGCTCGCCGTTGCCAGGCCGCCGATGACGGCCGGCAACGCGAGGCTGAGGAACGCCCACACGACGAACAGCCGGCTGGTGCGGCGCAGGCCGGTGTCCTTGAGCAGGTCGGGGGCGTAGCGCTCGGCGCTGGTCTGGCGGCGGTCGAACAGCCAGCCCAGGTGGGCGTGCCACATGCCCTTGAGCAGCGCGCGGGCGTCGGTGCCGTAGCGCCACGGCGAGTGCGGGTCGCCCTCGCGGTCGGAGAAGGCGTGGTGCCGGCGGTGGTCGGCCACCCACTGCACGACCGGGCCCTGGATCGCCATGCAGCCGACGACGGCCAGCGCGATCCGCAGCGGGCGCGCGGCCTTGAACGAGCCGTGGGTGAAGTGCCGGTGGTAGCCGACGGTGATGCCCAGCAGCGTGAGGGAGTAGAAGCCGACGGCCAGGCCCACGTCGAGCCAGGACAGGCCCCAGCCCCACACGGCGGGCACGACGGCGGCGAGGGCGAGGAACGGCACGATGACGAAGACGTAGAGGGTGACCTGCTCCAGTGCCCCCTTCTCCTTGCCGAGGGCGTTCGCCGGGAGCCCGGCGTCGGGGACGGCGGGCCGGAGGACCGGGGCCGTGGGCCGGGTGCTGGCAGGAGCGGACAAGCGGCCTCCAGGTCGCGTCGTGCGGTCCGGCGAGGCCGCCGTACCGGTACGGGACCGTAAGCTACGTCACCGTAGGGAGCCCCGCCCGCCGGGCGCGGGGATCGGTGCCCGACGGGGTGGACGCCTAGGCTCTCGGAGGGCGCCGGTCCGGTGGCCGTGCCGCCCGCGATGGGGGATGGGGTAATCGGCAGCCCGCCGGCCTTTGGAGCCGGGAAGTCTCGGTTCGAGTCCGAGTCCCCCAGCAACGACAGACGCCCGAGGCCGAGGAGATCCGTGTCCGAACCGCTGCCGCCCGGTGCCGCTCCCGAGGGCGGGATCGCCGCCGTCGTCGTCCTCGCCGCCGGGCAGGGCACCCGGATGAGGTCGTCGACGCCCAAGGTGCTGCACGCCCTCGGCGGGCGCAGCATGCTGGGCCACGTCCTGGCCGCGACCGCGCCGCTGGCACCCCGGCACACCCTCGTGGTGGTCGGCGCCGGCCGGGAGGCCGTCGAGGAGCACCTGGCGCAGGTCGCCCCCGACGCCCGACCGGTCGTGCAGGAGGACCAGCGCGGGTCCGGGCACGCCGCGGCGGTGGCGCTGGCCGCCGTCCCCGACCTCCAGGGCCCCGTGCTGCTGGTCAACGGCGACGCCCCGCTGCTGCGCCCCGAGACCGTGACGGCGCTGGTCGACGCGCACCGCGCCGCCGGGAACGTGCTCACCGTGCTGACCGCCGAGGTCGACGACCCGACCGGCCTGGGCCGGATCGTGCGGGACGCCGACGGCGCGGTGCGGGCCATCGTCGAGCAGCGCGACGCCACCCCCGAGCAGCGCGCCATCCGCGAGGTCAACGCCGGCGTCTACGTCGGCGAGGCCGCCGCGCTGCGCCGGGCGCTGGGCTCCCTGGGCGAGGACAACGACCAGGGCGAGCAGTACCTCACCGACGTCCTCGGCCTGCTCGTCGCCGAGGGCGCCCCGGTCGGCGGTGCCCCCGCCGAGGACCCGGTCGACGTGCTCGGCTGCAACGACCGCCGCGAGCTCGCCGCCCGCCGGCGCACCCTCAACGACCGCGTGCTCGACGACCTGATGCGCGCCGGCGTCACCGTCGTGGACCCGGCCACCACCTGGGTCGACGTCACCGTCACCGTCGCGGCGGACGCGCTGCTCGAGCCCGGCGTCCAGCTCCGGGGGACGACGTCGGTCGCGACCGGCGCCGTCGTCGGACCGGACACCACCCTCGTCGACACCACCGTCGAGGAGGGCGCGAGCGTGGTGCGCTCGCACGTCCTCGGCGCGGTCGTCGGCCCCCGTGCCACCGTCGGCCCGTTCAGCTACCTGCGGCCGGGTACCCGGCTGGCCGCCGGCTCGAAGGTCGGCGCCTTCGTCGAGACCAAGAATGCGCAGGTCGGCGAGGGCTCCAAGGTGCCGCACCTCTCCTACGTCGGCGACGCGACGATCGGGCGGAGCGCCAACATCGGCGCGGCGACGGTCTTCGTGAACTACGACGGCGTCGAGAAGCACCACACGCACATCGGCGACCACGTGCGCATCGGCTCGGACACCATGCTCGTGGCCCCGGTCACCGTGGGGGACGGCGCCTACACCGCGGCCGGCTCGGTGATCACCACCGACGTCCCCCCGGGGGCGATGGGCGTCGCGCGGGCGCGCCAGCGCAATGTGGCAGGCTGGGTACGTCGGCGCCGTCCCGGGACGGCTGCCGCGCAGGCCGCCGAGGCGGCTGGGGATGCAGGGGCCGAGGCGGCGGCCGACACTCGCGCGCAGGCGTCCGAGTAGGTCCGCCGGGCGCCCGACCGACGCGACGAGCAGGGGTGGACGAGCCGATGAGCGCGATCCGGCAGACGACCAGCAAGAGCCTGATGCTCTTCTCCGGCCGGGCCTTCCCCGAGCTGACCGAGGAGATCGCCGGGCACCTCGGCGTGACGCCGACCCCCACCGCCGCCTACGAGTTCGCCAACGGTGAGTTGTTCGTCCGCTTCGAGGAGTCGGTGCGCGGCTCGGACGCCTTCATCGTCCAGAGCCACGCCGCACCCATCAACACCTGGCTCATGGAGCAGCTGCTCATGGTGGACGCCGCCAAGCGCGCGTCGGCCAAGCGGATCACCGTCGTCGTCCCGTTCTTCCCCTACGCCCGGCAGGACAAGAAGCACCGCGGCCGCGAGCCCATCTCCGCCCGTCTGGTCGCCGACATGTTCAAGACCGCCGGCGCCGACCGGCTGATGACCGTCGACCTGCACACCGCGCAGATCCAGGGCTTCTTCGACGGCCCGGTCGACCACCTCTTCGCCCTCGACCTGCTGGTCGAGCACGTCAAGGAGCGCTGGGGCGACCGCGACATCACCGTCGTGTCGCCGGACTCGGGGCGGGTGCGCGTCTCCGAGCGGTGGAGCGACAAGCTCGGCGGCGTCCCGCTGGCCTTCATCCACAAGACCCGCGACCCGATGAAGCCCAACGAGGTCGTCGCCAACCGCGTCGTCGGTGAGGTCGAGGGCCGGGTCTGCATCCTGGTCGACGACATGATCGACACCGGCGGCACGATCGTGAAGGCCGCCGAGACGCTGTTCGACGCCGGCGCCGCCGACGTCATCGTCTGCGCCACGCACGGCGTCCTCTCCGGCCCGGCGGTCGACCGGCTGAAGAACAGCCGCGTCAGCGAGGTCATCGTGACCAACACGCTGCCCATCGAGCCGGCCCGCCAGTTCGACAAGCTCACCGTCCTGTCCATCGCCCCGCTGCTGGCGCGGGCGATCAAGGAGGTCTTCGAGGACGGCTCGGTGACGAGCCTCTTCGGCGGCGCGAGCTGAGGGAGGACCTCCCTCCTCCCCGCCACTCGCAGGCTCGCGGCGGGTCCCAGGAGGGAGGCCGTTCGAGCACCTCACCGGGGAGCCCAGTGGGGCCGCCGAGCGCTGAGGTACCCTCGATGAGTTGCCCGGCGAGGGAGACGGTCCGCCGTACTCCGTGATCGACGTGCGTGTGCCCTCCAGGGGCGTGCCGCGCCGTGCGCCGGCCACCGACCCGGATCCACCTCCCGAGGAGCACACCACCGTGGCTGACTTCCGCCTCGTCGCCGAGGCCCGCACCGAGTTCGGCAAGGGCAGCGCCCGCCGCACCCGCCGGGCCGGCCGCATCCCCGCCGTCCTCTACGGGCACGGCCAGGACGTCGTGCACCTGTCGCTGCCGGCCCGCGAGTTCGCCGCGGCGCTGCGCAACGGCGGCTCCAACGTCCTGCTGACCGTCGTCCTCGACGGCCGGGAGGAGCTGGCGCTCACCAAGTCGGTGCAGCGCGACCCGCTGACCCGCGTCCACGAGCACGTCGACCTGCTGCTGGTCCGCCGCGGCGAGCGGACCACCGTCGACGTGCCGATCGTCATCGTCGGTGAGCCCGGCGTCGACGCGATTGCGAACCACCAGCTGAACACCGTCTCGATCGAGGCGGACGCCACGAACCTGCCCGAGACGATCGAGGTCGACGTCACCGGTCACACAGCGGGGCAGAACATCACCGCGGCCGACCTGGCGCTGCCCGCCGGCGCGACGCTGATCACCGACCCGGAGGCGCTCGTCATCGGCTTCCTGGGCGCCCCGACCGCCGAGGCCCTCGAGGCCGAGCTCGCCGAGGCCGAGGCCGAGGCCGGCATCGAGCGCGAGGACTCCGCCGAGGCCGCCGAGGGCGTCGGCCAGGGCGACGTCGTCGGCGAGCCGGTGGACCAGGGCAGTGGCGAGTCCATGGAGTCCGCCGAGAAGGGCTGAGAGTCCTGACCGAGAGCTCGACCCGCAGGGGCGCCGGCGATGCCGGCGCCCCTGCGGCCGTGTCCGAGGGGCCGTTCCTCGTCGTGGGGCTGGGCAACCCCGGCCCCTCCTACGCCGGCAACCGCCACAACGTCGGCGCGATGGTGCTCGACGAGCTGGCCGCCCGCGCCGGGGTGAAGCTGTCCCCCGGCAAGGGGAAGCGGGCGCGGACGCTGATCGGCGAGGGGCGGCTGGCCGGCCGCCGCGTCGTGCTGGCCCGGCCCACGTCCTACATGAACGAGTCCGGCGGCCCGGTCCGCGGCCTGCTCGACTACCACTCCATCCCGCCGACCGACCTCGTGGTGCTGCACGACGAGCTCGACATCCCCTTCTCCAGCGTGCGGCTCAAGCGCGGCGGTGGCGAGGGCGGCCACAACGGCCTGCGGTCGATCTCGCGCTCCACCGGCACGAAGGACTACCTCCGGGTGCGCGTCGGCATCGGCCGCCCGCCCGGCCGCCAGGACCCCGCCGACTTCGTGCTCAAGGACTTCTCCGCGACCGAGCGCAAGGAGCTCGACCTCCTGGTCGCCGAGGCCGCCGACGCGACCGAGGAGCTCCTCGCGCAGGGCCTCGAGGCGGCGCAGAACGTCGTCCACCCCCGCACCTGACCGGGCGGCCCCCGGGTGGGTGACCCACCGTCCCCAACGGGTGAACGGGTCCTCTCTGCATTGACCCGTCCGTGACGCGCTGTGATGGTCGATCCGACGTCGGGCGCCGTGCCCGGGCGAACTCCCTGCTCAGAGACGAGCAAGCGCCCACGCACGAGTGACGCCGACTACACGTTGTCACGCGTGTCCGGGGGGAACCGTGCTGCTCGACCAGTCCACCGTCCGACTAGGGACGGCGTCCCGTGCGCTCGCGGGACCGCCGTCCACCCTGCGCCGTGCCCGGCTGCGGCGTGGCGGCGCCGCCTGGGCCGGCCGGTACTCGCGCGCCCTCACCGTCTTCGAGGTCGTGGCCGCCGCGGTGGCCGCCTGGACCGTCCTCGGCGCCCACCCGGACGCCGCGCCGACGACCTCGCTGTTCTGGGCCAGCCTCGGCCTCGTCGTCGTCTGGCCGGTGCTGCTGCACGCCACCGGTGCCCACGCCGAACGGGTCTTCGGCACCGGCAGCGACGAGTACCGCGCCGTCGGGAGGGCCGGCTTCCTGCTGCTGGCCGTCGCCGGCTTCGTCTCCTACGCCGCCGACCTCGACCTCAGCCGGACCCTGGTCGTCGGCGCCGTCCCCGCGCTGACCCTGGGCACCCTGCTCGGCCGGTTCGCCGCCCGCTGCACGCTGCGCGGCCTGCGCGCGCAGGGCCGCTGCACCAAGCGGGTCGTCGTCGTGGGGCGCGGCACCGCCGCCCTCGAGCTGGTCGACCGGCTGCGCCGCGAGCGGTTCGCCGGACTGGAGGTCGTCGCCGCCTGCGTCACCCCCGACGACCGTGACCGGGTGGCCCGCGTCGCCGGCGTCCCGGTCGCCGGTCTGGACGACGTCCTGACGCTGGCCGGCTCCCTCGGCGCGGACACCATCGCCGTCACCTCCGCCAGCGAGACCGCCTCGCAGTACCTGCGCTCGCTGTCCTGGCAGCTGGAGGGCACCGGCATCGAGCTGCTCGTCGCGCCCGGCCTCATCGAGGTCGCCGGCCCGCGGCTGCACATCCGGCCGTTCGAGGGGCTGCCGCTGCTGTCGGTGGAGCAGCCGCGCTTCGAGGGCTGGCAGCGGGTGGTCAAGGGCGGCCTGGACCGCGCGGTCGCCGCTCTGGCGCTGGTGCTCCTCGCCCCGGCCCTGCTCGCGATCGCCCTCGCCGTCAAGCTGACCAGCCCCGGCCCGGTGCTCTACCGCCAGGAGCGGGTGGGCGTGAACGGGCAGGCCTTCACGATGCTGAAGTTCCGCAGCATGGTCGTCGACGCCGACCGCCAGGTCGACGCGCTCAAGGCGCAGAACATCTCCGACGGCCTGCTGTTCAAGATGCGCGTGGACCCGCGGGTCACCCCCGTCGGCCGGGTGCTGCGCCGGCTGTCGCTGGACGAGCTGCCGCAGCTGTTCAACGTCCTCGGCGGCTCCATGTCGCTGGTCGGCCCGCGCCCGCCGCTGCCCGGCGAGGTCGCCCGCTACGACACGTCGGTCAGCCGCCGGCTGCTGGTCAAGCCCGGGCTCACCGGGCTGTGGCAGATCTCCGGGCGCTCCGACCTGCCGTGGGAGGAGTCCGTGCGGCTGGACCTGCGCTACGTCGAGAACTGGTCGCTGGCGATGGACCTGCTGATCCTCGTCAAGACCGTGCGCGCCGTCGTCAGCAGCTCCGGGGCCTACTAGAAGGACCACCCTTCCCCCCACGCCTCGCAGGCTCGGCGCGGGCCCCTGCAGGGTGGCCGTTCCAGCACCTCACCGGGCTCGGTGCGGGCCCCTGCAGGGTGGCCGTTCCAGCACCTCACCGGGCTCGGTGCGGGCCCCTGCAGGGTGGCCGTTCCGGCACCTCACCGGGCTCGGTGCGGGCCCCTGCAGGGGGGCCGTTCCGGCACCTCACCGGGCTCGGCGCGGGCCCCTGGACGGTGGCCGCCCTGCCCCCACCGTGGGGCCCGGAGGGCCGCCTGCGCGGGGGTGCCCCGTGCGGGTGAGGGCACCCCCCGCACACCTCCCGATCAGCGCGGCGTCCGTCGATGCTCACCCAGGGCGACGACGGAGCACGCGCGTCCCGTACGCAGACGTCGTCCGACCTGTTCGGACGCGAGACGGAGGCCCAGTGGACCACTTGAGCATCGCCATGGTCGGCACGCGCGGCGTGCCGGCCCGGTACGGCGGCTTCGAGACGGCGGTGGAGGAGATCGGCCGCCGGCTGGCCGACGCCGGGCACCGGGTGGTCGTGTACTGCCGCACGGTCCCCGGGGCGCAGGCGGCGCCGCCGGCGGAGCACCTGGGCATGGAGCTGGTGCACCTGCCGGCCGCCCGCCGCCGGTCGCTGGAGACCCTCAGCCACACGGCCCTGTCGGTGCGCCACCTGCTGACCCACCGCACCGACGCGGCCATCCTGTTCAACGCGGCGAACTCGCCGTTGCTGCCGGCGCTGCGCGCCGCCCGCATCCCGGTCGCCACGCACGTGGACGGCCTGGAGTGGAAGCGGGCCAAGTGGGGCGGCACGGGACGGCGCTACTACCGGACCGCGGAGGCGCTCGCCGTCCGCTGGTCCGACGCGCTGATCGCCGACGCGCAGGGCATCGCGGACTACTACCGCGACGCCTTCGCCGCCCCGACCACGCTGCTGACCTACGGCGCGCCGCTGATCGAGCCCGGCGCGCACCGGCTGGCGGAGCTCGGCCTCGAGCCGCGCGGCTACCACCTGGTGGTCGCCCGGTTCGAGCCGGAGAACCACGTCGACGTCATCGTCGAGGGCTACGCCGCCAGCACGGCCACCAAGCCGCTGGTCGTCGTCGGCTCGGCGCCCTACGCCGACGCGTACACCGCCCGCGTGCACGGCCTCGCCGACGACCGGGTGCGCTTCCTCGGCGGCGTCTGGGACCAGGAGCTGCTCGACCAGCTGTACGCCAACTGCGCCACCTACCTGCACGGGCACTCCGTCGGGGGCACCAACCCCTCGCTGCTGCGCGCGATCGGCGCCGGTGCCGCGGTCACGGCCTTCGACGTCGACTTCAACCGCGAGGTGGTCGCCGACGCGGGGCGGTACTTCCGCACCCCGGTCGACGTCGCCCGCGAGGTCGCCGCGGTCGAGGCCGACCCCGACTGGGTCACCCGCTCCGGGCAGCGCGCCCGCGAGCTGGCCGGCGGCTACGACTGGGACCAGGTCGCCGCCGGCTACGAGGAGCTCGCCCGCGCGCTGGCCGAGCGGCGCTTCCCGGCCCGCCGTCCCTCGGGGCGCCGCCGGCCGACCGCGGCCGACGCGCCGCCGCCCCCGCGCTCGGCGCAGCGGCCGGCCGACGTCGTCCCGCTGCCCTCGCCCGCCCCGGCGGTCGAGGACCTCCCGGCGGTGCGGCCGTGACCGCCACCGTCGGGGCCCGCCCGGCCGACGACCTGCGGACGACGGTCCGCCGGCTGGCCGCCGCGCAGAAGGGCGCCACCGGCGCCCCGGCCTACTCCCGCTTCGTCAACCGGCCGCTGGGCCGGCTGTTCGCCGCGCTGGCCTTCCACGCCGGGCTGACGCCGAACGCGGTCACCGCGGTCAGCGCCGCCTCCACCGCCACCGGCGTCGCGCTGCTCGCCCTGGCCCCACCCTCGGTGCCGATGGGCCTGGCGGTCGCCGCCTGCCTGGTGCTGGGGTACGCGCTCGACGCCGCCGACGGGCAGCTGGCCCGGCTGCGCGGCGGCGGCTCGCCGGCGGGGGAGTGGCTCGACCACATGGTCGACGCCGCCAAGGCCTCCAGCCTGCACCTGGCCGTGCTGATCGGCTGGTACCGCGCCGACGTCGTCGACGAGGTCTGGCTGCTGGTGCCGCTGGGCTACTGCGTCGTCGACGCCGTCACCTACTTCGGCACGATGCTCAACGAGGCGCTCCGCGCCCAGCACGGGGTCGCCACCCGGGCGCAGCGCACCACCCAGCGGGTCGGCGTGGGCCGCTCGCTGCTGACGCTGCCCACCGACTACGGCCTGCTGGCCTGCGTCTTCGTCCTCTTCGGGGCGCCCGCGCTGTTCGTCCCGACCTACACCGTCCTCTTCCTGGCGGCGGCCGGCTTCCTCGCCCTCGCCTCGGTCAAGTGGTTCCGCGAGATGGGCAGGCTGCCGCGATGAGCACCGTTCCGGGGACGCCCGCGTCCCCTCCGCGCCCGGCCCGGCGCCGTCGGCTGGTGCTCGGCGCGGCCGTCGCCGCACTGCTGGCCGTCCTGGTCGGCCTCGGTGTGGTCGTCCTCGGCGACGACGGGGGGGAGACGGGCGCGCCCGCGGCCGCGACGGCCACGCCCACGGAGGCCCCCGCGGCCACCACCGCGCCGGCCGTCGTCCCGCAGCTGCCGACGCCGGAGCCCACCGGCCCCACCGAGGACGTCGACGAGGCGCCGCCGACCCTGCCCGGAGTGCCGCTGGACGCCGAGGGCGCGGTCGGCGACGGCGTCGTCGTGACGCTGCCGGCCATCGAGGGGATCGAGGGCACCGCGGTCGGCCCGGGCAACATCGCCGGCCCCGCGCTGCGGGTCACCGTGCGGGTCCGGAACGGCACGGCCGAACCGGTCGCGCTCGGCGGCGTCGCGGTGAACCTCGCCTACGGCCCGGACCGCACGCCGGCCTCACCGCTGGACGACCCGTCGCGGCGCCCGTTCGCCACGATGGTCGAGCCCGGGCAGTCCGCCGAGGGCGTGTACGTCTTCACCGTTCCCGCCGACGCGCGCGACCAGGTGACGATCGAGGTCGGCTACGAGGCCGGCGCGCCGCTGCTGCAGTTCACCGGCCCGGTGGCCTGACCCGGTGAGCGTCCCCGCCCCCCGTGTCCCGTCCGAGCCCACCGCGGCGCCCCGGCCGCCGCTGCTGGTCGTCCACCCGGGCGCCGAGCTGTACGGCGCCGATCGGGTGCTGCTGGAGTCGGCCACCGCGCTGGCCTCCCGGTTCACCGTCACGGTCGCCGTCCCCGGGCCCGGTCCGCTGGTCGGCGAGCTGACGGCCCGGGGGGTGCGGGTGGAGACGTGCCCGATGCCGGTCCTGCGCAATGCCGCGCTGCGGCCCCGGGGAGCGGTGCGGCTGCTCGCGAACGCCGTGCGCGGCACCCTGCCGGCGCTGCGGCTGCTGCGCCGGCACGGGGTCGCGGGTGTCTACGTCAACACCCTCACCCTCCCGTCGTGGCCGCTGCTCGCGCGGCTGGCCGGCCGCCGGTCGGTGTGCCACGTGCACGAGGCCGAGCAGTCCGCGCCGCGGCTGCTGCGGCTCGGGATGGCGCTGTGCCCGGCGCTGGCCGACCGGGTGGTGGCCAACAGCCGGTTCACCCTCGACGTGCTCGCCGGGGTCGCGCCGCGGCTGCGCCGGCGCAGCACCGTCGTGCACAACGCCGTCCGCGGCCCGGCGGACCCGGTGCCCGCGCGCGCCGAGCTGACCGGCCCGCTGCGGCTGCTCTACGTCGGCCGGCTCTCCCCGCGGAAGGGGCCGCAGGTCGCCGTCGCGACGCTGCAGCAGCTGCTGGCCCGCGGCGTCGACGCCCGGCTGACCCTGGTCGGCTCGGTCTTCGAGGGCTACGAGTGGTTCGAGGCGGAACTGCGCGGCACGGTGGAGGGGGCCGGCCTGGCCGACCGGGTCGACTTCGCCGGGTTCTCCGCCGACGTCTGGCCGCACCTGGCCGCCGCCGACGTCGTGCTGGTGCCCTCGGTGGGCGACGAGTCGTTCGGCAACACCGCCGTCGAGGCGCTGCTCGCCGCCCGGCCGCTGGTGGTCAGCGCGCACAGCGGGCTGCGCGAGGCCGCGGCCGGCTACGCCGCCGTCGAGGCGGTGGACGCCGGCCGGCCGGGGGAGTGGGCCGACGCCGTCCAGCGGCTGACCGCGGACTGGTCCGCGACGCGGACGGCGGCGCTCGCCGACGCCGCCGAGGCCCGCCGCCGGCACGCCCCCGAGCGCTACCGCGACGAGCTGGTCGCCGCGGTGGCCGCTCCGGACGCCGCGCCGGCCACCCCGCTCGCCAGCGCGCACCGGTGACCCGCGGTGATCGGGCTGGCGGGCTGAGGTCCTGGTCACGGCCTCGATCGGGTGACGGGACCCCTTCGGGTGATGACGGTCAGTCACCGGGGCTGGTGGACTCGCTGCTGCACTCATCGTCCACGGGGGGAATCCAGACGTGCCAGTGATCGGCTATGCGCCCGGTGCCTACGACCTGTTCCACATCGGGCACCTGAACATCCTCAAGCACGCGGCGGCGCACTCTGACCGGCTGATCGCCGGCGTGGTGGCCGACGAGGTGCTGCTGCAGACCAAGGGCCGGCTGCCGGTCGTCCCGCTCGCCGAGCGGATGGAGATCGTCCGCAGCATCCGCTGCGTGGACGACGTGCACGCCGAGGTCGTCCCGGACAAGCTCGACACCTGGCGCGAGGTCCGCTTCGACGTCCTGTTCAAGGGCGACGACTGGCGGGGCACCCCCAAGGGGATCGCGCTCGAGCGCGACTTCGCCGCCGTCGGCGTGGAGATCCGCTACTTCCCCTACACGATGCACACCTCGAGCACCGCGCTGCGGCGTGCGCTCGCGGCCCTCGAGGTCCCCGCGGCCGTCGAGGCCGGCGTCGCCCGGTGACCGCGACGACCGCCGCGCGGGTGCGGCTGCCGCTCCCGCCCGTGCTCATGTACCACTCGATCAGCCCGTCGGCCGAGCCCGACCCACACCGGCTGCGGGTCCACCCCGACCGGCTGGACGGCCACCTGCGGCTGCTGCGCCGGCTGGGCCTGCGCGGCGTCTCGCTCACCGAGCTGGTGCGCGCCGCCGACCGCGGCGAGGCCGCCGGTCTGGTCGGGCTCACCTTCGACGACGGCTACACCGACTTCCTCGACCACGCGGTCCCGGTGCTGCAGCGCCACGGGATGACCGGCACCGTCTACGTCGTCGTCGGCCGCATGGGCGGGCAGAACGAGTGGGACACCGGTCCGCGGTTCGACATCATGACCGCCGACCAGGTGCGCGCCGTCGCCGCGGCCGGCCAGGAGGTCGGCAGCCACACGATGACCCACGCCCGGCTGGCCGGCGCCGGCCCGGACGTCCTCGCCGCCGAGGTGGGCGAGAGCCGCCGGGTGCTGGAGGACGTGCTGCAGGCCGAGGTGGCCAGCTTCTGCTACCCCTACGGCTCCTACGACGACGCCGCGGCCGACGCCGTCCGGGCCGCGGGCTACGACAACGCCTGCGTCACCGGTGACTACCAGCCCGGCGACCGGGTCACCCTGCCGCGCTGCTACGTCAGCCCGCGCGACACCCGGGCGCACGTCGTCGCCCGGCTGGCCCGGCACGCGCTGCGGCTGCGGTCCGCCTCGTCGCGGGACTGAGCCGTGCGGGGGAGGCTCGCCCGCCTGCTGGGCCGCCGCGCGACCGCGGCGGTGCTGGGGCAGGGCACCCAGGCGCTGGCCGGGCTGGCGCTGCAGGTGGCCGCCGCGCGGCTGCTCGGCGCCGGCGGCCTGGCCGTCTTCGCCCTCGTCTACGGCGCGCTGGTCCTGGGGACGGCGGTCTGCAGCGGCCTGGTCGGCGACTCGCTGACCGTGCTGGACCGCGCCGACCGCCGCACCCGCGCCGGCCTGCACGTGTGGACGGCGCTGGTGTCGACCGGCGTGGGCCTGGTCGGCGCGGCCGCC
Organism: Geodermatophilus sp. SYSU D00779; assembly: GCF_054050595.1. Classification (NCBI taxonomy): domain Bacteria; kingdom Bacillati; phylum Actinomycetota; class Actinomycetes; order Geodermatophilales; family Geodermatophilaceae; genus Geodermatophilus; species Geodermatophilus sp. SYSU D00779. The sequence continues at coordinate 101,681 of NZ_JBJGZQ010000014.1, forward strand.
GCGCTGCTCAGCGGGCTGGTGCCGGTGTGGGCCGGGTTGCTGCTCGGCCCGGCCTGCGCCGCGTTCGTCGTCGAGGACACGCTGCGCCGGCTGCTCATGGCCACCGGCCGGTACCGCGCGCTGCCGGCGGTCGACCTCACCAGCCTCGCCGGGGCGCTCGCGGCGCTGGGCGTCGCCGGGCTGACCGGCGGGGTCACCCTCGCCTCCTTCGTGGTGGCGCTGCTGGTGGGCCAGACGGCGGCCGCGGCCGTGGCGTGGGCGCGGGTGCCGGCCGACGAGCGGCCGCGCGGCCCGTGGCGCCGTCCCGACCTGCGCGGCGTGGCCTCCTTCGGCGTCTGGCGGGCCGCCGCCCAGACCGTCCGGCCCGGCTCCCTGACCCTGCTGCGGGTGCTCGTCGTCGCGGCGGCCGGGACCGCCGCGTACGGGCCGCTAGAGGCCGCGCGGGTCTACACCGCCCCGACCCTGACCCTGCTCGCCGGCATCGGCTCGTTCCTGCTGCCGCACTTCGTCGGCCTGCGGGCCCGGCCGGTGGCCGAGAGCCTGCGCGTGGCCGACCGCGCCGCGGCGGGCCTGGCCGCGGGAGTCGCTGCGGTCGGGGGAGCCGGGCTGCTCCTGCTGCCGTGGCTGGGTCCGGCGCTCACCGGCGGGGACTACGCGGTGCCCGCGGCCGCCGTCGCGGGGTGGTCGGTCTACGCCGTCGCGGGCGCCGTGCTGCTGCCGTACTCCTCGCTGGCCTCGGTGCACGGCGGCCAGCGCCGGGTGCTGGCGCTGCGCGCGCTGGAGTTCGGCGCGCTGGGCGCCGTCGCCGTGCTGGTCCTGCTCGCGCCCGGCGCGGTGGCCTGGACGCCGCTGGCCCTGGCGCTCGGCCCGGTCCTGGCCGCGGTCGCCGTCCGGCAGCGGGTCGTCGTGCCGATGACGCGCCTGAGCACTCCCACCGCGGTCGCCGTCCCCGCCTGACACCGCCCGCGGGAGCACCGCGGCGAGGGACCGCGCCGGACGACCGTTGCGGCGCGCGGCGTCGCACGGCACGGTCGGCGGCCATGAGCACCCCGCCCGCCGCCCCGACCGTCGCCGTCCGCGGTGAGTGGACGGCGGAGGTGCCGCCCGAGCTGGCGCGGGTCCGGGTGGCCGTGGGTGCCCGCTCCGCCGACCGGGCCACCGCGCTGCGCGACCTGGCCCGTCGGGTCGAGGAGGTGCGGGCCACGCTGGACGCGTGCGGCGCGGCCGTCGAGTCGGTCGCGGCGTCGCCGCTGCGCGTGCGGCCGCAGTTCCGCGACGGTCGGCCGAGGGAGCGGGTGACCGGCTACGTCGCCGGCCAGCAGCTCACCGTGGTGGTCGTCGACCCGGAGGTGCTCGGCGACCTGCTGCTGCGGCTGGCCGACCGGGACATGGTCGAGCTGACCGGCCCGGAGTGGGCGCTGCGGCCCGACAGCGAGGTGCACCGGCGGGCGCGCACGGAGGCCGTCCGCGACGCGCGCCGGCGGGCCGAGGAGTACGCCGCGGCGGCCGGGTCCCGGCTGACCGGCCTGGTGGAGATCGCCGACACCGGCCTGTCCGGCGGCCCCGTCCCCGTCGCGCCGGCCGCCTTCCTCAGCGGGGCCCGGCAGGAGGCGGCCGCCTTCGACGTCGAGCCGGTGCCGCAGACCGTGCACGCCGCGGTGGAGGCCCGGTTCACGCTGACCCAGCCCGACTTCGGCTGAGGTCCCGCCTCAGTCGGGCAGCGCCTCGGCCTCGGCGGCCAGCCGGTCGGCCGATCCGCGCTCGGCCAGCGCGGAGACCGCGGCGAGCAGCAGGTAGGCAGGGGTCGCGTCGAACATCCCGCTCTCCACGGTGCTGCGGCCGACCACGAAGACCAGCAGGCCGAGGAAGAGCACCCGCACCGGCCGGGGCGTCCGGGCCGCGCCGCGCAGCGCCCACAGCACCCAGCCGAGGCCGACCGCCAGCCCCAGGGCGCCGGCCTGCACGAGCAGCGAGACCCAGCTGCTGTCCAGCGGCTGCTCGTCCCACCACTGGCCCTTGATCGGGATGACCTTGAGCGCCATGCCGCCGCCGAAGACCTCCTGCCAGGCCGACTGCGGCAGGTCCAGCGCGGCCCGCCAGGCGATGAAGCGCGACTCCAGCGTGCCCACGCCGTCCCCGTCGCGGGTGACGAAGGCGCTGACGACGCCCGTCGCGGCCGCCCCGACCACCGCGAGCGCGCCGAGCAGCAGCCCGCCGACCACCAGCCCGACCGGGGGACGGCGCAGGTACAGGGCCATGACCGCCAGCGCGACGAGCAGCATGAGCAAGCCGGTCCGCGACTCGGTGGCCCAGATGACGCCGAGGAAGGCCGCGCCCGTGACGGCGTCGGTCCAGCCGGCCCGACCGAGCACGGTCCGCCAGGCCAGGACGAGCACGACGACCCCGGCCAGCAGCGACAGCTCGTTGGGGCTCAGCGCCGGCACCCCGCCGGCCAGCCGGCCCTCGGCGAGGGTGGGCAGCCCGGTGACCGCGGCGACGGCGGCCACCGCGCCGCACGCGACGGCCAGGCTGGTGATGACCTGCAGGCCCGGCGCGGCCCGCAGCAGCAGGTGCACCGTCGCGCCCAGCACGGCCACGCGGACGGCGACCGTGCCGCCCGCGGCGAGGTCTCCGCTGGTCAGCGCGCCGAACACCGAGCAGCCGAGGACGACGCCGAGCCACCACAGCCAGGCCGTGCCGACCCGCCGCCGCGGACCGGACGACGCCAGGAGGAAGGCCCCGGCCAGCGCGAGCGCGCTCAGGCCGGCCTTGGCGAGGACGACCGGGTCCAACGAGCCGGTGAAGTACTCGCCGCGCCGCCAGCCGACCGTCACGACGACGAGCAGCAGCGCGACCGCCAGCACGCCCGGACGGCGCGCGTCGGCCGGCGGGGCGGGAGCCGGGCCGGGCGCAAGGGGGGCGAGGGCGGTCACGGGCTCAGCGCGGCGTGGGCACCGGGGCGGCCGGGCGGGCCGGCGTCGCCTCGGGGCGGGTGACCCGCGGCGGGGTGGCCCCGCCGGGGCGGATGCGGGTGAGCACCAGCGCGAGCGGCCGGAGGCCGGCGCCGGTCAGGATCGTGCCGAGCTCGGCGAGGTCGGCCCGCTGCGCCCTCGCCCGGCCGACGGCGACGACCACGTCGGTGGTGGGGGCCAGCCGGCGCCAGTCGTGCAGCGCGAGCAGCGGGGAGACCACCGACAGCCGGACGCGGGCCGGCGCGTCGCCGGTGTCGTTCCCGGCCGGGTCCACGACCGCGGTCGTGAGGCCGGCGGCGCGCAGCCGCACGGCCAGCTCCTCGACCAGCGACCACGGCACCAGGTCGGGGGAGGGGGAGACGAGGGCGACCGACACCGGCCGGTCCTCGGCCAGGCCCTCCAGCCGCCGCGCCAGGACGGCCACCGGCTCGCCGGCCAGCGCGCTGCGCCGGGCGCGGCCGGACGGGCGGGCCACCACCGGGACGTCGTCCGCCCCGGTCCAGGCCGCGCGGACGTCCTCGGCGGTGTGCAGCCGGCTGTCCAGCCGGGCGCGGACGACCGCGGCCGCTGCGCCGAGCGCCAGCCCGACGACCAGTCCGAGCGCGAGCAGCAGGCCGGTCTGCGGCGAGGCCGGGGACGTCGGCACGGTGGCGGGGTTGGTGACGGTGAGGTCGACCGGCGAGGCGGCGCCGGCGGGCCGCTCGAGCTGCTCGACGACGGTGCCGAACTCCTCGGCGACGGCGTCGGCCACGCGGGCGGCCTCGGCGGCGTCCCGGCCGGTGACGGCGATGTCGATCTGCGAGGTCTCCAGCGGGTTGGTCGCCTCGACGCGCTCCCGCAGGTCGGCGAAGGACTCGTCCAGGCCGAGGCGCTGGATCACCGGGTCCAGGACGGCGCGGCTGCGGGCCACGTCGGGGTAGCTGGTGACGCGCTGGTTGACGAACTGCGAGCCGCTGGTGCCCTCGCCGGTGCTGGCGACGAACACCTGCGCGGTGGCCCGGTAGGTGACCGGCGTGGCCAGCACGACGACGACCGCGGCGAGCAGGCAGGCCAGTGCCACGCCCACGCCGGCCCGCCAGTGACGGCGCAGCGCCACCCCGTAGTCCCGCAGTTCCATGCCTGTGTCCCCCGCCGTTCGTCCGGATCTCCGCAGCGCACGGTAGGTCCGCGAGGCGCCCGGGACCCGGGTCCGGCCGGGCCGGTCACCCCATCGGGGGGGCGCCCGACGGCGGCGGCGGGGCGGTCGCGGCGGGACTAACCTGGGGGTCCGGCCCCCTGCGCACCCGGCGCGTCGTGCGTGGCCACCCGACCTCAGGAGACCCCTTCGTGACCCTCCGCGGCGTGCTCGACGTCGTCCTCACCGACCCCGGGGTGGCCCGTGTCGTGGCCGCCGCCGGCAACGCGGACCTGGCGGTCACCGCGCCGCCGTCCGTGCAGCCGCTGGTGGCCGCGGCGCTCGCCGGGGGCGGGCGCGGCGCGGGACGGAGCGGCGGTGCCGGCGTGCCCGTCCTCGTCGTCACGGCCGGGGAGCGGGACGCCGACGCCGTCGCCGACCAGCTGCGCTGCTTCCTGCCCGACCGGCGCACCGAGGTCTTCCCCGCCTGGGAGACGCTGCCGCACGAGCGGCTCTCCCCGCGCGCGGACACCGTCGGCCGCCGGCTCGCGGTGCTGCGCGACCTGACCCACCCCGGCGCCAACGGGGCGGTCGACGTCCTGGTCGCGCCGGTGCGCAGCGTGCTGCAGCCGCTGGCCCCCGGGCTCGGCGACCTGGTGCCGGTGGAGCTGAGGCCCGGTGACACCGCCGAGCTGGACGACGTCGCGCGTGCCCTGGCCGATGCCGCCTACACCCGCGTGGAGCTGGTGGAGAAGCGCGGCGAGTTCGCCGTCCGCGGGGGCCTGCTCGACGTCTTCCCGCCCACCGAGCCGCACCCGGTCCGGGTGGAGTTCTGGGGCGACGAGGTCGACGAGCTGCGCTACTTCTCCGCCGCCGACCAGCGCTCGCTCGACGAGCGCCCGGAGCGGCTGTGGGCCCCGCCGTGCCGCGAGCTGCTGCTGACCGACGAGGTGCGGGCCCGCGCGGCCGAGCTGGCCGCGGAGCACCCGGGCCTGCTCGACATCCTCGGCAAGCTCGCCGAGGGCATCGCCGTCGAGGGCATGGAGTCGCTGACCCCCGCCCTGATCGAGGGGGAGCTGCAGCTCCTCACCGACCTGGTGCCAGCCGGCACCCACGTGCTGGTCTGCGACCCCGAGCGGGTGCGCAGCCGCGCCGCGGACCTGGTGCGCACCGCGGAGGAGTTCCTCGCCGCCTCGTGGGCCACCGCCGCCGAGGCCGGCGAGGCCCCGTTGGACCTGGGTGCCTCGTCGTTCCGGACGCTGGAGGACGTCGAGGCCGCCGCCCGCGGCCGCGGCCTGCCGTGGTGGAGCACCGGTGCCTTCACCCTGCAGACCGAGGACGACGACACCCACGTCACCCTCGACGCGACCACGGTCGAGCGCTTCGCCGGCGACGTCCCGCGGGCGGTCGAGCAGCTGCGGGCCTGGTCCCGCGACGGCTGGCGGGTCGTGGTCACCTTCGCCGGTCCCGGGCCCGCGCAGCGCGCCGCCGACCAGTTCACCGAGGCCGACCTCGGCGCGAGGCTCGTGCCGGACATCGCGACGGCGCCCGAGTCGCGGCTGACCCACGTCACCCAGGGCAACCTGGAGACGGGATTCGCCTTCCCCGGTGTGGGGCTGGCGCTGCTCACCGAGCACGACCTCACCGGGCAGCGCGGGACGACGATGCGCGACGCGGTGAAGATGCCCGCGCGCCGCCGCAACGCCGTCGACCTGGTGCAGCTGCAACCCGGCGACCTCGTCGTCCACGAGCACCACGGCATCGGCCGCTACATCGAGATGGTCAGCCGCACCGTCAACGGCGGGCAGCGCGACTACCTCATCGTCGAGTACGCGCCCAGCAAGCGGAACCAGCCGCCGGACCGCCTCTTCGTGCCCACCGACGCCCTCGACCAGCTCACCCGCTACGTCGGCGGCGAGGCCCCGGCGCTGTCCAAGCTCGGCGGCGCGGACTGGCAGAAGACCAAGGGCCAGGCGCGCAAGGCGGTCAAGCAGATCGCCGCGGAGCTCATCCGGCTGTACTCGGCGCGCATGGCCACCAAGGGGCACGCGTTCGGCCCGGACACCGTCTGGCAGCGCGAGCTCGAGGACGCCTTCCCGTTCCAGGAGACCCCCGACCAGCTCGCCGCTATCGACGAGGTCAAGACCGACATGCAGAACCCGGTCCCGATGGACCGGATCATCTGCGGCGACGTCGGCTACGGGAAGACCGAGATCGCCGTGCGGGCGGCCTTCAAGGCGGTGCAGGACGGCAAGCAGGTCGCCGTCCTGGTGCCGACGACGCTGCTGGCCAACCAGCACTTCAAGACCTTCTCCGAGCGGTTCGCCCAGTTCCCGGTGACCGTGAAGGTGCTCTCCCGGTTCCAGTCCGACGCCGAGAGCGCCGAGACGCTGCGGCAGCTGGCCGCCGGGGAGGTCGACGTGCTGGTCGGCACCCACCGGCTGCTGCAGCCGACCACCCGCTTCAAGGACCTCGGCCTGGTCATCGTCGACGAGGAGCAGCGCTTCGGCGTCGAGCACAAGGAGTACCTGAAGACCATGCGGACGGCGGTCGACGTCCTGTCGATGTCGGCCACCCCGATCCCGCGCACCCTGGAGATGTCGCTGACCGGCATCCGCGAGATGTCGACGATCCTCACCCCGCCCGAGGAGCGGCACCCGGTGCTCACCTACGTGGGCGCCTGGGACGACAAGCAGATGGCCGCGGCGATCCGCCGGGAGCTGCTGCGCGACGGGCAGGTCTTCGTCATCCACAACCGGGTGCAGTCCATCGACAAGGCCGCGGCCAAGATCCGCGCCCTGGTGCCCGAGGCCCGCGTCGCCGTCGGCCACGGGCAGATGAAGGAGCACGAGCTCGAGCGGATCATGGTCGGCTTCTGGGAGAAGGAGTACGACGTCCTGGTCGCCACGACGATCGTCGAGTCCGGCCTGGACATCCCGAACGCCAACACCCTGATCGTCGACCGGGCCGACACCTTCGGCCTCTCCCAGCTGCACCAGATCCGCGGCCGCGTCGGTCGTGGGCGGGAGCGGGCCTACGCGTACTTCACCTACGACCCCTCGCGGCCGCTCACCGAGACCTCGGTGGACCGGCTGACGACCATCGCGCACAACACCGACCTCGGTGCCGGCATGGCGGTGGCGATGAAGGACCTGGAGATCCGGGGGTCGGGGAACCTGCTCGGCGGCGAGCAGTCCGGGCACATCGCCGGGGTCGGCTTCGACCTCTACGTCCGGCTGGTCGGCGAGGCGGTCACCGACTACCGGGCGCAGCTGTCCGGCGAGGAGGCCCCGGCCGAGCCGGCCGACGTCCGGGTGGACCTCCCGGTCGACGCGCACCTGCCGCACGACTACGTGCCCGGCGAGCGGCTGCGGATGGAGGCCTACCGCAAGGTGGCCTCGGTGCAGTCCGACGAGCAGGCGCAGGCCGTGCTCGACGAGCTCACCGACCGCTACGGCGCCCCGCCGGCACCGGTGCTCAACCTGCTGGCCGTGGCGCGCTTCCGGGCCGCCGTCCGGCGGTGGGGGATCACCGAGGTGTCGATGCAGGGCCGGGCGATCCGGATCTCACCGGTCCCGCTGCCGGAGTCCAAGCAGATGCGGCTGGCCCGGCTGGCCGACGGCGCGACCTACAAGTCCGCCGTCGACACCATCTCGCTCAAGGTGCCGGTCGGCCCCGACCGGCGCACGCCGCTGCGGGACGTCGCCCTGCTGGACCACCTGCACTCGCTGCTCGCCGCACTGCTCGAGCAGCCGGTCGCGAAGGCGAGCTGAGCCACTGGCGTCTGCGCCGTGGGTCACAGCCGGTGTGGCACGCTCGGTCGGTGCAGACGCGTCGCCTGACCGCATCGCTGGCCGTGGGCCTGGTCGCGCTGGCCGGGGTGGCCGGCTGCCGCAGCGACCCGAGCGTGGCCGCCTACGTCGGCAACGAGCAGGTGACCGTCGACGAGCTGCAGACGGCGGTCGACACCCGCCTGGAGGACCCGGCCCTGGCCCAGGCCGCCACAGGACGGGAGGACGAGTTCACCCGGCTGGTCCTCACCCGGCTGGTCACGGCCGAGCTCTACGAGCGGGTCGCGCAGCGCTACGGCGTCACGGTGGACGACGCCGAGGTGCAGGCGCGCCTCGACGAGCTGCTCGCCGGCGAGGACCCGGAGGCCGTCTACGCGCAGGCCGCCGCCCAGGGCGTCGCGCGGGCCGACGTCTTCGAGACCGTCCGCCAGCAGCTGGTGCGCCAGCGGGTCGCCGAGTCCCAGGGGCTGGCCGGCGAGCTGGGCGAGGAGGAGCTGCGCGCGGCGTACGAGCAGCAGGCGCCGTCGCTCGCGCAGGTCCGGCTGGGCTACGTCAACGTCCCCGACCAGGCCGCCGCCGACGCCGCGGTCGCCGCGCTGAACGCCGACCCGGGCGCCTACCCGGCGATCGCCGCGCAGTACCCCGGACAGGCGACGCTGCCCGAGGTGACGACCCGCGCGCCCGCGGACGTGCCGGCCCCGCTGGCCGACGTGGTGGGCAGCGCCGCGCCCAACTCGGCCACCTCGCTCACCGTGCCCGAGCTGCCCGGCGTCCTGGTGGTCTTCGTCGGCGAGCCGGCCGTGCCGAGCTTCGAGGAGGCCCGCCCCGACCTGGAGGAGGCCGCCCTGGCCGACGCCGACGCCGCAGCCCAGGAGCTGGTCGCCGACGTCCGCGCCGGCATCGACGTCACCGTGAACCCGCGCTACGGCGCCATCGAGGACGGCGCGGTCGTCCCGACCGACGACGGGGTCGTCGACCTCCTGGAGGAGGCGGGCGGCACCGCGCCGGCGGCTGCCGGAGACTGACCGGGTGCCCGTCGCGCTCGCCGTCGTCGTCCACCCCGCCCTCCCGGGCCTGCTCGCCCCCGCGGCCTGGCGGGCGGTCGCCAGCGGCCGGCCGGTGGTCGCGCTGCCCGGCGCCGTCGCGACCGCCGACGCGCTGCGCGCCGAGGGCTGGGCGGTGGACGACGTCCCCGACGCCGCGGCCGCCGCCGCCCGCCCCGACAGCGTCGTCGCCCTCGTCCCGGCAGGGGTCGAGGTGGACGCCGGGGAGGTCGTCGACGCCCCGCCGCTGCCCGGCGGCCGGCTGCTCGACGTGGTCCGGGTGATGGACGTGCTGCGCTCGCCCGGCGGCTGCCCGTGGGACGCCGAGCAGACGCACGCCTCGCTGCGCGGCTACCTGCTCGAGGAGGCACACGAGGCCTACGACGCGATCGTCGACGACGACCCGGCCGGCATGCGGGAGGAGCTCGGCGACGTGCTGCTGCAGGTGGTCTTCCACGCGCGGGTCGCCGCGGATGCGCCACCCGGCCGGCGCTTCGACGTGGACGACGTCGCCGGCGACCTCGTCGACAAGCTCGTCCGGCGGCACCCGCACGTGTTCGGCGACGCCGGCCCGCGCGACGTGGCGCAGGTCGAGGCGGGCTGGGAGGAGATCAAGAAGGCCGAGAAGCAGCGGCGCTCGCCGACCGAGGGCGTCTCGCGGTCGCAGCCCGCCGCCTCGTGGGGTGCGGCGCTGGTGCGCCGTGCGGCCCGCGCCGGCCTGACCACCCCCGAGCCCGCGGAGCTCGGCTCGGCCAGCCCCGAGGAGCTGGGGGAGCGGCTGCTGGCCGTCGTCGCCGCCGCCGAGCAGCGCGGCTGGGACGTCGAGGACGCGCTGCGCGAGGCGGTCCGCCGCTACGCCGGGGAGCTCGACGCCGAGGCGGCCGAGCGGTCGGCGGGGTAGCGGGGCACCCCGCCGGAACGTCGCGGGCTGGCTAGGCTGCTCCCGTGCCCAGCATCGACGCCGTAGGCGCGCGGGAGATCCTCGACTCGCGCGGAAACCCCACCGTGGAGGTCGAGGTCGCCCTCGACGACGGGACGATCACGCGGGCCGCCGTGCCCAGCGGCGCCTCCACCGGCGCCTTCGAGGCGGTGGAGCTGCGGGACGGCGGCGAGCGCTACGCCGGCAAGGGCGTGACCAAGGCCGTCGACAACGTGCTCGACGTCATCGGCCCCGAGCTGGTCGGCTACGACGCCAGCGAGCAGCGCCTGGTCGACCAGCGGCTGCTCGACCTCGACGGGACGCCGAACAAGGAGCGCCTGGGCGCCAACGCGATCCTCGGCGTGAGCCTCGCGGTGGCCAAGGCCGCCGCCGAGTCCGCCGGGCTGCCGCTGTTCCGCTACGTCGGCGGGCCCTCCGCCCACCTGCTGCCGGTACCGATGATGAACATCCTCAACGGCGGCGCCCACGCCGACAGCAACGTCGACGTGCAGGAGTTCATGATCGCCCCGATCGGCGCGCCGACCTTCGCCGAGGCGCTGGCCATGGGCACCGAGACCTACCACGCCCTGAAGTCGGTGCTGAAGGGTCGCCGCCTGTCGACCGGCCTGGGCGACGAGGGCGGCTTCGCCCCCGACCTGCCCAGCAACCGCGACGCGCTCGACCTCATCGCCGAGGCCGTCGAGAAGTCCGGCTACACGCTCGGCCGCGACATCGCGTTCGCACTCGACGTGGCCGCCACCGAGTTCCACGCCGACGGCGGCTACGACTTCGAGGGCCAGAGCCGCTCGGCGGAGTACCTCATCGACTACTACCGCGGCCTGGTCGACGCCTACCCGATCGTGTCCATCGAGGACCCGCTGTCCGAGGAGGACTGGGACGGCTGGATCGCGCTGACCGCCGCGCTCGGCGACCGCGTGCAGCTCGTCGGCGACGACCTGTTCGTCACCAACCCGGCGCGGCTGGCCGACGGCATCAGCCGGGACGCCGCCAACGCGCTGCTCGTGAAGGTCAACCAGATCGGCACGCTCACCGAGACCCTCGACGCGGTCAACCTGGCCCACCGCAGCGGCTACCGCTGCATGATGAGCCACCGCTCCGGCGAGACCGAGGACACCACGATCGCCGACCTCGCCGTCGCCACCGACTGCGGGCAGATCAAGACCGGTGCGCCGGCCCGCAGCGAGCGCGTCGCCAAGTACAACCAGCTGCTGCGCATCGAGGAGGAGCTGGACGACGCCGCCCGCTACGCCGGTGCGGCCGCCTTCCCGCGGTTGGGCGCGGCGGCCGGCGAGTGACCGGTCGCGCCCGCCCATGAGCGCGGCGCGCGGCCGCCGCGGCGGGTCGGGCGCGGCGCCGTCCGGACGACGGCGCGCCACCGGACGCCCGCTGTCAGGGGCGGCGTCCCGCCCGGTACCGGCCGGCTCCCGCTCGGGTGCGGGCAGCCGGCCGGAGCCGAAGCGGGCCGTCCGCCGCTCGCCGCGGACGGCGCCGGCCGGCGGTGCGCCCCGGCGTCCGCTGGTCACCGGCCGCGCGGTGCTGCTGGCCGGACTGGTGCTGGTGCTGCTGCTCACCCTGGCCGGCCCGGTGCGCCAGTTCCTGGCCGGTCGCGCCGAGCTGACCCGGCTGGCCGCCGAGGGCACCGCCCTCGACCAGCGGGCCGAGCAGCTCCAGGAGCAGCTGGAGCGGCAGGCCGACCCGGACTACCAGGCGCGGCAGGCCCGCGAGCGGCTGGCGTACGTCCTGCCCGGTGACCGGCTGGTCGTCGTGGTGGACGGCGAGGCCGTCGAGGGGGACGCCGGTACGGTGCCGGAGCCCGAGGACGGCGACCTGCCCTGGTACGAGGCGCTGCTGCAGTCGGTCGCGGTGGCCGACGGCGACGAGGAGCCCACCGAGTGAGCGAACCGATCACGCCGGAGGAGCGGGAGGTCGTGGCCCGTCAGCTCGGCCGGCCGCCGCGTGCCCTGCGCGCGGTCGCGCACCGCTGCCCGTGCGGCCAGCCCGACGTGGTGCAGACCTCCCCGCGGCTGGAGGACGGCACCCCGTTCCCGACGCTGTACTACCTGACCTGCCCGCGCGCCAGCGCCGCGGCCAGCCGGCTGGAGTCCACCGGCCGGATGCGGGAGTGGCAGGCCGACCTGGGCACCGACCCGGAGCTGGCCGCGGGTTACCGCGCCGCCCACGAGGCCTACCTGGCCGAGCGCGACGCCCTCGGCGAGCTGCCGACCCGCAACACCGCCGGCGGCATGCCCGACCGGGTCAAGTGCCTGCACGCCCTGGCCGCGCACGCGCTTGCCGCCGGGCCGGGGGTCAACCCGGTCGGCGACCGCGCGGTGGCCGAGATGGGGGAGTGGTGGGCCCACGGCCCCTGCGCCCGGGAGGACGACCGATGACGCGCGTCGCCGCGATCGACTGCGGCACCAACTCCCTCCGCCTGCTGGTGGCCGACGTCCCCCCCGAGGGACCGCACACCGACCTGCTGCGCCGGATGGAGGTCGTCCGGCTGGGCCAGGGCGTCGACGCCACCGGCCGGCTCGCCGCGGAGGCCATCGAGCGCACCCGCGTCGTCCTGGAGCAGTACGCCGCCCAGGCCCGCGACCTCGGCGCGACGGCGGTCCGCATGGTCGCCACCAGCGCCAGCCGGGACGCCGCCAACCGCGCCGACTTCGAGGCGATGGTGCTGGCCACCCTCGGCCAGCTGCCCGACGTCGTCCCCGGCGACGAGGAGGCGCGGCTGTCCTTCCTCGGCGCCACCGCCTCGCTGGACGCCGCGGTCGCCGCGCACGGCCAGGCCCGCCCCCGCCCGCCGTACCTGGTCGTCGACATCGGCGGTGGCTCCACCGAGTTCGTGCTCGGCGACGCGGCCGGGGTGCGCGCGGCCCGCTCGGTCGACGTCGGCTGCGTGCGGCTGACCGAGCGGCACCTGCACGGCGACCCACCCTCGGCCGACGAGGTCCAGCGCGCCGAGGCCGACATCCGCGCCGCGCTGGCCGACGTCGCCGCCGTCGTCCCGGTGGGGGAGGCCGCCACCCTGGTGGGCCTGGCCGGCTCGGTCACCACCGTCGCGGCGCTCGCCCTGGACCTGCCGGTCTACGACCCGGTGGCCATCCACGGCTCGCGGATCCCGGTGTCCGCCGTCCGCGCGGTGACCGCCGGGCTGCTCACCGCCACGCGGGAGCGGCGCGCCGCGTACCCGGTCATGCACCCGGGCCGGGTCGACGTCATCGGCGCCGGCTCGCTCATCCTGCGGGTGCTCATGGACGCCTTCGCGCTCGACGACGTCGTGGTCAGCGAGCACGACATCCTCGACGGCATCGCGCTGCAGCTGGCCCGCGGACCGGTCAGGGAGAGCCCTCGTTGAGCCCGGGCGGCAGCTTGCCGGTCAGCGACTGGTAGGCCGCCGCCGCACCGCGGGCGGCGACCAGCCGGCCGGCCGCCACGGCGACCCCCGACACCGCCGCCCACGCCAGGGCCTCGCCCCAGCCGACGCCCGGCGCGGCCGGGTTCTTGGGGGGCTGGGTGCCACGCACGGCGTACCAGGCGGCATCGCTGAGCTTCCGGACGGCGATCCCCGCGGGGACGGCCATACCGGTGCCCAGGAGCTTCCAGGTCAGCGGTGCCTTCTGCTTCCTCTTCCGGGCCACCCGGCGATCATGCCGCCCCGCGGGGCTCCCGCGCGCGCCCAGGTGGTCTGCTGGTGGCCGTGGCAATCGACGCAGCCGGCTTCCCGGTCACCCGCAGCCCGGCCGGGGTCGTCCGCTCGGCGCGTGGCGCCCGCGACCTCGCCGTCCTCGATGCCCGGGTCTCCGGCTGCCGCGCCTGCCCGCGCCTGGTGGCCTGGCGGGAGGAGGTCGCCCGCGTGAAGCGGGCCTCCTTCCGCGACGAGGAGTACTGGGGCCGGCCGGTGCCGGGGCTGGGCCCGGCCGACGCCCGGATCGCCGTCGTCGGGCTGGCGCCGGCCGCGCACGGGGGCAACCGCACCGGCCGGGTGTTCACCGGCGACCGCAGCGGCGACTGGATCTTCGCCGCGCTGTGGCGGGCCGGCCTGGCCAACCAGCCGACGTCCACCCACGTCGGCGACGGGCTGGAGCTCACCGGCGTGCGGGTCGCCGCCGCGGTCCGCTGCGCGCCGCCGGCGAACGCGCCGACCCCGGAGGAGCGGGACACCTGCTCGCCCTGGCTGGCGCGCGAGCTGGCGCTGCTGCCGCGGCTGCGGGTCGCCGTCGTCCTCGGTGGTTTCGGCTGGACGGCGCTGTGGCCGGTGCTGGCCGAGGCCGGCTACGTGCTGCCACGGCCGCGGCCGGCGTTCGGGCACGGCGTCGAGGTGTCGCTGGAGGGGCCGCGCGGGCCGCTGACCCTGCTGGGCAGCTACCACGTCAGCCAGCAGAACACCTTCACCGGCAAGCTCACCGAGCCGATGCTGGACGCCGTCCTGACCCGGGCCACCGAGCTCGCCGACCTGCCCGAGGTGCGGTCCCGGCCCTAGGCTCGGGCCCATGGCACAGCGACCCGTGGTCCTGGTCGTCGGCGGCGGCTACGTCGGCCTCTACACCGCCCTGCGGCTGCAGAAGCGCCTCTCCCGGGGACGGGCGGAGATCGTCGTGGTCGACCCGCAGCCGCACATGACCTACCAGCCGTTCCTGCCGGAGGCGGCGGCCGGCTCGGTGGAGCCGCGTCACGTGGTCGTGCCGCTGCGGCGGACGCTGCCGCGGTGCCGGGTGGTCACCGGGGCGGTGACCGGGCTGGACCACGCGGAGAAGCGGGCCCGGATCGCGCCGATCGAGGGTGAGCCGTACGAGCTCTCCTACGACGTCCTGGTGATGGCCGCCGGTTCGGTGGCCCGCACGCTGCCCATCCCGGGGCTGGCCGAGCACGGCATCGGCTTCAAGAACGTCGGCGAGGCCATCTACCTGCGCAACCACGTGCTGGCCCGGCTGGACGCGGCCAGCTCGACCGACGACCCGGAGGTCCGCCGCCGCGCGCTGACCTTCACCTTCGTCGGCGGCGGCTACGCGGGGGTCGAGGCCTTCGCCGAGCTCGAGGACATGGCGCGCTACGCGATCACCCACTACTACCCGCGGCTCTCGACGGCCGACATGCGCTGGGTGCTGGTCGAGGCGATGGGCCGGATCCTGCCCGAGGTCGACCTGGACATGGCCGCCTGGACGGTCAAGCAGCTCACCGCGCGCGGGATGGACGTGCGGCTCAACACCCGCCTGGAGTCGATCTCCGACGGGTGCGTGGTGAAGCTGTCGGACGGCGACGAGTTCGCCAGCGACACCCTGGTGTGGACGGCGGGCACCAAGCCCAACCCGATGCTCACCCAGACCGACCTGCCGGTGGACGAGCGCGGGCGGGTGGTCTGCGAGCCCACCCTGCAGGTGCGCGGGGTGCCCGACGCGTGGTCGGCCGGTGACCTCGCCGCCGTCCCGGACCTCACCAAGGAGGCCCCCGGCGCGACCACCGCGCCCAACGCGCAGCACGCCGTCCGGCAGGCCAAGCGGCTGGCCGACAACATCGTGGCGACGCTCGAGGGCCGCGAGCCCGAGCCCTACCGGCACGCCTACGCCGGCTCCGTGGCGAGCCTGGGCCTGCACAAGGGCGTCGCCCAGGTCTACGGCGTGAAGCTCAAGGGCTGGCCGGCCTGGTTCATGCACCGCACCTACCACGTCAGCCGGGTGCCCACCTTCAACCGCAAGGCGCGGGTGGTCGCCGACTGGACGCTGGCCGCGGTGTTCCGCCGCGAGGTCATCTCGCTGGGCCAGCTGCAGGACCCGCGCCGCGAGTTCGTCCAGGCGGCGAACACCGGCCGGACCGGCTCGTTGCCGCCGCCCTCCGCGGAGGACAAGGCCCAGTCGGGCTCCCTGCGGGCAGGCTGACCGCCGGGCTGGCGTGCTCGGCGGCCCCCGTAGCCCAACTGGCAGAGGCAGGCCCCTTAAAAGGGTCCCAGTGTCGGTTCGAACCCGACCGGGGGCACCACTGCGATGGTGCGCGCGTCGAGCCTTGACCGTGCGTCGTCGCCCGACGGAGAGTCACACAGGTCACACCGGGTGTCCCAGCGTCGAGGCGCCCGTGAGCGGAGGGGGACCCTGCATGACCCGAACCGACTCCCGCCGGGCGCGTGTGGTCGCGCTCGGCGCTGCCGGCGCACTCACGCTGGCCGGCACCGTCACCCTCGCCGGCCCGGCCGGCGCGACGCCGCACGGCAGCAAGGCGTGCGAGGGACGGACGAACGACACGGTCGCCGAGCTGACCGAGTGCGTGACCCTGGACGGGGTCATGGAGCACCTGCAGGAGTTCCAGGGCATCGCGGACGCCAACGCCGGCACGCGGGCGTCGGGGACGCCCGGGTACACCGCCTCCGCCGACTACGTGCAGGAGCGACTCGAGTCCGCCGGCTGGACGGTCACCCGGCAGCAGTTCGAGTTCGCGTTCTTCCAGCAGACCAGCAGCGCCTTCGCCCAGGTCGCCCCGGAGGGGGCCACGTACGCCGAGGGCACCGACTACGCCGTGATGACCTACTCGGCATCGGGCGACGTCACCGCGACCGCCCAGGCGGTCGATGTCGTGGTCCCGCCACCGGCGGTGGTCAACAGCAGCACCAGCGGCTGCGAGGCCGCCGACTTCGAGGGCTTCACCGCCGGCAACATCGCGCTCGTCCAGCGCGGCACGTGTCCCTTCGGTCAGAAGGTCGCCAACGCCCAGGCCGCCGGGGCCTCGGCGGTCGTGGTCTTCAACGAGGGGCAGGAGGGACGCACGGACGTGGTGCAGGGCACCCTGGGCGCGCCCGGAGCCACCATCCCGGCGATCGGCGTCCCGTACGCCCTCGGGTCGACCCTCGACGGGGACACCCTCCGCGTCGCCGTGGAGGCCGTGAGCGAGTTCCGGGACACCGAGAACGTCATCGCCGAACTGCCCGGGAACACCTCGGACAACGTGGTGATGGCCGGTGCCCACCTCGACTCGGTCCCCGCAGGCCCGGGCATCAACGACAACGGCAGCGGCAGCGCGGCCCTCGTCGAGGTGGCCGAGAACCTCGCCGAGGCCGAGCTGCCCAACACCGTGCGCTTCGCCTGGTGGGGAGCCGAGGAGCTCCGCCTGCTCGGCTCGACCCACTACGTGACGTCGCTGACCCCCGAGCAGCGCGAGGACGTGGCCCTGTACCTGAACTTCGACATGGTCGGCTCGCCGAACTTCGCCCGGCTCACCTACGACGGCGACCAGTCGACCTTCCCGGCTCCCGAGGGCGTGCCGGTGCCGGCGGGCTCGGACCAGATCGAGTACGTGTTCGAGGACTTCTACGAGGAGCAGGGGCTCTTCTACGAGGGCACCGAGTTCAACGGCCGCAGCGACTACCAGGCCTTCATCGGTTCGGGCATCCCCTCCGGTGGCCTGTTCACCGGCGCCGAGCAGCTCAAGCAGGAGTACCAGGTCGCGGCCTACGGCGGTGAGGCCGGCGTGGCGTACGACCCGAACTACCACCAGGCCGGTGACGACATCGCCAACCTCGACCCCGCGGCGCTCGACCAGAACTCCGACGCCATCGCCTACGCCGTCCTGACGCTGGCGTACGACACCCAGCGGGTCAACGGCGTGGTCGGCGAGCCGGTCCCCGGTGGCACGTACCAGGGCGACCCGCAGGCCCGCCAGTACCGGCTCACGCCGCCCCCGCCGGCAGCCGAGGGCGGCGGTGGCGGGCACGACCACGCCCACGGGGGTGACACCGCCTGAACGAGGCCCCCGCCCCGGCGGTCTGCGCACCCCCCCGTCCGGGTGTCCGGGAGACGTCCAGGAACGCGAAGGGCCCCTCAGGCGTTGACCTGGACGAGTGGGGTGCAGGACCGTGGGCCCCACGACAGCCAGGTCACCTCGAGGAGATGACGATGCCCAGCTCCAACCCGGTCTTCGGCCGGGGACTCCAGAACGCGGGCCCCGGCTACGGCCAGCAGTCCCCGTGGGGCGGCGCGCCCCAGTACGGGGCCCCGCAGTACGGCTACGGGACGCAGGACCCGTACGCCGCGCCGTCGCCGTACGCGCAGTCGCCGTACGCCCCGTCGGCCACCCGCTACATGACGATGGACGACGTCGTCCAGAAGACGGGCCTCTCCTTCCTGGTCACCGTCCTCTCGGCCGCCGTCACCTGGGCGCTGCTCCCGCAGGAGCTGGCGTTCGGTCTGGCCCTGCCCGCGGTCCTCGTGGCCCTGGTGCTCGGCCTGGTCATCTCGTTCAAGCAGATCGCCAACCCGGTCGCCACGCTGTCCTACGGCGCCCTGTACGGCATCGCGCTCGGCGCCATCAGCGAGGCCTTCAACCAGGTCTGGCCCGGCATCGTGATGCAGGCGCTGGTCGGCACCTTCGGTGTCTTCGCCGGCATGCTGGTCGTCTACAAGACCGGCGCCATCCGGGTCACCCCCAAGCTGACCCGCTGGATCGTCGGCGCGATGTTCGGTGTCCTGGCGCTGGTCCTGGTCAACCTGGTGGTCGGGTTCTTCGTCCCCGGCGGCCTGGGCCTGCGTGACGGCGGCACCCTGTCGATCATCTTCAGCCTGGTCGTGATCGGCGTCGCGGCGTTCTCGCTGCTGCTCGACTTCGACATGGCCGACGAGGCGATCCGCCGCGGCGCCCCGGCGAAGTTCGCCTGGTACATCGCCTTCGGCCTGCTCATCACGGTCGTCTGGCTGTACCTGGAGATCCTGCGGCTGCTGTCCTACCTGCAGAGCAGCGAGTGATCTGACACCGCACCACACACCAGTGGCCCGGTCCCCGCGAGGGGGCCGGGCCACTGGTCGTTGGTGGGGACGACCGGCGGTCGAGGCCCCCCTGCCGGGCCCCCGCGAGGCCCCGTCCCGAGGCTCCGGCCCCGCCTCGGGTCCCGCGCCCCGAGCCTGCGAGGGGGTGGGGAGGACGGGGTCCTCACACGGTGGGGGGCAGGGGGTCCTTCTTCAGGAGAGGCGCTCCAGCACCATGGCCATGCCCATGCCGCCACCGACACACATCGTCTCCAGGCCGAAGGTCTTGTCCTTGGTCTGCAGGCCGTTGATCAGCGTGCCGGTGATGCGGGCGCCGGTCATGCCGAAGGGGTGGCCGACGGCGATCGCCCCGCCGTGCACGTTCAGCTTGTCGATGTCGATGCCCAGGTCGCGGTAGCTCGGGATGACCTGCGCGGCGAAGGCCTCGTTGATCTCGACCAGGTCGATGTCGCCGATGCTCATCCCGGCGCGCTGCAGCGCGAGCTTGGAGGCGTCCACCGGGCCGTAGCCCATGATCTCCGGCGAGAGGCCGGTGACCGCGGTGGAGACGATGCGGGCCAGCGGGGTCAGCCCCAGGTCGCGGGCCTTGGTGTCGCTCATGACCACGACCGCGGCGGCGCCGTCGTTGAGCGGGCAGGCGTTGCCCGCGGTGACCCGGCCGTCGGGGCGGAAGACCGGCTTGAGGCCGGAGATGCCCTCCAGCGTGGTGCCCGGCCGCGGACCGTCGTCCGTGCTGACCACGGTGCCGTCCGGCGTGGTGACCGGGGTGATCTCGCGCTCCCAGAAGCCGTCGGCGATGGCCTGCTCGGCCAGGTTCTGGCTGCGGACGGCGAACTCGTCCATGTCCTGGCGGGAGACGTCCTTGAGCAGCGCCAGGTTCTCGGCGGTCTGCCCCATCGCGATGTAGACGTCCGGCATCTCGCTGTTCTGCCGCGGGTCGGTCCAGGAGTCCGCGCCGCTCTCGGCGGTCTTGGCCACCCGCGCCTCGGCGTCGTCGAACGCCGGGTTCTTCGTGTCGGGCAGCGAGTCGCTGTTGCCCTTCACGAACCGGCTGACCATCTCGACGCCGGCGGAGATGAAGACGTCGCCCTCGCCCGCCTTGATCGCGTGCATGGCCATGCGGGTGCTCTGCAGCGAGGAGGAGCAGTAGCGGGTGATCGTCGTCCCCGGGAGGTGGTCCATGCCGAGCAGGACGCTCACGACCCGGGCCATGTTGAAGCCCTGCTCACCACCGGGGAGGCCGCAGCCGAGGATCAGGTCGTCGATGTCGGTCGGGTCGAGCGCGGGCACCTTGTCGAGGGCCGCGCGCACGATGGTGGCGGTGAGGTCGTCGGGCCGCAGGTCCTTGAGCGAGCCCTTGAACGCGCGGCCGATGGGGGAGCGCGTGGTCGCGACGATGACGGCTTCGGGCATGGGTCCTCCACGATGAGGGGCTCCGACGACAGGTCGCCGGACGTCGGGTCACCCCCGAAACTACTCCCCGGTAGGGGTCCTTCCACCGTCAGCCGAGGGGTGTCGTCTCCGCGGCGCGCTCCGCCTGCTCCGGCGTCGGGATGTCCGGCGGCCGGCGCCGGCGCAGCCGGGCCCACGGACCCCGCGGCCCGGTGTCCTGACCGCGGACCGCGGTCGCCTGGACCTCGGTGCCGGTGCGGCCGGCGGCCCGGGCGGCGGCCCGGGCGACCGGGCGGACGGTGTCGCGGCGCAGGTTGCGCAGCCCCCGGTCGGCCGCGGCCGGCCAGACGCCGAGGGCGTCGGCGATCGAGGGCAGCAGGACGGCGGCCGCCGCGGCGTAGCCGGCCGCGCTGGGGTGGAACTCGTCGACGCTGAACAGGCCCCGGTCCTCGGCGAAGGACGGCCCGAGCACCGAGCCCAGCGACACGGTGCGCCCACCGGCCTCGACGACGGCGATGGTCTGCGCGGCGGCCAGCTGCCGGCTCCACCGGCGGGCCAGCCAGCGCAGCGGCCGGCCGATCGGGCGCACGGTGCCCAGGTCCGGGCAGGTGCCGACGACGACCTGCGTGCCGGCCTCGGTGAGCCGGCTGACGGCGTCGCGCAGGTGCCGGACGGAGACCGCGGGCGCGGTGCGGCTGGTGACGTCGTTCGCGCCGATCATGACGAGGGCGACGTCGGGCTGCTCCAGGAGGGCCTTGTCGACCTGCTCGTCGAGCTGCCAGGACTTCGCGCCGGACACGGCCAGCCGCACCAGCCGGACCGGGCGCTCGGCCAGCTCGGCGAGCGCCGCGGCGAGCAGCACGCCGGGGGTCTGGGCGGCGCGCTCGACGCCGAGGCCGGCCGCGGTGGAGTCACCGAGGACAGCGAGGACGATCGGCCGGCCGCGCCCGCGGCCGTACACCCCGTCCCCCGGAGGCGGGGCCGCCTTCACGGTGCGCGACTCGACGTGGCGCCGGGCCGACCGGGCCTGCTGACGCAGCAGGGCGAGCACCCCGGCCCCGGCCAGCCCCAGCCCGCCGCCGCCGTAGGCGGCCCCCGTGGCCAGCCGCCATGCCGTGGTCGCTCGAGTCACCGCCACCCCGTCCCTCGGATGGACAACACACCTGTCCCAGCAGGCTAACCGCCCCCTACGGTCCCTCCGTGGCCGAATCCCCCGCAGGGGTCACCCAGGGTGACCGCGCCCAGCAGATCGTCGACGTGCTGGTCGACGCCTTCTCCGAGCTGATGACCGCCGACGCCGACGCCTTCCGCACCAAGTTCCGCAAGATGGCGGCCGACCCGTTCGCCTTCTACCGGGGCACCGCCTGCCTCTTCTACGCCGACATGGCGCAGCTGGAGGACCGCTGGTGCGACGAGCGCACCAGCCGGGTGTGGATCCAGGGGGACCTGCACGCGGAGAACTTCGGCACGTACATGGACGGCGCCGGGCGGATCGTCTTCGACGTCAACGACTTCGACGAGGCCTACGTCGGTCACGTCAGCTGGGACCTGCGCCGGTTCGCGGCGAGCTTCGCCCTGCTGGCCTGGCGCAAGGCGTTCTCCGACGAGGTCATCGCCGAGCTGCTCGGCGGCTACCTGCACGCCTACCTCGACCAGGTCGCGCACTTCACCCGGCTCGACGACGACAAGTCCTTCGCCCTCGTCCGCGAGAACACCGAGGGCGCCGTGCACCGGGTGGTCCTCGAGACCAGCGCGCGCAGCCGGTCGCGGCTGCTGGACCGGATGACCGTCGTCGAGGACTTCCAGCGGCGCTTCGCCGACGGCCCGCGCACCCGGCGGCTGGACGAGGCCGAGCGGGACCGGGTGCTGGCGGCACTGGACCGCTGGAGGGGGACCGTCTCCCCGCCCCGCCGGCGCCGCGACGTCGCCTACGACGTCAAGGACGTCGTCGCCACGGGCGGCTTCGGCATCGGCAGCGCCGGCCTGCCCGCCTACAACGTGCTGATCGAGGGCTACGACCAGGCGCTGGAGAACGACGTCGTCCTCTCGCTCAAGCAGGGCAACGTGCCGGCGCCCAGCCGCGTCGTCCGCGACCCGCAGATCCGGGCGGCCTTCGAGCACGAGGGTCACCGGACGGCGGTGTCGCAGCGGGCGCTGCAGGCCAACGCCTCCCAGTTTCTGGGTCACACCGAGGTCGACGGGGTGGGGTTCGTCGTCCAGGAGCTCTCGCCCTACGAGCTGGACCTGGACTGGGAGGACCTCACCGAGCCCGAGGAGATCGCCCCGGTGCTGGCGCAGCTGGGCCGGGCCACGGCGAAGGTGCACTGCGTCGGGGACGCCGACAGCGACCACACCCTGGTCCCGTTCCAGACCGAGGAGGCGATCACCGAGATGGTCGGCGGCCGGCGGGAGGAGTTCGTCGCCGACCTGGTCGACTTCGCGCACTCCTACGCCCGCCGCACGCAGGACGACTTCCGGCTGTTCGTCGACGCGTTCCGCGCGGGGCGGATCCCGGGGATCAGCTCCAGCTAGGCACAGCCGGTCCGCCACCTCGGACGTGATGGAACGGCCCCTCTGCAGGGACCCGCCGCGAGCGTGCGAGCGGTGGGGGGCAGAGGGGCCCTCCTTCAGCGGGCCCGGCGTCCCCGCCGCGTGCGCAGGTAGTCGGCGACGACGTACTCGCCGAGCCGCTCGCTGTCGGGGGTGAACACCCGCCCGCCGGCCCGCTGGGTGATGTCGTGCACGAAGTGCACCAGCCCGGGCTCCGGGTCGAGGGCGAAGACGTTCATCACCGCCCCGGACCGGGCCACCCGCTCCACCTCGGCGACGGTGCGGGCGATGGTCTCCGGCATCGGCGGCCAGCAGAAGAACGGCGTCCCGTCGTCCTCCAGGTGGGCGGTCGGCTCGCCGTCGGTGACCACCAGCACCACCGGCTCGGCGTCCCGGTGCCGGGCGAGGAACCGGCGGGCCAGGATCAGCCCGTGCTGCAGGTTGGTGCCCTGCAGCGTGTCCACGCTCAGCTCGGCGAGGGTCTCCGGCCGCAGCACCTGGGCGGTGGAGGAGAAGCCGATGATCTGGATGGCGTCCTGCGGGAAGCGGGTGGTCACCAGCGAGTGCAGGGCCATCGCCGTCGACTTCGCCGCGCCCCACGTGCCGCGCAGCGCCATCGAGTAGGAGAGGTCGACCAGCAGCGCGACCGCGGCCCCGGTGCGCCGTTCGGTCTCGACGACCTCGAAGTCCTCGACGGCTATGTGCACCGCGCGGTCGTCGTCGGCGCGTGGCTCGTGGGCGGTGCGCAGGACGGCGTTGCGGACCGTGCGGACGACGTCCAGCGGCTGCTCGTCGCCGAACCGCCATTCCCGCGAGCTCCCGGTCAGCTCGCCGGCCGAGCCGGCGTCGGCGACGTCGTGCTCACCGCGGCCGGTGGCGTCGAGCTCGGCGAACACCCGGCGCAGCGCGGTCGCACCCAGCCGGCGGACGGCCTTGGGGGAGAGCTCGAGCTTCCCGTCGGAGCGGTTGAGGTAGCCCTGCCGCTCCAGCTCCCGCTCCAGCTGGCGCAGCGCACCGAGGTCGTCGACGGCGGGCCGGCCCAGCGCCCGCTCGAGCAGCTCCTCGTCGACGTCGGCCAGCGAGGCGCCCGCGTAGCCCTGGGAGAGCTGGTTGGACAGCGCCTCCAGGTCGGCCAGCTCGGCGACGGCGCTCGTGGCGTCGCCCATGCCGAGGGACTGCTCGCCGTCGGGCACCTGCCCGCGCTGCCCCCACGGCAGGTCGGGCCGGGCCTGGCGGAGCGCGTCCTGCAGGTGCGCCATCTCGCTGGCCAGCCCCATGTCCTGCATCGTCTGGGCCATCAGGTCGGCCAGCTCGGCCCGCTGCTCGGGCGAGAGGCCGGCCATCATCCGCTCCTGGGCGGCCGCCCGGCGGGCCAGCTGGTCGATCAGCTCCTCGACCGACTGCGGGTCCTCCGGGAAGAACTGCCCGTGCTTGTCCATGAAGTCGCGGAACTGCTCGTCGGTGTCCTCGCCGCGGTTGTGCGCGTCGATGAGCTGCGACAGGTCGGCCACCATGTCCTTGACCGCCTGCATGTCGCCCGCGGAGGCGTTCTCCAGCGCCTGCTTCATCGAGGCGAAGGAGCTGTCGAGCACCTCGCGGCGCAGCAGGTCCTGGATCTGCTCGTAGGCCTGGCGTGCCTCGGCCGAGCGCCAGTCGTACTCCTTGAGCGCCCGGACGGCGCCCGCGGTGTCCTCGGGCAGCGCGTCGAGCTCGGCCTCCTTGAGCCGGGCCATGTCGTCCGGGTCCGGGAACAGCTCCCGCCGCTCGGCCTCCACGGCGCGGTCGAGCAGCTCGCGGACCTCCTGCAGGGTGCCGTCCATCCGGCCCGCGTTGCGCGCCTGCCGCAGCCGCTCGCGGACCGACCGGCGCAGCTCGTCCAGCCCGCGCCGGCCGTCCATCCCGCGGCGCAGCAGCTCGCGCAGCGCCTCGCGGACGCCGCTGCCGCCGAGCACCGAGTCGCCGATCTCGTCGACCGCGCTGCCCAGGTCGTAGGGCGGGGCGAGCGGGTCGGGCCCGCCGCGCCAGCGCCCGTACCGGTAGCCCTTCCCGGGCCGCCTCACCACGTCAGGCCCCGTACACCGTGCGCGGGCCGTCGGTGTCCTTGGCCAGCCGGCGGGTCAGGTAGAGGCCCTCGAGGGCGAACTCCACCGCGGCGGCGGCCTGCTCGGCCGACTGCTCGCCTTCCGGCACGCCCAGGCGGCCGAGCAGCTCGGCGAGCTTCGGGATCGTGCCGAGCTGACCGAGCAGGGCCGCGGCCGGCACCAGCTCGCCGGACTCGACGGTCTCCCCGCCGGTGAAGTGCTCCTGCAGGCCGGTGAGGTCCAGCCCGGCGCAGCGGGCCCGGAAGGTCTGCGCGGTCGCCTGGCGCAGCAGGTGCTCGAGCACCTCCAGCTCGCGCTCGTCGTCCGGGTCGGAGCCGGAGTCGGCGAACTCCACCTTGCCGCGGCTGGCCGGGACGACGGCCGGCAGGTCCACGACGCGGGCGACCGGCCGGGTCTCCCCGGCGACGGCGGCCCGGCGGACGGCGGAGGCGGCGGCCGTCTCCAGCCCGGCGATGGCGAAGCGGGCGCTGACGCCGGAGCGCTGGTCGACGTGGTTGGAGTCGCGGACCAGCCGGGTGAAGCGCGCGACGATCTCCACCAGGTGCTCGGGGATGAGCGGCGTCTCCAGCTGACCACCGCCCACCCAGCTGGTGTGCGCCTCCTGGTGCAGCAGGCGCACCTCGTCGGCCAGCTCGATCGGGTAGTGGGTGCGCACCTCGGCGCCGAAGCGGTCCTTGAGCGGGGTGATGATCCGCCCGCGGTTGGTGTAGTCCTCGGGGTTGGCGCTGGCCACCAGCAGCAGGTCCAGCGGCAGCCGCACCCGGTAGCCGCGGATCTGGATGTCGCGCTCCTCCAGCACGTTGAGCAGCGCGACCTGGATGCGCTCGGCGAGGTCGGGCAGCTCGTTGACGCTGAAGATGCCGCGGTTGGTGCGCGGCACCAGGCCGTAGTGCACCGTCTCGGGGTCGCCCAGCGTGCGGCCCTCGGCCACCTTGATCGGGTCGACGTCGCCGATGAGGTCACCGACGCTGGTGTCGGGGGTGGCCAGCTTCTCGCCGAAGCGGTCGCTGCGGTGCAGCCAGCCGACGGGGGTGGCGTCGCCGTGCTCGGCGATCTGGCGGTGCGCCCACACGCTGATCGGGGCCAGCGGGTGCTCGTTGAGCTCGCTGCCGGTGAGCACCGGCGTCCACTCGTCGAGCAGGCCGACCAGCGTGCGGATCAGGCGGGTCTTGCCCTGCCCGCGCTCGCCGAGCAGGACCAGGTCGTGGCCGGCGATGAGAGCGCGCTCGACCTCGGGGACGACGGTGTCCTCGAAGCCGACGATGCCCGGCAGGGAGGGCTCGCCGGCCGCCAGGCGGGCGAGCAGGTTGGCGCGGATCTCGGCCTTGACCGGCCGGAAGGTGGCCCCGCTGTCGCGGAGCTCGCCCAGGGTCGTGGGGGCGGGGGGAGCGGAGGCGGGGGTGCCAGGGTCCGTCACCCCCGCCACGGTACGACGCAGGCGCCTCGCTGGTCACCCGTTCGGCCGCTGCCACCTGGGCGCCGTCCCTGCGAGGATCACGGCATGGCGGCTGCGGAGGCGGGGAGGACCGGACTGCTCGTCGGCGGGGCGGACGTCGACGCCGCGGCGGCGCTGCTGGAGGGGGTCGTCCGGCGCACGCCGCTGGAGCACTCGCGCGCGCTGGCCGAGCGGGTCGGCGGCCCGGTCTGGCTCAAGTGCGAGAACCTGCAGCGCACCGGCTCGTTCAAGATCCGCGGCGCCTACACCCGGTTGGCCCGGCTCACGCCGGAGGAGCGGGCGCGCGGCGTCGTCGCGGCCAGCGCGGGCAACCACGCGCAGGGGGTCGCCCTGGCCGCGCAGCTGCTGGGCATCCGGGCCACGGTGTTCATGCCCGAGACCGCGCCCCTGCCCAAGGTGGCGGCCACCCGCGGCTACGGCGCCGAGGCCCGCCTGGGTGGTGCCTCGCTGACCGAGGCCCTCGCCGCGGCCGCCGACCACGCGCAGCGCACCGGCGCGGTGTTCATCCACCCGTTCGACCACCCCGACGTGATCGCCGGGCAGGGGACGGTCGGCCTGGAGGTCCTCGACCAGTGCCCCGACGTCGCCGCCGTCGTCGTCTGCACCGGGGGCGGGGGGCTGGTCTCCGGCATCGCGGCCGCGGTGCGCTCCCGCCGTCCCGGCGTCCGGGTGGTCGCCGTGCAGGCCGCCGCGGCCGCCGCCTTCCCCGGGTCGCTGGCCGCCGGCCGGCCGGTGGCGCTGTCGGGGATGACGACGATGGCCGACGGCATCGCCGTCGGCGCGCCCGGGGAGCTGACCTTCGCGCACGTCCGCGACCTGGTCCACGAGGTGCGCACGGTCAGCGAGGAGGACCTCTCGCAGGCGCTGCTGTTCTGCCTGGAGCGGGCCAAGCTCGTCGTGGAGCCGGCCGGCGTCGCCGCGGTCGCGGCCGTGCTCGCCGAGCCCGCGGCCTTCCCACCGCCCGTGGTCGCGGTCGTCTCCGGCGGCAACATCGACCCGGTGCTGCTGCTCAAGGTCGTGCAGCACGGCATGGCCGCGGCCGGCCGCTACCTGTCGCTGCGGCTGCGGGTGCCCGACCGGCCGGGGTCCCTGGCCGCGGTGCTCGGCGAGCTGGCGCAGGTCGGCGCCAACGTGCTGGAGGTCGAGCACGAGCGGACGGCGACCCGGCTCGGGCTGGGCGAGGTGGAGGTGTTCGTCGTCCTGGAGACCCGCGGGCCCGAGCACGCCGAGGAGGTGCTGGCCCGGCTGCACCGGGCCGGCTACACCGTCACGACCGGCTGAGGGAGGACTCCCCCGCCCCCCACCGTGGAAGGACCCCGCCCTCCCCACCCCTCGCAGGCTCGGGGCCGGACCCGAGACGGGGCCGGAGCCCCGGGACGGGGCCGGCGGCGGGCCCCTGCAGGAGGACCGGAAAACCGGTCGGGAAGTGTCGGCGCCGTCACATGGTTTCCCGGTCATGACCGACGCGATCGTCGTCGAGGGCCTGGTGAAGCGCTTCGGCGCGACCACGGCCCTCGACGGCGTCCACCTGACCGTGGCCGAGGGCTCCGTCCTCGGGCTGCTGGGTCCGAACGGCGCGGGCAAGACGACGGTGGTGCGGATCCTCACCACCCTGCTGCGGGCCGACGCGGGGAGGGTGCGGGTGGCGGGGCTCGACGTGGTGGAGGACGCCGACGCGGTGCGTGCCTCGATCGGGCTGACCGGTCAGTACGCCGCCGTCGACGAGTACCTCACCGGCCTGGAGAACCTGGAGATGGTCGGGCGGCTCTACCGGCTGGGGAAGCGCGAGGCGCGGGCGCGGGCGGGCGAGCTGCTCGAGCGCTTCGACCTCACCGGGGCGGCCGACCGGCCGGCCAAGACCTACTCCGGCGGCATGCGCCGGCGGCTGGACATCGCCGCCTCGCTGATCGCCCGGCCGCGGATCCTCTTCCTCGACGAGCCGACGACCGGCCTGGACCCGCGCAGCCGGCTGGGCATGTGGGAGTTCATCGCCGACCTCGCCGACGGCGGGACGACGATCCTGCTGACCACGCAGTACCTGGAGGAGGCCGACCGGCTGGCCGACCGGATGGTCGTCATCGACCGGGGGCGGGTCATCGCCCGCGGCACTGCCGACGAGCTCAAGGCGCAGGTCGGCG
This sequence comes from Geodermatophilus sp. SYSU D00779, assembly GCF_054050595.1. Classification (NCBI taxonomy): domain Bacteria; kingdom Bacillati; phylum Actinomycetota; class Actinomycetes; order Geodermatophilales; family Geodermatophilaceae; genus Geodermatophilus; species Geodermatophilus sp. SYSU D00779. The sequence goes on from NZ_JBJGZQ010000014.1 coordinate 129,926, forward strand.
GGCAGCGGCTGGAGTTCACCGTGACGACGGCGGCCGTCCTGCCCGACATCCTCGGGCGGCTGCGGGGGCTGGCCGTCGACGAGCCGCACGTGGACGAGCAGGCGCGCCGGCTGAGCCTGCCGGTCAGCGGTGGCGCCGAGGTCCTGGCCGAGGCCCTGCAGCGGCTCGACGGTCACACCGCCGAGATCTTCGACGTGGGCCTGCGCCGTCCCGACCTCGACGACGTCTTCCTCGCCCTCACCGGGCACGCGGCGGAGGAGACCGCCACCGACGACGACCAGCCGACGGAGCCGGCCGCCACCGGGGGGATGGCATGAGCAGCCTCGCGGCGACGCTGTCCGACAGCGTCGTCATCACCAAGCGCAACCTCATCAAGATCAAGCGGGTGCCGGACCTGATCGTCTTCGCGACGCTCTCGCCGATCATGTTCGTGGTGCTGTTCCGCTACGTGTTCGGCGGCGCCATCGGGGGGTTGCCGCCAGGCATCAGCTATGCCGAGTTCCTGCTGCCGGGGATCTTCGCGCAGACGGTCGTCTTCGGGTCGACCACGACCGGTGCGAGCATCGCCGAGGACCTGCAGAAGGGGCTGATCGACCGCTTCCGGTCCCTGCCCATGTCCCGCTCGGCCGTGCTCGTCGGGCGGACGGTCGCCGACGCCGGGCTCAACGTCATCTCGATCGCCGTCATGGCCGTGACCGGCCTGGTCGTCGGCTGGCGGATCAACTCCTCGCTCGGGGAGGCGCTCGCGGGGTTCCTCGTGCTGCTGGTCTTCGCCTACGCGATCTCGTGGCTGATGGCGGTGGTCGGGCTGCTGGTCCGCACGCCGGAGGTCGTCAACAACGCCAGCTTCATCGTCATCTTCCCGCTGACGTTCATCGCCAACACCTTCGTGCCGCTGGAGACCTTCCCCTCGGTGCTGAGGGTCTTCGCCGAGTGGAACCCCGTCTCGACGGTCACGCTGGCGTCGCGGGAGCTGTTCGGCAACGTGCCACCGGGCACCCCGGTGCCCGACGTCTGGTCGCTGCAGAACCCGGTGCTCTACACGCTGGTCTGGACGGCGGTCATCCTGGCCGTGTTCGTGCCGCTCTCGGTGCGGCTCTACCAGCGCACCGCGACGCGGTGAGGAGGACATCGCGGTCAGGTGCCGTCCCGGAGCGGCGCTGAGGTCGGCGCCACCGGACACCCCGCGCGGCGTACGACCCGTCCGCGCCAGGATGGACCTCGTGCCCGCCACCGCCGCCCCGTCCGCCGACAACCCGCTGCTCGAGCCGTCGCGGCTGCCGCTGCAGCTGCCGCCCTTCGCGGAGATCACCCTCGAACACTGCCGCGAGGCGATGCTGGCCGGGATGGCCGAGCAGCGTGCCGAGGTCGCCGCCATCGTCGGGTCGCCCGAGCCGCCGACGTTCGAGAACACCGTCGTCGCGCTGGAGCGGTCCGGGCGGCTGTACCGCCGCGCCGGCGCGGTGTTCCACAACCTCGCCTCGTCGGTCGCGACCGACCGGCTGCGTGAGCTGGAGCGGGAGCTGGCCCCGCTGGAGTCCGCGCACGGCGACGCCCTGCGGCTGGACCCCGCCCTGTTCGCCCGCATCGACGCCGTCCACGCCCAGCGGCACGACTCGGACCTGGACGCCGAGGCGGTCCGGCTGGTGGAGCGCTACCACCTGGACTTCGTGCTCGCCGGCGCGCGGCTCGACGAGGCCGGCCGGGCCCGGCTGACCGAGCTCAACCGCGAGCTGTCGGAGCTGTCGACGAGGTTCGGGCAGAACCTGCAGCTGGCCACCGAGGCCGCCGCGGTCGGGGTGGGCGACGCCGCCGAGCTCGACGGGCTCGGCCCGGAGGAGGTCGCCGCGGCCGCCCGCGCCGCCGCCGACCGCGGGGTGGCCGGCTTCCTCATCCCGCTGCTGCTGCCCACCGGTCAGCCGGTGCTGACCAAGCTGCGCAACAGGCAGCTGCGCCGCCGGGTGTTCGAGGCCTCGGTGGGGCGGGCGTCGGGCGGCGAGCACGACAACGGGCCGGTCGCCGTCCGGATCGCCCGGGTGCGCGCCGAGCGCGCCCGCCTGCTCGGCTTCGACACACACGCCGACCTGGTGCTCGCCGACCAGACCGCGCGCAGCACCGCGGCGGTCGACGCGATGCTCGGCCGGATGGTGGGCCCGTCACTGGCCAACGCGCAGGCGGAGGCGGCCGCGCTGGGCGAGGTCGCCGCGCGGGACGGCGTGACCGACCTGGCGCCCTGGGACTGGGCCTTCTACAGCGAGCGGGTGCGCGCCGAGCGGTACTCGGTCGACACCGCGGCGCTGCGACCGTGGTTCGAGCTGGACCGGGTGCTCGTCGACGGCGTCTTCGCCGCCGCCGAGCGGCTCTACGGCTACCGGTTCACGCCGCGGCCCGACCTCGCCGGCTACCACCCCGACGTCCGGGTCTGGGAGGTCTCCGACGCGGACGGGCAGACGATCGGCCTCTACCTCGGCGACTTCTACGCCCGCGAGGGAAAGCGCGGCGGGGCCTGGATGAGCTCGTTCGTCACCCAGTCGCGGCTGCTGGGCACCCAGCCGGTCGTCGTGAACAACCTCAACGTCACCCGCGGCGCCGACGGGCAGCCCACCCTGCTGACCCTCGACGAGGTCAACACGCTGTTCCACGAGTTCGGCCACACGCTGCACGGCCTGAGCTCCGCCGTCACCTACCCGCGCTTCTCCGGCACCAGCGTGCCGCGGGACTTCGTCGAGTTCCCGAGCCAGGTCAACGAGATGTGGGCGCTGTGGCCGGAGGTCCTGGCCGGCTACGCCCGGCACGTCGAGACCGGTGAGCCGCTGCCGGCCAGCGTCGTCGAGGCGATCGAGGCGGCCCAGCTGTGGGGCGAGGGCTTCGCGACGCTGGAGTACCTGGCGGCCACGCTGCTCGACCAGGCCTGGCACCGGATCACGCCGGAGACCGAGGTCGGCGACCCGCAGGGGTTCGAGCGGGCCGCCCTCGAGACGGCCGGTGTCGCCTACGACCTGGTGCCGCCGCGCTACCGGACGACGTACTTCCAGCACGTCTTCGCGGGGGGCTACGCGGCCGGCTACTACTCCTACATCTGGTCGGAGGTGCTCGACGCCGACACGGTGGAGTGGTTCAGGGAGAACGGCGGGCTGCGCCGGGAGAACGGCGAGGTGTTCCGGTCACGGCTGCTGTCCGTCGGCGGAGCGGTGGACCCGCTGGAGGCCTTCCGCGCCGTCCGCGGCCGGGACGCCGACCCCACCCCGCTGCTCCGCCGCCGCGGCCTGTTGCCCAGCTCGACGTGATCATCGGCGGGTGGTTGCCCGACACGCCGGGAGCGGCGGCCACCCGCCGATGATCAACGCGGAGAGAGGTGCCTCCTGTCACAACCAGGGCAGGGAGAGCACCAGGTCCAGGTCGTCGGGGGCCTCGCCCTCGCGGACCAGCCGGTTGGGCTGGCGGTGGCCGCACGCCGTGCAGCGGTGGACCACCTGCCAGCCCTTGCCCGACTTCTCCACCAGGCCGATCGGCTCCATCGGCGCCCGGCAGGCGCTCGCCCGGTCGCCGGGGAGGTCGTCGACGTGCAGCGACCACAGGCACACCGGGCAGTGGTTGCGGTAGTGCCCGTCGGTGTTGGCCGGCACCGCCGACCCGCAGTGCACGCAGGCGAACCCGGTGTTCTCCGCCCGCCGGGAGCGGACGGGGCTCACGGCCGGGCCCCGGTCAGGGGACGAAGGGCTCGACGGCGACGACGTCGACGGTGATGTCGCGGCCGTTGGGCGCCTGGTAGGTCACCGTCGTCCCGGGCTTCGCGCCGAGGATGGCCGAGCCGAGCGCCGACTCGGGGGAGTAGACCTGCAGCCCCGTCGTCCCGGCGATCTCCCGCGAGCCGAGGAGGAACTTCTCGGTCTCGTCGTCACCCTGGAAGCGGATGGTGATCACGGTGCCGGTGGCGGCGTGCGTCGCCGTCGTGGGCGCGTCGCCGACGCGGGCCTTCCGCAGCAGGTCCTCCAGCTGGCGGATGCGGGCCTCCTGCCTGCCCTGCTCGTCCTTGGCGGCGTGGTAGCCGCCGTTCTCGCGGAGGTCGCCCTCCTCGCGGCGGGCGTTGATCTCGGCGGCCATGGCCGGACGGCCCGCCACCAGCTGGTCGAGCTCGGCCTTCAGCCGGTCGTGGGCCTCCTGGGTCAGCCAGACGCCCTGGTCCTGCTCGTCAGTGGGGGTGGACACGGCAGTGCTCCTGAAATGTCGGTGGCCGCTCCCCGCCCGGGGAACGGCCGCGTTCAGAACGGCCAACGTAACACCGTCGGCCGGGTCCGGTGTTCCACCGGGACCCGGGCCTCCGGGATGCGGAACGGTAGCGGACCGCAGCGTGACGAGCGCCACGAACACCCGATCGAGGGCCTCGGCGGCGGCGGCACCCCTCGTCGCCGGTGGATGATGGGCCGGTGACCGAAGCGGACCCGTTGCGCCTGCTCGCCGTGCACGCCCACCCCGACGACGAGTCGAGCAAGGGCGCCGCGACCATGGCCAAGTACGTCGCGGAGGGTGTCCGCGTCATGGTGGCGACCTGCACCGGGGGTGAGCGCGGTTCGGTGCTCAACCCGGCGCTGGACCGGCCCGACGTCTGGGAGCGCCTGCCGGAGATCCGCCGCGAGGAGATGGCCCGGGCGCGCGAGGTCCTCGGCGTCGAGCAGGAGTTCCTCGGGTTCGTGGACTCCGGCCTGCCCGAGGGCGACCCGCTGCCGCCGCTGCCCGAGGGCTGTTTCGCGCTGGTGCCGACCGAGGAGGCGGCCGCGCCGCTGGTCGAGCTGATCCGCCGGTTCAAGCCGCACGTGATCACCACGTACGACGAGCGCGGCGGCTACCCGCACCCGGACCACATCAAGACCCACGAGGTCTCGGTGCACGCCTTCGACGCCGCCGGCGACCCCGACCGCTACCCCGACCTCGGGGAGCCGTGGCAGCCGCTCAAGCTCTACTACCACATGGGTTTCACGCTGCCCCGGACGCGGGCGCTGCACGAGGCGATCCTCGCCTCGGGTCAGGAGTCGCCCTACGCCGAGTGGCTGGAGAACTGGGACCCCGAGCGGGACATGTCGCACCGGGTCACCACCAAGGTGCCGTGCGCGGAGTACTTCGCCGTCCGGGACGCCGCGCTGATCGCGCACGCCACCCAGATCGACCCGAACGGCCGCTGGTTCGCCTGCCCGCTGGAGGTCCAGCAGCGGGTCTGGCCGACCGAGGACTACGAGCTGGCCCGGTCGGTCGTCGACTCGCCGGTGCCCGAGGACGACCTCTTCGCCGGGGTCCGCAGTGAGGTGGTCGTGCGATGAACGGGCTCGTGCTCCTCGCCGCCGAGCAGCAGCTGCCCGAGGACGTGGGCAAGGCCGGCCCCATCGGTGCGCTGCTGACCGTGCTGCTCTTCATCGCCATCCTGCTGCTGGTGAAGTCGATGACCACCCACCTCAAGCGGGTGCCGCGCAGCTTCGACCGCGAGGACGACGGCCCGCGGGTCGTCGTCCCCGACACCCCGGCCGAGCTGGTGGACCCGGCACCTGCGCCGGGGCAGGAGCTGCTCGACACGCTGCGGCGGGCGCCCCGGGCGATCGAGGGCCCACGCCGGGGCGACGGCCGGCCGGACGCCACGGAGGGCTGACCGGCCGACCGCCGCGGGTCCGGGCTACCAGCGGTGGGCGACGTCGATGACCAGCCGGTCGACACCGGCGGACGAGCCCTCGAGGACGAAGGCGCGGAACGGCAGCCGGGCGCGGGTGCCGATGCCGAGGCCGGTGTGGCCCTCGAACGATCCCAGCCAGGCCACCTGCCGCAGCGTGCGGTACCCGCTCACGTCGACGACCTCGCGCCGGTTCGCCGGGGTGTAGGTCGGGCGGCCCCGGTCGTCGTAGGTCACCGCGCCGAGGGTCACCTGCAGGTCCGCGCCGCCGCGCAGCGGGACCACCGTCCCGCTGCCGTCCTCGCGCACCGAGTCCACGTACCGGACCGACCAGGAGTCGAAGCCGGACACCTCTGCGACGTCGACGACGATCCGGTCGAAGCACTCGTGCCGCCCGGCGCGGACGTCCTGGACGAGGTCGTCCCCAGGTGCGGCGCGGCCGGCCACCTGTGGCTGGGAGCCCCAGGTGATGCCGCAGGAGGGAGCCGCACTCGCCGAGGCGGGTGCGGCCACCCCCAGCGCGGCGAGGGCGGAGACGGCGAGGGCGAGGAACCGGGATCGGTTCATGGCGGACCTCCTCGAGGAATCGATGCCGACGGCAGGATCTGCCCGACGCGACCCTCTGCGCCATGGGCGTCGACATGTCGATTCGATGAAGTGTCCCGGGGATCGCAGGCAGACATTGCCAACCGCCGCCGGTGCGCCTCCCGCGCTCCGGTGGCAACCTGTGCTGTGTGCGCGTCCGCGTCACCACCCGGCTGCCGTGGGTGATCCGTCGAGGGCGGTGGCCCGGGCGCGGCAGCTTCCCGCCGATCGGCCGCGCACCTCCGGCACCAGGCCGACCTGCCGGTGCCACCGCCGCCTGACGAGGCCATGTGCGCGGACATGGCCCAGGAGCTCCGGCTCCGGGAGCGACCCGGGTTCCGGTGGGGGAGCCGGTCGGCAGGTCCCGCGGCGGACGCCGAGCGTCAGTGGTGGGGGCCGTGCCGGCCGAGGGTCTCCGCGGGGGTCGCGCCGGGGCGGGTCCACTGCGGCACGGGACGGCTGGTCGGGCCCCAGGTGGCGTTCCCGTCCGCGTCCGAGCGCCAGTACCAGCACGCGTCGCGTCCCTCGGGCCAGCCGTCGGGCCTGTCCTCCCACGCCTCGCCGCGGCCGTAGGGCGTCCTGTCGAGCAGGCCGAAGGACGCGGCGACCGGCTCGATGCCGCGGCCCGTCGTGGAGTAGGTGAGGAACGCGCGGTCGCCGTCGCGCAGGAAGCAGGTGAGGTACCCCATCTCCCCGCCGACCGGCTCCGCCACGTCGCGCACGGAGTACCAGGGCTGGGTGTACCCCATGAACTCGACGAAGGCGGCCACCTCGTCCCACCGGCCGGTGGTGAGGACGGCGAACGAGACGCCGCGGGCGTCGAGGTACACGGTGTCCCTCAGCTGCCAGGTCGTCATGGTGCAGCCCTCGCACTGCCCCTGGTGCGGCGCGCCGTCGTACCACATGTGCTTGTAGACCACGAGCTCGTCGCGGCCCTGGAACAGGTCGAGGAACGGGACCGGGCCGTCGGGGCCGACGACCTCGACCGTCCCGTCGAACTCCACCATCGGCAGCCGGCGGCGGGCCGCGGCCAGGGCGTCGCCCTCACGGGTGTGGGCCTTCTCGCGGACCAGGAGCTCGTCCCGGGCGGCCTGCCAGGTGGCCAGGTCGACGACGGGCGGGCGGCCGGGCGGCGCGGTGGTCGGGTGGTCCGGCGTGGTGGTCATGGGGTCCTCCGCGGGATCTGTGCCGGGCGGTGTCGGACGACGTCCTGCGACGGTCACCAGGGGAGACCCGCGCCCCGGCCGGAACTCATCGCGGTCGGGGACGATCCCGGCGGACCGGCAGTGCTCCAGCGGCAGGCTCCGGGTCCGCCCCGGGTGACGGCGTCGAGGGCTCCGGCGCTCGTTCGCGCGCGGACCGGTGTGGGAAGGAGACGGGCATGCCGAACCGTCTCGCCGGCGCCACGAGCCCGTACCTGCTGCAGCACGCGGAGAACCCGGTCGAGTGGTGGGAGTGGGGCGAGCAGGCCTTCGCCGAGGCCCGCCGCCGGGACGTGCCGGTGCTGCTCAGCGTCGGCTACGCCGCCTGCCACTGGTGCCACGTCATGGCGCACGAGTCCTTCGAGGACGAGGCGACGGCGGCGCAGATGAACGCCGACTTCGTCTGCGTGAAGGTCGACCGCGAGGAGCGGCCGGACGTCGACAGCGTCTACATGGCCGCCACCCAGGCGCTGACCGGGCAGGGCGGCTGGCCGATGACGGTCTTCACCACGCCCGACGGCCGGCCGTTCTACTGCGGCACCTACTTCCCGCCCCGGCCCGCGCACGGCATGCCGTCGTTCCGCCAGCTGCTCGCCGCGGTCACCGATGCGTGGCGGACGCGGCGCGAGGAGCTGGAGACGGCCGGCACGCGCATCGCCGAGGGGATCTCGGCCCGCCTGGACCTCGGCACGCCGGCCCCGCTGACGCCCGAGGTGCTCGACCGCGCCGTCGTCGCGCTGGCCGCCGACCTCGACGAGCGCTGGGGCGGCTTCGGCGGCGCCCCGAAGTTCCCGCCGTCCATGCTGCTGGAGTTCCTGCTCCGCCACGCCGCCCGCACCGGGGACGACCGGGCGCTGGCCATGGCGCGCGGCACGCTCGAGGCGATGGCCCGCGGCGGCATCCACGACCAGCTCGCCGGCGGCTTCGCCCGCTACTCCGTCGACGCGCGGTGGGTCGTGCCGCACTTCGAGAAGATGCTCTACGACAACGCGCTGCTGCTGCGGGCCTACCTGCACCTGTGGCGGGCGACCGGCGAGGAGTGGGCCCGCCGGGTCGCCGACGCGACCGCAGCCTTCCTCGTCCGCGACCTCGGCACCCCGGAGGGCGGCTTCGCCTCCGCACTGGACGCCGACACCGAGGGTGTCGAGGGGCTGACCTACGTCTGGACGCCCGCGCAGCTGGTCGAGGTGCTCGGGGAGGACGACGGCCGGTGGGCGGCCGCGGTGTTCGAGGTGACCGACGCCGGGACCTTCGAGCACGGCACCTCGACGCTGCAGCTGCTGCGCGACCCCGACGACCCCGCCCGGCTGGCCTCGGTGCGCGAGCGGCTGACCGCGGCGCGGGCGCAGCGCCCGCAGCCGGCACGCGACGACAAGGTGGTCACCGCCTGGAACGGGCTGGCGATCGCCGCGCTGGCCGAGCACGGGGTCCTCACCGGGTCGCCGTCCTCGGTCGAGGCGGCCCGGCGGGCGGCGGAGCTGCTCGCCGACGTGCACTGGGTCGACGGGCGGTTGCGCCGGGCCTCGCGGGACGGCGTCGCCGGCGCCCCGGTCGGGGTGCTCGAGGACTACGGCGACTCGGCCGAGGGGCTGCTCGCGCTGCACCAGGCCACCGGCGAGGGGCGCTGGCTGGAGCTGGCCGGCGACCTGCTCGACGTCGTCGCCGAGCAGTTCGTGGACGCCGACGGCTGGCACGACACCGCCGCGGACGCCGAGGCGCTCGTGCACCGGCCGTTCGACCCGGCCGACGGTCCGACGCCGTCCGGCACCGCCGCCGTCGCGGGTGCCGCCGTGTCGTACGCGGCGCTGGCCGGCGCGCCACGGCACCGGGAGCTGGGGGAGGCGGCCGTGGGGCAACTGGCGAAGCTGGCCGAGCGGGCCCCGCGGGCGGTCGGCTGGGCGCTCGCGGTGGGGGAGGCGCTGCTGGCCGGCCCCCTCGAGGTCGCGGTCAGCGGGCCGGCCGGGCCCGAGCGCGATGCCCTCGCGGCCGCCGCCCGTGCCTCGACCAGCCCGGGCGCGGTCGTGGTGGTCGGCGAGCCGGACGCGCCCGGCGTCCCTCTGCTGGCCGGCCGCCCCCTGGTGGGCGGCCGGGCGGCCGCCTACGTGTGCCGCGGCTTCGTCTGCTCCGCGCCGGTCACCGACGTGTCCGCTCTCGGCGCAGCGATGGCCCCTTCCTGACCGCGCCCCTGCGGCTTACCGTGTAAGTGTGTAATCACCTTACTCGGGAGGCCGTCGTGCACGGACAGCACCACCGTTTCGCTGACAACCCCGCCGCCTTCGTGCGCGGCGGTTTCCGCGGCCCGCGCGGCCGCGGTCCCGGCGGTCGCGGCCGGGGGCCGGACGCCCCGCCGCCGGTCGAGCGGGCCGAGGTCGCCGGCTGGTTCGCCGGGCGGCTGCCCGACGACTGGTTCACCGGGCCGGTCGAGCTCACCGTCGACCGCGACGAGATCACCGTCGTCGGCACCCTGGCCGAGCCGGAGGCCGGCGAGGGCGACGCCGCCGCGGCGCGGGCCGGGCGGATCGCCCGCTTCCGCGAGGAGACCCGCGAGCAGCGCATGGCCGTCGCCGACGCGGCGCAGGCCCGCTACGGCCGGTCGGTCGCGTGGGGTGCGGCCTGCGGTGACGTCCGGGAGGTGTTCACCAACCTCTCGGTGCCGGTGATGACCCGGCTGCGGCAGCCCGAGCGGCTGGTCCTCGACACGCTCGTGGACGCCGGGGTCGCCCGGTCGCGGTCCGAGGCGCTGGCCTGGGCGGTCCGGCTGGTCGCCCAGCACACCGACGAGTGGCTCGGTGAGCTGCGCGCGGCGATGGCCTCGGTCGAGGAGGTCCGCGCGCGGGGCCCGCAGGTCGACTGACCCTCCTGCCCCCCGCCCCTCGCTCGCTCGGGGCGGGCCCCTGCAGGGAGGCCGCCCAGCGCCGACCGGGGACACTGGGGTCGTGCCAGCCAGCGCCGCCGTCCCCATCGACACCGACGTCCTCGTGGTGGGTGCCGGCCCGGCGGGTGCGGCGGCCGCCGCCTGGGCCGCGCGGACCGGGCACGACGTCGTCCTCGCCGACGCGGCCGTGTTCCCCCGCGACAAGACCTGCGGCGACGGGCTGACCCCGCGGGCGATCGCCGAGCTCGACCTCCTGGGCCTGGGGGACTGGGCGCGCTCGCGGGCGCGCAACCGCGGCCTGCGTGCCGCCGGCTTCGGCCGGACGTGGGAGCTGCCCTGGCCCGGCGGCGAGTTCCCCGACCACGGCAGCGCGGTGCCGCGCACGGAGCTCGACGCCCGCATCCGCCAGGTGGCCCTGACCGACGGCGCCGTCCCGCTGCAGGGGGCGCGGGCCGTCGACGTGGAGCGGGACGGCGACCGGGTGGCGGGGGTGGTGTTCGAGCTCGCCGACGAGGAGACGGTCACGGTCGGCTGCCGGCGGCTGGTCGTGGCCGACGGCGTCCGCTCGCCGCTGGGCCGGGTGCTCGGCCGCGCGTGGCACCGCGACACCGCCTACGGCGTGGCCGCCCGCGGCTACGTGCGCTCCGGCCGTGCGGACGACGAGTGGATCTCCTCGCACCTGGAGCTGCGCGGCGCCGAGGGCGAGCTGCTCTCCGGCTACGGCTGGGTGTTCCCGCTCGGTGCGGAGGCCGGGCAGGTCAACATCGGCGTGGGCACGCTGGCCACCGCCCGCCGTCCCGCCGGGGTGCAGCTCAAGGCCCTGATGGAGGTCTACGCCGACGCCCGCCGGGAGGACTGGCGGCTCGACGGGCCGGTGGAGGCGCCGGCGTCGGCGCTGCTGCCCATGGGTGGCGCGGTCTCCGGGGTGGCAGGGCGCAACTGGGCGCTGGTCGGCGACGCGGCCGGGTGCGTCAACCCGCTCAACGGCGAGGGCATCGACTACGGACTGGAGACCGGTCGCAGCGTGGTCGGCCTCCTCGGCGAGGAGGACTGGACCGCCGCCTGGCCGGCGGAGCTGCGGCGGCACTACGGCGAGGCGTTCTCCATCGCCCGGCGCCTGGCCGGCCTGCTCACCGTCCCGCGCTTCCTGCCGGCGGCCGGCCCGGTCGGCATGCGCTCGCGGGCGCTGATGACCGTCGCGCTACGGGTCATGGGCAACCTGGTCACCGACGCCGACCGCGACCTCGTCGCCCGCGCCTGGCGCACCGCCGGCCGGCTGTCCCACCGGATGGACGAGCGCAAGCCCTTCAGCTGAGCCGGTGTGCAGGGTCCTGAGGAGTGGGGGCCGGAGGCTCCCGCGATCGAAGGACGCAGCGGCTCAGCGCACGCCGGGGACGGCACCTGGCCGCGGTGTCCGACCGGAGGTCAGACGAATGGGCTCGAGTACATCGCGAAGTAGACGGCGATGTAGTGGCAGATGGCGGCCACGACGGTCATCGCGTGGAAGACCTCGTGGTAGCCGAAGACGCCGGGCCAGGGGTTGGGCCTCTTGACCGCGTAGGCCACCCCGCCCAGCGTGTAGAGCACACCCCCGACGGCCAGCAGCACCAGCGACGTCACGCCGGCGATGTGCAGGATGTCGGTGAGGATGAAGACGGCGACCCAGCCCAGGCCGATGTAGAGGGGCACGCCCACCCAGCGCGGCGCGGTCGGCCAGGTGAGCTTGAGCGAGACGCCGGCCAGTGCGCCGGCCCAGACGCCGGCGAGCACCCAGTAGCCGGTGGGCTGGTCGACCGCCAGCAGGGAGAACGGCGTGTACGTGCCCGCGATGAACAGGAAGATCATCGAGTGGTCGAGCCGTTTCATGATCTTCCAGCCGCGCGGTGACCAGCGGCGGCGGTGGTAGAGCGCGCTGATGCCGAACAGGCCGCAGATGGTCGCGCAGTAGACGGTCACCGAGACGCCGGCGCGGGCACCGAGCACGAAGCCCAGCGGGACGAGCACCGCCCCGGCGACGATTGCGCCGAAGAAGGAGAACAGGTGCAGCCAGCCGCGCATCCGCGGCCGGGTGTCGGGGTGGTCCCAGTCGCTGTCGCCGAAGTCCTCGGCGGTCCAGGCCCGTTCGACCTGCTCGCCCTCCCGGAGGACGGTGGCCACCGCCGGGCCGGGAGGCGCCTCGATCTGGGCGCCGTCGGCCTCGACGCGGACGGTCTCGCCCTCGCTGCGGGAGACGCTCATGGGCCGAGGTTACGCACGCGTAGGGAGGGCAGCGACGGGACCGGGGTGTGAGGTCCCCTGGCAGCCCCCGCGGACCTTCGTGCAGGTCGGGGACGGGTGCGCGCGACCTCGCGGAGTGGGCCTACTGTGACCCACCGTGGGGGTGCGGCAGTGGGCACGCGACGTCCTCACCCAGGTGTACGAACGCCGGCTGGCCCGGGCGCTCGAGGGCGCGGCGATCCCGCGGCACGTCGGGGTGATCGTCGACGGCAACCGGCGGTGGGCGCGGGCCATCGGCCTGGAGGACCCCAACGCCGGCCACCGCCGCGGCGCGGACAAGATCGCCGGCTTCCTCGGCTGGTGCGACGAGGCCGGTGTCGAGGTGGTCACCCTCTTCCTGCTCTCCACAGACAACCTGTCCCGCCCCGAGCCCGAGCTGGTGCCGCTGCTGCGGATCATCGAGGGCGTCGCCGAGGACCTCGCCGCCCCGGACCGGCGCTGGCAGCTGCGCCCGGTGGGCGCCCTGGAGCTGCTGCCCGCCGAGACCGTCGCCGTCCTCAAGCAGGCCGCCGAGGACACCCGCGACCGGCCGGGCGCGACGGTCAACCTCGCCGTCGGCTACGGGGGACGGCGGGAGATCGCCGACGCCGTCCGCTCACTGCTGGCCGAGCACGCCGAGCGGGGGACGACGCTGGACGAGCTGGTCAGCGTGCTCGACGTCGAGCACATCGCCGAGCACCTCTACACCCGCGGCCAGCCCGATCCCGACCTGGTCATCCGCACCAGCGGGGAGCAGCGGCTCTCGGGCTTCCTGCTCTGGCAGACCGCGCACTCGGAGTTCCACTTCACCGACGTCTACTGGCCCGACTTCCGCCGCGTCGACTTCCTGCGGGCGCTGCGCGCCTACGCCGCCCGGCACCGGCGCTTCGGCGGCTGAGAAACTGCTGGTCATGGCCTCCGTCCTCGACGTCCCCCTGGAGTACGTGCGGCTCGGGCTGCGCTTCGACCGGCTCGAGCGCGGCTTCGTCGACGCGTACACCGGTGACGAGCGGGTCCGCGCGGCGGTGGAGGACGAGTCGGCGCCCACCCCCCAGGGGCTGCGCGACCAGGCCCGCGGGCTCCTGGCCGAGCTGACGTCGGCCGGCCTGCCGGCCGACCGCGCCGGGTTCCTCCGCGGGCAGCTCACCGGTCTGGAGTGCAGCGCCCGCAAGCTGGCCGGCGAGCCGGTGCCCTTCCTCGACGAGGTGCGCAGCTACTTCCAGGTCGACCTCACCCTCGGCGACCCGGCCGCCTACGCCGCCGCGCACGCCGAGCTCGACGCCCTGCTGCCCGGCAGCGGCCCGCTGGCCGACCGCTACGCCGCCCACCGGCGCCGCGAGGAGTGCCCGCCCGAGCGGCTGGCCGAGGCGGTGCACGCCCTGTCCAGCGCGTTGCGCGACCGGGCCCGCGCCGACTACGGGCTGCCCGAGATGGAGACGGTGCGCTACGAGGTGGTCACCGACCAGCCGTGGTCGGGCTTCAACTACTACGAGGGCGACTACCGCTCCCGCGTGGCGATCAACGCCGACCTGCCGCACCGGCTGGGCCAGCTGCCGCACCTGGTGGCCCACGAGGCCTATCCGGGGCACCACACCGAGCACTGCCGCAAGGAGCTGGGCCTGGTCGAGCGCGGCTCGCGGCTCGAGCACACCGTCTTCCTGGTCAACACCCCCGAGTGCCTCATGGCCGAGGGACTCGCCGACCTCGGCGTGCAGGCCGCGATCGGCGACGGCTGGGGCCCCTGGGCGGCCGAGGTGCTCGGCGACCTCGGGCTGCACTTCGACGGGCACCTCGCCGAGCGGGTCGCCGCGGCGGCCGCGCCGCTGAACCGGGTGCGCCAGGACGCCGCCGTCCTGCTGCACGACCGCGGCGCCTCGACCGACGAGGTGGCCGCCTTCATCCAGCGCTGGTCGCTGGTCAGCGGTGACCGGGCCCGCCAGCAGCTGCGCTTCCTCACCCACCCGCTGTGGCGGGCCTACACCACCACCTACGTCGAGGGCTTCGACCTGCTCTCGCGGTGGCTGGACGCCCGCCCGGCCGACCAGCCGGTGGCCGACCGCTTCGTCCGCCTGCTCGACGAGCCCCTCACCCCGGCCGCCGTCGCCGGCGAGCTGCGGGCCGGCTGAACGGTGGCGCGGCACAGCCCGGAGGAGGCCCGGGACCTGGGCCTGTGGACGGCGGGCTGGCTGGCCGTGCTGCTGGTCGGCGGGCTGTGGTGGCTGGGCGACCTGCGCGTCCAGTGGCCGGTCCTGCTGGTGCCGCTGGTGTGGGTGCTGGTCGCCCTCCGGCCGCGCCGTCGTCGCTGACACGGCTGGTGCCGGTGGTGCCCCGAAGGGGGGACACGCCGCCTCCCCGACATGTTCCTGTCACCTGCCGGGCCTAACGTCCGCGGTGGAGGGCGAGCTCACCTCGCCGTCCACGGGAGGCCCGGTTGGTGCTGACGATCTCGTCGACCAAGGGGGCCGGCCCCCGGCCCCTCGGCCGGGGCCCGGCCACCTTCGAGCCGGGGCGCGCCGCGCCCCAACGGGAGTCGACCGTGACCACTCGCCGCACGTACGTCCTCGACACCTCCGTCCTGCTCTCCGACCCGGGTGCGCTGCTGCGCATGGGTCCCCACGACGTGGTCCTCCCCCTCGTCGTGATCGGGGAGCTGGAGGACAAGCGCAACCACCCGGAGCTGGGCTGGTTCGCCCGGCAGGCGCTGCGGCTGCTCGACGACCTGCGGGTGCAGCACGGCCGGCTCGACGCCCCGGTGCCGGTCGGTGAGGACGGCGGCACGCTGCACGTCGAGCTCAACCACAGCGACCCGTCGGTGCTGCCGGCCGGCTTCCGCAACGACAGCAACGACAGCCGGATCATGGTGGTGGCGCTGAACCTGCGCGCCGAGGGGCAGGACGTCTGCCTCGTCACCAAGGACGTGCCGCTGCGGGTCAAGGCCGCGGCCGTGGGGCTGGACACCGACGAGTACCGGGCGCTGGACGCCGTCGATGCCGGCTGGACCGGGATGGCCGAGCTCTCCCTCGACGACGCCGAGCTCGCCGGTCTGTACGACGAGGGCGAGGCGTATGTGCCGGCTGCCGCCGAGCTGCCGGCGCACACCGGGCTGGTGCTGCTGTCCTCCCGCGGCTCGGCGCTCGGACGGGTGACGCCGGACAAGCACGTGCGGCTGGTACGCGGCGACCGCGAGGCCTTCGGGCTGCACGGCCGATCCGCGGAGCAGCGGATCGCGCTGGACCTGCTGCTCGACCCGGAGATCGGCATCGTCTCGCTCGGCGGGCGGGCCGGCACCGGCAAGTCGGCGCTGGCGATGTGCGCGGGCCTGGAGTCGGTGATGGAGCGGCGCGCGCACGCGAAGGTCGTCGTCTTCCGGCCGCTCTACGCCGTCGGCGGCCAGGAGCTCGGGTACCTCCCGGGCAGCGAGGGCGACAAGATGTCGCCCTGGGCGCAGGCGGTCTACGACACCCTCGGCGCGCTGGTGTCCAAGGACGTGCTCGACGAGATCGCCTCGCGCGACCTCATCGAGGTGCTGCCGCTGACCCACATCCGCGGGCGGTCGCTGCACGACTCGTTCGTGATCGTCGACGAGGCGCAGTCCCTCGAGCGCGGGGTGCTGCTGACCGTGCTGTCGCGGTTGGGCTCGGGCTCGCGGGTGGTGCTCACCCACGACGTCGCCCAGCGCGACAACCTGCGGGTCGGCCGGCACGACGGCGTCGCCGCGGTGGTCGAGCAGCTCAAGGGACACCCGCTGTTCGCCCACGTGACGCTGACCCGCTCCGAGCGCTCGCCGATCGCCGCGCTGGTCACCGAGATGCTGGAGGACCTCCCGCGCTGACCCGCAGGACCCGGCGCGTCCGACCGCGCTCTCGCGCGGTTCCTCTCGTCGTCGCGCCGGTGCATCGGCGCGAGGAGGAGGGAAACCGCGCGAGAGTCAGCGGCCGCCCCGGGCAAAGGCCCGCAGGAGGCGATCGCCCACGACGCGGGGGCGATCCAGGTCGTCCCACGTCCAGCGGGCGACCTGCCAGCGGTGGTCGCGCAGCTCGTCCTCCCGCCGCTTCTCCCGGAAGACGACCTCGCCCGGTTCCTGTCCCGCCGGGAGCAGGCGGCCGTACTTGGCCCGGCCGTCGAACTCCCCGACCGTGCGGTGCTCCTCCCAGCCGAAGTCGCAGCGCGCCATGACGCTGCCGTCGCGGCGGCGGACCCGTACCTGCAGATCGGGTGCGGCGAGCCCGAGCCGGTGGATGAGCACCCTGCTGCGGCTCTCGCCTACGCCCTCGCTCAACGGGTCGGCGAAGTCGACGGCTCGAGCGGCGGCACGGATGCCGGGGACCCGTCCCATGTCCGCGATGCAGCCCAGCAGGTCCTGGCGGGTGGTGCCGCCCGTCCGGAGCGCGCGGTCGGCGACCACGACTGCGGACTCGAACGGCACCGAGCGGGCGACGTCCACCACGGTCCGCGTGATGCTGGTGACGGCGACACCGTCGACCACGGTGAGGTGCTCGTCGGGCACCCGGCCGACGTGCTGGTGCAGGCGCCTGCTGCCGGAGCCGTTCGTCGGCGGACGACGAGTGACGTGGACCCGGCCGAGGGGCACGCCCCACACGGGCAGGCCGTGCAGGACCGCGGCCGAGAGGTGGCTCACCACTGCCGGTGAGCGGAGTCCCGGGATGGTGGCCAGCACGGTGAGGCGGTGACGCGCGACGGCGTCGGTGGGCAGTGCGGCGGGCGTGTGTGCGTACGCGCCCCGCTGCAGCCGGCGCAGCTCGCCGCGGCGCACCATCCGGGCGAGCTCCGCGTCGTCGAAGCCTCCCGCCAGCGCGTCGGCGCGGCGCAGGAGGAACGGTGGGTCGGGATCCGGGGCCGTCACGCACCCAGCCTGACGGCGACGCCCGAGCCGCGGGAGCGCTCGACCGGATCTGTGGACGGCGGCCACTCCCGCGCTGTTCCACCTGGGATGGCGCTCGTGCACCAGCGCGTGCACTGCAGGAACCGCGCGAGAGTGGCCGGGGGTGAGGAGACGAGAGGCCGCGGGCGACGGGCGCCGGGGTCAGGACGCCGCGGGGTCGGCGTCCTCGTCGGCGGAGGCAGCCGGCGGGCGGGGGGTGGCGGCCCAGCGCAGCAGCGCCACCACACCCCAGCCCGCGGCCAGGCACCACGGCAGCCGGGTGACGACGTCGTGCACGCCCAGGTCGCCGCGCAGACCCAGGGCGAGCACCGGCAGGGCCAGGAGGAAGGACACCGCCAGCACGTCCCAGCGCAGCGGGCTCATGCCCCCGCGTTCTCCAGTCGCTCGCAGAGCAGCGAGGCCCAGCGGTGGGCGGTCGCCCGCGCGCCGTCGAGGAGGGCCACGGGGGTGGAGGTGCGGCCGAGCACCGCGGCCGGGTCGGCGGTCAGGTCGGTGTCCTGGACCATGAGCGCGTCCACGCGGGGCAGCGCGTCCAGCCACGGGCCGACGTCCTCGGGCTTGCGGGTGGCCTCGACGACCGCCCACACGCCGGCCGGCGCGAAGACCGCGACCATCTGCTCCAGCCAGGCACCGCCACCGGCGCGCAGCGGGACGTCGACGGCGACGATCGTCAGCGCGCTCGACCGGTCGGCCTCCTGCTTGCGCTCGAGGGCCGTGTCGATGCTGGTGATCCGGTTGCTGCGCGGGGCCAGCGCGGCCAGGTCACCGCGGGAGGCCCACTGCAGCTGCTCGCCGTCCAGCCGCATCGAGGCGGCCAGGGAGCGGGCGGCGGCGAGGGTCTCCACGCCCGGGCCGACGACCAGCAGCACCTCGCCGGCCCCGGAGGGCAGCGCGGGAGCGGCGGGCAGGCCGGCGGCCAGCGCGCGGGTCAGCGCGGCGTAGGCGCCGAGGCGGGCGACCTCCGCGGCGAAGTCCTCGCCGAGCAGCCGCTGGGGCACGCCGAGCTCCAGCAGCTGCAGGATCAGGGCGTCCTCGGCGGCACCGGCCACGGGTCCGCCGCTGGTGCCGCCGGACGTCGACCGGCCGCGGACCGAGGGCACCACCATCGGCGCGGACCGGCGCCAGGCGGCGGCGCGCTTGTCCACCGGCAGCCGGGTCACGGTGGCCAGGCGGGCCTCCGCGGACGGCGCCGTCACCCGGGCGACCGACTGCCCCGGGGCGCGGCCGATCGCCGGCGGCACGGGCGGGCGGCCCAGCAGCGGCGGGACGGCGAGCGCGGTGCCGGGCGCCGGCGGCGGCAGCAGCGACAGCGGCGGCAGGATCGTGGTGGCGTCGGCGGGCAGCGGCAGGGGAGCCGGGTCGCTGGCGGTCGGGGCCAGGACCTCGGCCTCCACCTCCCACTCGTCGGCCTCGGCGGTCGCGTCGACCCACACCGGGATCTCGGCGGTGTGCGCGCAGGCGTCGGCCTCGGCCCACGCGTCGTCGGCCACGGCGGCGTCGTGCTCGGCCGACGGGGAGCCGGCGAGCACGCCGCGCAGCAGCTGGGTCAGCGCCGCGTCGGACGTGTCGTGCGCCAGGGCGGCGCGCAGCACCTCGGCGATCGCCTCCTCGCGGGAGGTGATCGGCCCGGTGCTGAAGTCCGGCTCGTGCACCCACCCGGGCACGGGGGCCGGCCGGGGCTGCGGCGCCGGGACCGGCACCTGCACCGGCGGGAGGACGGCGACGGCCGGCTCCGGAGCGGGCGCGGGGGCCGGGGGGACGGCGGCGGCCGGTCGAGGCGCGGGGGCGGGGGCGGGCGTGGGAGCCGGGCCCCAGAGGATGTCCAGCCCCGCGTCCTGGTCGTCGTCCTCGTCGTCGAGGTCGACGGCCGCAGCGGGGGCGGCGACGGGCGCCGGAGCCGGGGCGGGCACCGGCGCGGCAGCCGCGGGAGCGGGAGGAGCCACCGGAGCCGGAGCAGCGGGGGGAGGGACCGGAGCAGCGGGAGGAGCCGCCGGCGTCGCGGCAGCGGTGCGCGCCGGAGCGGGCGCGGCGGCGGCGATCGCCTCGTCCACGGCCTCGCGCACGTCGACGTCCCGGGCCACCATCTGCGCCAGCGCGGCGGTGAACGGCGACGGCGGCAGCGCGACGTCGTCCACCGCGGGCGCAGCCGGTGCCGCAGCCGGTGCGGGCGCCGGCGTCGGCGGAGCAGGGGGAGCCGCGGCCGGGGCCCGGCGGTTGCCCCGCGGAGCGGCCGGGCGGGCGGCGCGCGGCGCGGAGGTCCGCGAGTACAGCCCCACGGGGGGCTGGCCGTCGCTACCACCGCCGAGCAGGTCGGCGACCTCGTCGACCGGGTCGGGCAGCACCGGGTCGCGGCGCAGCGCGGCCTCGATGCGGGCCATCGACTCGGCCTTCGACGCCGGGCGGCGCTCGACGACGGGCGGCGGTGCGATCTCCTCCACCTCGGCGACGAAGCGCTCGGTGGTGAAGAAGCCCATCACCCCACCGGTGCGGATGCGGCGGATGCCGACGATCCGGACGGACGAGCCGTACTTCTCCCGCGCTGCGGCGATGGCGCCCTCGCGGGAGGCGGCCTCAACGGACGGCAACGGCACCGTTCACCACTCCCAGTGACTCGATCTGGGCCGTGCGGGAGACCTCCGTGTAAGAGATCACCGGCAGGCGGGGGAGGACCTGACGCATCAGGCGGGACAGCGCGGCCCGGACCTGGGGCGAGCACACGAGCACGGGGGCCAGGCCCAGCCGCTCGGCGTCGGTCAGCAGGCCGCTGCACCCGTTGACCAGCGCGTCGACCGTGCCGGCGTCCAGGGCGAGGACCTGACCGGCCTCGCTC
The DNA here is from genome assembly GCF_054050595.1 of Geodermatophilus sp. SYSU D00779. Taxonomy (NCBI): domain Bacteria; kingdom Bacillati; phylum Actinomycetota; class Actinomycetes; order Geodermatophilales; family Geodermatophilaceae; genus Geodermatophilus; species Geodermatophilus sp. SYSU D00779. The sequence goes on from NZ_JBJGZQ010000014.1 coordinate 150,233, forward strand.
TGCCGCACGGCCTCGAGCAGGCGCTGCTCGAACGCCGGGTCGAGGGTCATGACGTGCAGCCGCTCGTCGGGCGTGACGTAGGGGTGGCTGATCGCCGACCCGAGTGCCGAGCGGGCGGCCTCGACCAGGCCGTCGACGTCGGTGGAGACCTTCGCCCGGACCGAGAGCGCCTCGAAGATGCGCACCAGGTCGCGGATGGAGACGTTCTCCTCGAGCAGCCCGTGCAGCACCCGCTGGATCTCGCCCAGCGTGAGCAGCGTCGGGGTGAGCTCCTCGACGACGATCGGGTGGGTCCGCTTGACCATCTCGACCAGCAGCCGCACGTCCTCCCGGCCGAGCAGGTCGGCGGCGTTCTGCCGGACGACCTCGGCCAGGTGCGTGGTGATGACCGAGGAGCGGTCGACGACGGTGGCGCCGGCCATCTCGGCCTGCCGCTGCAGCTCGACCGGCACCCACTTCGCGGGCAGGCCGAACACCGGCTCGCGGGTGGCCCGGCCGGGCAGCCCGTCGAGCATGTCGCCGATCGCCAGGACGGTGCCGGCGGGCGAGGTGCCCTTGGCCGCGGGGACGCCGTTGAGCCAGATGACGTACTGCGAGGCGGGCAGGTCGAGGTTGTCGCGGGTGCGCACCAGCGGGATCACCAGGCCGGTCTCCATGGCGACCTTCCGGCGCAGCGCCTTGACCCGGTCGAGCAGGTCGCCGCCGCGGGAGGCGTCCACCAGGTCGACCAGGTCGAAGGCCACCTCGAGCTCCAGCGGGTCGACCCGCATCTTCTCGGCGATCGCCTCGGGGGAGTCCGGGCGGGGCTCGTCGTCCGCGGCGGCCTGAGGGTCGGCGTCCTCGTCGACCTCCGGGGTCTCCTGCATGCGCGAGGCCATGAGCAGGAAGAGCCCACCGATGACGAGGAACGGCAGCTTGGGCAGGCCGGGGATGAGGCACAGCGCCAGGGCGGCGCCGCCGGCGATGCGCACCGGCTGCTTGAAGCGGCCGAGCTGGGCGAGCAGGTCCGAGCCCATGTCCCCGTCGGAGGCCGAGCGGGTGACGATGATGCCGGTCGCCGTGGACAGCAGCAGCGCGGGGATCTGGGAGACCAGGCCGTCGCCGACGGTCAGCAGCGAGTAGGTGGAGACGGCGTCCCCCGGGGCCATGCCCAGCTGCATGACGCCGATGGCCATCCCGCCGATGAGGTTGATCAGCGTGATGATGATGGCGGCGATGGCGTCGCCCTTGACGAACTTCGAGGCACCGTCCATCGACCCGTAGAAGTCGGCCTCGGCGGTGACCTCGGTGCGCCGCCTGCGTGCCTGCTTCTCGTTGATCAGCCCGGCGTTGAGGTCGGCGTCGATGGCCATCTGCTTGCCGGGCATCGCGTCGAGGGTGAAGCGGGCGCCGACCTCGGCGACGCGGCCGGCACCGTTGGTGATCACGACGAACTGGATGATCGTGAGGATCACGAAGATCACCAGACCGACGATCAGCGAGCCGCCGATCACGAAGTGCCCGAAGGCCTCGATGACCTTGCCGGCGTAGCCGTCGGTCAGCACCAGCCGCGTCGAGGAGACGTTGAGCGCCAGCCGGAACAGCGTCGCGATGAGGATCAGCGACGGGAAGACGGCGAAGTCCAGCGGCCGCTTGATCTGCATGGCGACCAGCAGGATCAGCAGCGACGCGGTGATGTTCAGACCCAGCAGCAGGTCCAGCACCGCGGCGGGCAGCGGCACGACCAGCATGAGGACGATGGCCACCACGCCGATGGGGACGGCGGCCTTCGTCAGCTTCTGCACGGACCCCTCATCGGCAGAGCGCCCACCCCGGGGCACCGCCGTCCGCCCCAGCCGTCACGCCCGTCCCAGCGGCACCGTCGGCCCTGCAGTGGAAGGACCCCCTTGCCCCCCGCCACTCGCAAGCTCGCGGCGGGACCCTGCAAGGGGGCCGAGGGACGGGGGCAGGAGGTCCTCCTTCAGCGGCGGCGCCCGGCCCGGGGGAGCCCCTCGACGTCCGGCGCGGCGAAGCCGGGCCGGTGGAAGCCGCCGCGCACGCCGCGCGCCGACAGCTGCATGACGAACGCCAGCACCCGCGCGACCGCGGTGAACAGCTGCGCGGGCACCTCCTGGCCGATCTCGCAGGAGGCGTGCAGCGCGCGGGCCAGCGGGACGTCCTGCACCAGCGGCACCCGCGCCTCCGCGGCCCGCTCGCGCAGCTTCGCGGCGACCTCGTCGGCGCCCTTGGCCACCACCCGGGGAGCGCCGCGGTCGGCCTCGTACTTCAGCGCGACGGCGACGTGGGTGGGGTTGACCAGCAGGACGTCGGCGGTCGCGACCTCGGCCATCATCCGGTTGCGCGACATCGCCATCTGGGTGGCCCGGCGCTGCGCCTTCACGTGCGGGTCGCCCTCGGAGTTCTTGTGCTCCTGCTGGATCTCGTACTTGGTCATCTTCAGCTGCTTCATCGTCTGCCGGCGGACGACGACGTAGTCGGCGACCGCGATCACCAGACCGGTCACCGCCACGACGCGGATCATCAGGACGGCGGAGTCGGTGAAGGTGGCGGTGACCGCCGACAGCGGCAGCGCGCCGGACGACGACACCAGCTGCTGGGCCTTGTCGCTGGTGACCACGACGACCGTGCCCAGCGCCGCGGTCTTGATGACCGCCTTGGTGGCCTCCCACAGGCCGTGCCCGCCGAACATCCGCTTGATCCCCGGCAGGGGGTTGAGCTTCTTCAGCGTCGGCTTCACCGGCTTGCTGCTCACGGTGACCCCGCCCTGGACGGCCGAGGCGGCGACGCCGACCACCATCAGGGCCACCGCCACCGGCAGCGCCACGGTGACGAAGGTGCTCAGCGCCTGGGTGAACAGGGCCGTGACCTTCTCGACCTCCGGGTCGTCGACCACCACGCCGACCTGCACGAACATCCGGCCGACCTCGTCGAACGCGTTGCCCACCAGCATCGGCAGCAGGAAGCTGGCCGCCGCGGCGCCGGCCCACGTCCCCAGCTCCTGGGTCCGCGGGATCTGACCGTCCTTGCGCGCCTTCTTGAGGCGCTGCGGAGTGGGGTCCTCCGTCCGTTCCCCACCCGGCCCGTCCTTGGCCACGGCTCACCTCCTCCCGGGACCGGCGGGACCGGCGCTCTCGCACGCCGGGGACGGCGCCGTCCGCTGTCCGCGCCGCATCACCCGCTCCGGAGGGAGACCATCGCCCGGGCCGCGTGCTCGAGCAGCGCGTCCAGGGCCGGGGGCAGCAGCGGGAAGGTCAGGCCCAGCAGGGCCATCGTCAGCAGGATCTTCACCGGGAAGCCGAAGGAGAAGATGTTGAGCGCGGGCGCGGCGCGCGACAGCAGCGCGAGCGCCACGTCGGCGAGCAGCAGCACCGCCACCATCGGTCCGGCGATCTGCAGCGCGGCCAGGAACATCATCGACAGCGCGGTGATGAGCACCTGGGCCAGCTGCTCGGTGGGCACCGACCCGCCGACCGGCATCCCCTCGTAGGAGGTGGCGAAACCGCGCACGATCAGCAGGTGGCCGCCGCTGGTGAACAGCAGCGTCGTCGCCAGCAGGTAGTGCAGCCGGCCGACCGAGGAGCTGGTCGTCATCGACAGCGGGTCGTAGGCCGGCTGCAGCGAGAAGCCGCCGGTGAGGTCGATGAGGTCGCCGGCGTACTGGACGGCGGCGAACAGCACGTGGACGACGAAGCCCAGCGCCGCGCCGATGGCGACCTCGGTGATCGCGCCGACCACGAGGAAGCCGGTGGTCGGCTCGGGCAGCCCCGGCGCGATGCGGGTCATCAGCGCGACCGACAGGGCCAGCGCCAGCGCCCCCTTCACCGGGGCCGGGATGCTCTTGGAGTTGAACGGCGGGGCCAGGAGCACGAAGCCGGTGGCGCGCGCGGTGCCGAGCAGCAGCGCAGCCAGGGTGCCCGCCGGGACCTCGAGGTCCACGGCCGCTACGTCCGGTCGAGCAGGCGGGGCAGCGAGTCGAACAGGGACTGGGTGAAGCTGACCAGCTCGGAGAGCACCCAGTTGCCCGTGACCAGCAGCGCGATCGCGACCGCGATGACCTTCGGCACGAAGGACAGGGTCGGTTCCTGGATCTGCGTCGCCGCCTGGAACAGCGAGATGAGGAAGCCCACCAGCAGGGCGGTCAGCAGCACGGGGGCGGCGACCTTGGCGGCGACCAGCATCGTCTGGACGGCGATCTCGGTGACGTCGGCGTCGCTCATCAGCCGTAGCTCCCCACCAGCGCCGTCGTGATCAGCGCCCAGCCGTCGACCACCACGAACAGCAGCAGCTTGAACGGCAGGGAGACGATCACCGGCGGCACCATCATCATGCCCATCGACATGAGCGCGGCGCTGACCAGCATGTCCAGCACCAGGAACGGGATGAAGACGACCAGGCCGATGATGAACGCGCTCTTGAGCTCGGAGAGCACGAACGCCGGCACCAGCGTCGTCATGCTGACGTCCGCGGCGTCGGTCGGGGCCTCCTCGCCGGAGAGCCCGACCATCAGCGACAGCTCGTCCTCGCGGGTGTTGTCCAGCAGGAACTCCCGCAGCGGGACCACGCCGACGTCGTAGGCCTGCGACACCGTCATGGTGCCGTTGAGGTACGGCTGGACGGCGCTCTCGTTGATGTCGGAGAACACCGGGCCCATGACGAACAGCGTCAGGAACAGCGCGATGCCGGTGAGCACGGTGTTCGGCGGCGACATCTGCATGCCGAGCGCGTTCCGGGTCAGCGACAGCACCACGATGATCTTGGTGAACGACGTGGCGAGCAGCAGCACCGCCGGCGCCACCGAGAGCACGGTGATCGCGAGGATCAGCGTGATCGAGGTGCTGGGGCTGCCGCCGCCGATCGAGATGTCCACGCCGCCGTCGACGGTGGGGACCACGGGGGCGGTCGGGGCCGTCGGCTCGACCGGCGCGGTGGGGGCGGCGGACGCCGGGCCGGCCAGCAGCGCGAGCACGACGCCGAGCAGCGCCGCGAGCAGCAGGACCAGCCCCACGCGCCGGGCGACCGGGACGCCCCGGACGGGAGCGGGGGAGGCGGTCATCAGCGGCGGACCGTCCGCTCCCGCAGCTGGGAGACGAACGACGTCCACCCGTTGCGGTCGAACACCGAGCCGGCGAGCGCGCCGGGGCTGCCGGCCGCGATCGGCTGCGCGGGAGCCAGCCGCCGCTCGGCGATGGCCTCCTCGACGACGTCACCGTCCACCTCGGCGAGCAGGGTGACCTGCTCCTCGGTGGAGCCGACGACCAGCACGCGGTCGGCGATGCGGATGACGCTGACGCTGCTGGCCCGTCCCATGCGCTGCCGGGCGACGACCTCGATGAGGCCGTTGCCCTGGCCCAGGCCGCGCTTCTGCGCGAACCGCGCGGCGAACCACAGGACCGCGCCGATGAAGGCCAGTGAGAGCACCAGCCGGATGACCATCCACGTCACGGTGTCTCCTCGCTGGCGCTCGTCGCCCCCGTGCCGAGGCGTGCTGTGTCTCCCCATGACCTCGCGAGCTCGGTCATGCCTGCTGGCCCCCGATCTCGGAGGCGGCGGCGTCGGTGATGATCTCGCTGATCCGCAGACCGAAGTCCTCGTCGACGACCACGACCTCGCCGCGGGCGATCAGCGTGCCGTTGACCAGCAGGTCCGCCGGGGCGCTGGCGGCGCGGTCGAGCTCGACCACCTCGCCGGGGTGCAGGGAGAGCAGCTCGCCGACGGTCATCCGGGTGCGGCCGATCTCGACGGTGACCTCCATGGCCACGTGCCGCAGCAGGTCCAGGCTGCCGCGCTGGGTGCGCGCCTGGGGCAGCGTCACCTGCAGCGCGAACACCGCCTCGACCGTGCCGCCGGCGCCCATCAGCGGGACGGCGACGAACATGCCCTTGTCCCGCAGCCCGTCCATCGCGGTGTCCGGGTCCTCGGTGCGCTCCGCGTCGACGCGCACCCGGCCCAGCGTGGCCGCGGCGGCCTCGAGGGCCGGACGCAGCGCGGTGGCGACGTCCATCGGGCCGACGGGGGAGTTGGCGAGGGCGTCGACGACCTCGGCGGAGAGGACGAGGACGACGTCCCCGCTGACCTCGCCGGAGAGCCTCGCCGCGACCGCGGCGGCGGCCGTGGCCGGCGCCAGGACGGCGTCGGGGTCGCTGACCGGCGCGCCGGGGACGAGCTCGGCCGTCGCCGGCACCAGCGCGGCCGCGGCCCGGGCGGCGGAGGCCACGACGGCGATCACGGTCTCGGATGCCTGCGAGTGGTCCACGGTGGCGGTCATGCGGTGTCCTTCTGGGCTGGGTGCTGGGAGGTGGCCGGGGTGGGGACGATGGCGGCGGCCAGCCGGCGGCGGTGGTTGCTGGCGATCGCGTAGGCGAAGGTCACCTCGTTGGTGGTGACCTCGAGCGGCGCGTCCTGCGGGTGGCGCAGCAGCAGCACGTCACCGACCGCGAGGGAGAGCAGGTCCTCGGAGGAGACCTCGAGCGGGGTGAACCGCACGCCGACGTCGACCGGCACGTGGGTGAGCCGCTCGTTGAGGGCCTCGAAGGCGCGCCGCCGCTTGGCCTGGGCCGACTCCGACAGCTGCGGGGAGGCGGCGTTGTTCAGCGGCACCTGGAAGGAGGAGAACGGCAGCACCAGCGTGGCCTCGCCGGTGCGGCCGCCGATCCCGATGGTGAACGAGGCCACCATGACGGTGTCCGAGCCGGACGCGGCCTGGGCCAGCTGCGGGTTGTACTCGACCTCGCTGAGCTCGGGCTGCAGCTCGACGATGTGCGAGAAGGCCCCGGCGAACTCCTGCAGCAGCCGGGTGAGCAGGTGGTTGGTGATCGCCGTCTCCATGACCGTCATCGGCCGGTCCGGCTGGTCCGCGGCACCCGAGCCGCCGAGCATGTGGTCGACGGCGGCCATCGCGATGTCGAGCGGGTAGGCGAGCACGCCCTTGCCGGCCAGCGGCTCGATCGTGAAGGTCGCGATGAAGCACGGGTCGGGCAGCGAGGCGACGTAGTCGTCGTAGGAGTGCTGCTCGATGCCCAGCAGCTCCAGTCGCGCGCCGGCCCGCAGCATCGTGGTGAGGACCGTCGTCGTCTGCCGGGCGAACGCCTCCTGGGCGATCTGCAGCACCCGCACGTGCTCGCGGGAGAGCTTGGTGGGGCGGCGGAAGTCGTAGGTGCGGGGTTCGCCGCGGCGGCTGCGCCCGGTGGGGGCGGTTCCGTTCTCGGGGCGGGTCACGCCAGGTTCATCGGCGGGGAACGAGTCCGGGCGCGCCGCCGGGGGGGGGGGGGGGGGGGGGGGGTGGGGGGGGGGGGGGGGGGGGGGGGGGGGGGGGGCGCGGGCGGGGGGCGCCGGGGGGGG
>NZ_JBJGZQ010000015.1:0-143271 GCF_054050595.1 Geodermatophilus sp. SYSU D00779
GGGGGGGGGGGGGGGGGGGGGGGGGGGGGGGGGGGGGGGGGGGGGGGGGGGGGGGGGGGGGGGGGGGGGGGGGGGGGGGGGGGGGGGGGGGGGGGGGCCCCCCCCCCCCCCCCCCCCCCCCGCCGACCTCGCCGCCCTCGCCGGTGCCGAGCGCGCCGTCCGCGGCGACCCCGGAGCGTGTGCCGTGGTCGGCGAGGTGGCCGGAGCCAACGGCGCCCGGCTGACCGCCTGCACGGTCGGCGACGGGGCGGTGGTCGAGGTCGCCGTGGCCGTGCCGGTCCGGCTCGGCCCGCTGGGCGTCAACCGGGCCGGCGCCCGTGCACGGGCCGGCCCGGTGGTGCAGTGAGCTACCCGGCCACCGGGGGAGCCGGCGACAGGTGCTCGTGCACGGCCAGCCACTGCCCGGAGGGCTCGCGGTGGAAGACGATCGTCTCCCGCTCGCGGAGCTCCTCCCGCCCGGCCCGGGTCGACACCGTGGTGTGCACGGCGTGGGTCAGGACGGCGGTGTCCCCGATCACCTGGACGACCGTGCCGGAGGTCTCGCAGCCGAGCACCCGGAAGTCGTCCTGCCGGACCCACGAGGTCCACTCCCGCCGGTACTCCTCGCGGGAGGCCAGCAGCCGGTCGGTGGTGTGGAACAGGAAGGTGGCGTCCTCGCGGAAGCAGGCGAGGTACCGGTCCAGGTCATCGCTCCCGAAGGCGGCCACGAGGGCGGCGGCCGCCTGGTGTACCTCGTCGGCGGGCTCGCTCACCGGTCGGCCGGCTCCGCGGCGGCCGGGGCGGGGGAGCGACGGCCGGCGCGGTGCACCGACGCCCGCGGGTCGTCGGTCACCGGCGGCGCCTCGGCCTCCTTGGCGGGCACCAGCCGCGGGCCCGCCGGGCCGAAGGCGTACCGGGGCTCGGGGAAGGCGAACAGCAGCGCCAGGTAGACCACCGCGGCGAGGCCGAGGGACACCGGCAGGCTGACGTCCACCCCGCCGGCCGCGTTGCGCAGCGGGCCCGCGATCAGCGGCGGGTAGTTGGCGAACAGCAGCCCGACGATGGCGGCCGGGACCCAGGCCACCATCCCGCGCCAGTTCACGCCGCCGGCGAACCAGTAGCGGCCACCCAGCCGGCCCTGGTTGAAGACCTGCACGTCCTCGGGCGCGTAGTACCCGCGGCGCACCCAGTAGCCGATCATCATGATCACCATCCACGGCGTGGTGCAGATGACGATGGCGCCGATGAAGGCGTTGACGCTGGACAGCAGGTCAAAGACCAGCCGCCCGACCAGGATGAAGACGAACGACAGCGTGCCGATGAACAGCGACGCCTGCACCCGGTTGAGGCGGGGGAAGACCGAGGAGAAGTCCAGTCCGGTGCCGTACAACGAGGTGACGCCGGTCGACATCCCGCCGAGGAAGGCCACCACCATGAGCAGGACGGCGTACCAGAGCGGCGAGACTTGGATCAGCGCGAACACGTAGTCGGCCTCGCCGGCCACCAGCGTCGCCGTCCCCACGCCGAACAGGAACGGCACGAGGGTGGCCAGCTGGCCCAGGAACGTGGCGGCGAGCAGCCGCGACGGGCGGGTGCCCGCCGGGATGTAGCGGGACCAGTCGCCGAGGAAGGCGCCGAAGCTGACCGGGTTGCCCATGACGATCAGGGCGGAGAGCACGAAGGTCGGCCAGAAGCCGCCCAGCGCGTAGGCGTCGGGGCCCGGGTCGTAGGAGGGGTCGAAGAGCGTCGCGTAGGCCACCAGGCCGAGCAGCATCAGCGTCGTGTTGGCCAGCACCACGACCTTGTTGACCAGCAGCATCAGCTGGTAGCCGTAGATGACGACGACGATCACCAGGGCGCCGAGCACCGCGTAGACGATCCCGCGGAGCAGGTCGGAGTCCCCCGTGCCGAAGAGCCGGGTGGCCGCGCCGACGAGGGCGTCCCCGCTGACCCACACCGAGATCGAGTAGAACGAGAGCGCGGTCAGCAGCGACAGGAACGAGCCGAGCACGCGACCGCGGACGCCGAAGTGGGCGCCGGAGGAGACGGCGTTGTTCGTGCCGGTCCGCGGGCCGAACAGGCCCATCGGCATGAGGATCAGCGCGCCGACGACCACGCCCACGACGGTGGCGGCCACGGCCTCCACGAGGTCGAGGCCCAGCAGCACCGGGAAGGTGCCCAGGATGACGGTGGCGAAGGTGTTCGCCCCGCCGAACTGGATGCGGAACAGGTCGAACGGCCGCGACGTGCGCTCGGCGTCGGGGATCGTGTCGATGCCGTGCTGCTCGACCTCGGTGGCCCGCGGCCGCCGCTGCTCGGCCGCCGGCCCGGCGACCTCCGCTCCGCTCATGTGCACCCTCCTGGTGAAGCGGTGGACACACCACCGCGGTGCGCAGAGGCTAGACACGAGTTGCGTAGTAGGCAACCAATGTTTTCTGATGTCACTCCGCGTGCTGAGATGGGACCGAGGACGTCATGCGGGGCCCTGGTGGGTGTCCTGACGACCGACGCGACCCCGTGGCAGTGCTGGGGGACGGTGCCGGGCGCCACGCAGCCCACGACGACCGGGACCGGTGAGGTCCTGTGGGCCCTCACCGCACCACGACCGACGAGGAGGCCAGGTGACCGGCTCCGCAGCCCAGCCCGTCCGCGAGGTGGTCGACCTCTCGCACCCGCTGGACGACGACACCCCGGTGTACCCCGGCGACCCGGTCGCCCGGTTCACGCCGGCCGCCACGGTCGCGGCCGACGGCTACAACGTCCTGCACGTGCGGATGGGCTCCCAGACCGGCACCCACGTCGACGCCCCGTACCACTTCCTCGACGACGGCGCGCGCATCGACGAGCTCCCGCTCGAGTACTTCCTCGGGCCGGCCGTCGTCGCCGACGTCCGCGGCAAGCCGCCCCAGGGGCGGATCGAGTGGGCGGACCTGCAGCCGTGCGCGCACCTGCTCGCCCCGGGCCGGATCCTGCTGCTCCGGACCGGCTGGGACGAGCACTGGGGGACCGACGCCTACTTCGACCACCCGTACCTGACCGGGGACGCCGCGGCGCGGGTGGTGGCCGCGGGGGTCCGCACGGTCGGGCTCGACGCGCTGAGCCTCGACGAGACCGTCGTCGGCGGCACGCCTGCGGACGGGTTCGCCGCCCACCTCGAGGTGCTCGGCGCGGGCGGCGTGATCGTGGAGAACCTGCGCAACCTGGGTGCCGTCCCGCAGGTCGACCCGGTGGTCAGCGTCCTGCCGCTGCGTCTGGCCGGTGCCGACGGCGCCCCCGTGCGCGCGGTGGCGTTCGGCCTCGGTCGCTGAGGCTCAGGGCCGCAGCGACCCGCCCCGGCCCAGGGTGAGCAGCTGCCCGACGACGGCGCCGGCCGGATCGCTGCACAGGTAGGACACCGCGGCGGCGACCACGTCGGGGGACGGCGGGGACGCGGGGTCGGCGACCAGCTCGTTGACCGTGACGGCGTCCGGCCCGAGGTCGCGGGCGAGGGTCTTGGTGAGCGCCACGAGTGCCCCCTGCACCGCGGCGGCGGCCGTCGAGCACGGACGGTCGGCCGCCGTCCAGCCGCTGCCCAGGAACACCAGCCGCCCGGCCCCCGACCGGCGCAGGGCCGGTGCGGCGGCGCGGGCGAGCGCGAAGGCGGGGGTGAGGTGGGCCATCACGTCGGCGTACCACCGCGCCGGGTCGGCGCCGACGAACGGCGCCGGGTCCGGCTGCCCGACGGCGCACACCAGGAGGTCCAGCACGCCGGAGCCCCCGACGGCCTCCGCGACGGCGCCGTCCGGTGCGGCCGTGGTGGGGACGGCGGTGACGCGCACGCCGTCCGCGGTCAGCCGGCCGGCGACGGCCGCGGCGACCTCGGCGTCGTCACAGCGGACGAGGGCGTTCCGGTCGGCCATCAGATCGTCGCTCCCGCGTTGGGGGAGAGCACCTGCCCGGAGACCGCCGCCCCCGTCTCGAGCAGGAACAGCGCAGCCGCGGCGATCTCCTCCGGACGGACCAGCCGCTGCACCGGCAGGGTGGCGAGGAAGTCGCCGGACCGCCACGGGGAGTCGGTCTCGAGCATGGGGGTGTCCGCCGCGCCGGGCGCGACCGTGTTGACGGCGACGCCGGTGCCCTCGACCTCGGTGGCCAGCGCCCGGGTGAAGCCGACGATCGCGCCCTTGCTCGCCGCGTAGTGGACGTCGCCCTGGCTCCCGCCGACCCCCAGGTCCGAGGAGATCGTCACGACGGAGCCCCGGCCCCGGGCCACCATCCGGGGGACGACGGCGGCGCAGGTGGTCGCGGTCCCGGAGAGGTTGACCGCCATCATCCGGCGCCAGCGCGCGTCGTCGACGTCCTCGAGGGGGAGCATCTCGTAGACGCCCGCCGCGGTGACCAGTGCGGTCACGGGTCCCAGCTCCCGCTCGACCCGGTCGACGGCCGACCCCACCGCGTCCGCGTCGGTCACGTCGACCTCGACGCCGAGCGCGGTCTCCCGGCTGGGCCGCAGGTCGAGGCCGGCGACCTGCCAGCCGGCGTCGCTCAGGGCACGGGCGACGGCCGCCCCGAGGCCGCTGGCGGCGCCGGTCACGACGGCGACGCGCCGTTCCTCGGACTCCTCGGCCACGCCACCTCCAGCACGCACCCCTCGACCGTCGGTCGAGCGGTCGGCGCCCAGTCTGTCAGCCGGGCCGGTGCACCCTGGTCGGCCGGGTCAGAAGACGAGGTCGTCCTCGACCGGTCCGGGCTCCTCCTGCGCGGTGTCGTCGCCGGTGCCGGTCCGGTCCGCCGGGTCCTCGTCCGCCGGGTCCTCGTCCGCCGGGTCCTCGTCCGCCGGGTCCTCGTCAGCGGGGTCCTCGTCAGCGGGGTCCTCGTCAGCGGGGTCCCCGTCGGCGGGGTCCCCGTCGGCCGCCTCGGCGGTGGCCAGCTCGTCGAGGACGACGTCGAGCACCCGCACCGCCCCGGCCTTGTCCAGCGGTTCGTTGCCGTTGCCGCACTTCGGCGACTGCACGCAGGAGGGGCAGCCGTTCTCGCACTCGCAGCTGGCCACCGTCGCCCGGGTCGCCTGCAGCCAGCGCCGCAGCTCGGCGAACCCGCGCTCGGCGAAGCCCGCGCCGCCGGGGTGCCCGTCGTAGACGACGATCGTGGCCGCGCCGGTGTCCGGGTGCAGGGCGGTCGAGACCCCGCCGAGGTCCCACCGGTCGCAGGTGGCCAGCAGCGGCAGGATGCCGATGGCGGCGTGCTCGGCGGCGTGCAGCGAGCCGGGGAGTTCGGCGTCGTCCACCTCGGCCCGGCCGATGGCCCGCTCGTCGAGGGTCAGCCACACCGCGCGGGTGCGCAGCTGGCGGGCCGGCAGGTCCAGGGGGAACTCGGCGAGCACCTCACCGGTCCCCAGCCGGCGGCGCTGGTAGGCCACCACCTGGTTGGTCACGTCGACGACGCCGGTGTGCGCGGTGACCGTGCCCAGCGACCGCGACCGGTCGGGAGACACGATGGCGAGGTCGGTGACGTCGCGCGCCACCGTCGTCCACTCGGGGCTCTCCGGGTGCACGACCGCGACGGCCTCGTCCACGTCGAATTCGTCGACGACGTAGGTGTCGCCGCGGTGCACGTAGACCGCGCCGGTGTGCACGGTCGCGTGCGCGGCGTCGCCGTCCACGGTGCCGAGCAGCCGGCCGGTGTCGCCCTCGATGATCGTCACCGGCGCCAGACCGCTGCCGCGGATGTCGACGTCCGGCCGGCCCCTCCCGGCCCAGTACCAGCCGGTGGGACGACGGCGCAGCGCGCCCTCGGCGACGAGCTCCTCGACCCGCGCCTCGGCCGCCGCGCCCCCGAAGTCGGCCAGGTCCTCGGGGACCAGCGGCAGCTCGGCGGCCGCGCAGCACAACTGCGGCCCCAGCACGTAGGGGTTGGTGGGGTCGGTGACCGTGGCCTCCACCGGTCGGCCGAACACCGCGCGCGGGTGGTGGGCGAGGTAGTGGTCCAGGGGGTCGTCGCGGGCCACGAAGACCACCAGGGACTCCCGCTGCGCCCGCCCCGCCCGGCCGGCCTGCTGCCACAGCGAGGCCAGCGTCCCGGGGTAGCCGGCGAGCACGACCGCGTCCAGGCCGGCGATGTCGATGCCCAGCTCGAGGGCGTTGGTGGTGGCCACGCCGAGCAGGTCGCCGGCCGACAGGGCCCGCTCCAGCTCCCGCCGTTCCTCGGGCAGGTAGCCACCGCGGTAGGAGTCGACCCGGCGGGCGAGGTCGGCGCGGCCGCGGTCGCGCAGCACGTGCCGGGCCTGCTCGGCGACCGACTCCGCGCTGCGTCGCGACCGGACGAACGCCAGCGTCCGGGCGCCGCGCTCGACCAGGTCGGCCAGCAGGGTGGCGGCGTCGGCGGCCGCCGAGCGGCGCAGCGGGGCGCCGTGCTCGCCGGTGCGCTCGGTCAGCGGCGGCTCCCACAGGGCGAAGGTCGCACCGGGCCGCGGCGAGCCGTCCTCGGTCACGGCGACGACCGGGGCGCCGACCAGGCGGGTGGCCGCGGCGGCCGGCTCGGCCACCGTCGCGGAGGCCAGCAGGAACACCGGCTCGGCGCCGTAGCGGCGGCAGATCCGCCGCAGCCGGCGCAGCACGTGGCCGACGTGCGAGCCGAAGACGCCGCGGTAGGCGTGGCACTCGTCGACGACGACGTAGGCCAGCCGGCGCAGGGTGCTCGACCACTTCTGGTGGGCGGGCAGCACGCCGCGGTGGAGCATGTCGGGGTTGGTGACGATCCAGCGCGAGTGCCGCCGGACCCACTCCCGCTCCTCCATCGGGGTGTCGCCGTCGTACGCCGCGGGGCGCACCGACGGGTCGGCCAGCCCGGCCACCGACGCCAGCTGGTCGCGGGCGAGGGCCTTGGTCGGCGCGAGGTAGAGGACGCAGGCGCGGGGGTCCTCGGCCAGCCGGGTCAGCGCCGGCACCTGGTAGGCCAGCGACTTGCCCGACGCCGTCCCGGTGGCCACGACCACGTGCGAGCCGTCGCGGGCCAGCTGCGCGGCCTCCACCTGGTGCCGCCACGGTGCCGACACGCCCTGGGCCTCGAGCCGCGCGCGCAGCTCCGGGCTCACCCACGCGGGCCACGGCAGGGTGCGGCTGTCCCGCACCGGCATCCGGTGCACGTGGGTGACCGGCTGCTCCTCCTCCGGTGTCCCGGAGAGGACGGCGTCCAGCAGGTCGGCACCCGGCAGCGGCGCGCCGGCGGGGGAGGGCGACCCACCCTGGGGAAGAGGGTCCGTGCCGGGAGGGGGAGCCGACCGGACCGGGTGTAGCGCGGTCACACCCCAACTGTCACACCTGCGGGTGACGTCGCGCTGGCCCCCGGCGCCCGAACGGGACCGGCTGCGGGACTACCGGTACGGGGTGTGATCTCCCTTACACTCCGGCGGCACCAGCCGTGCAGGCCCGTGCGTGCTGGACACGTACCTCCGCCGACCGGAGCGAAGTCTGCCCCGGGGGCAGCCGACCGCTGGGAGGAAACACATGCCGGACAGTGCACTCTCCGGCGGGGACGTCGTGCTGGTCGCGATCGTCCTCGCCGTCTCGCTCGCTGCTCTCGCCTTCGCGGCCTACCTGGTCCGCGCCGTCATGGCCGCCGACCAGGGCACTCCGACGATGCGCGAGATCGCGCAGGCGGTGCAGGAGGGTGCGGCGGCGTACCTGCGCAGACAGTTCAAGACCCTCGGCGTCTTCGCGGTCATCGTCTTCCTCCTCCTGCTGGTCCTCCCCGTGCACGACGGCGGCTGGGGGACCCGCGTCGGCCGGGCGTTGTTCTTCCTGGTCGGCGCGCTCTTCTCGGCGACGGTCGGCTTCATCGGGATGACCCTGGCCACCCGCGGCAACGTGCGCGTGGCCGCCGCCGCCCGCACGGGCGGCTACCGGCCGGCCTTCCGCATCGCGTACCGCACCGGCGGCGTCTGCGGGATGATCACCGTCGGCCTGGGTCTGTTCGGAGCGGCCCTCGCGCTGCTGCTGTTCGACGAGACCGCCCCCGTGGTGCTCGAGGGCTTCGGCTTCGGCGGGGCCCTGCTGGCGATGTTCATGCGCGTCGGCGGCGGCATCTTCACCAAGGCCGCGGACGTCGGCGCCGACCTCGTGGGCAAGGTCGAGGCCGGCATCCCCGAGGACGACCCGCGCAACGCGGCGACCATCGCCGACAACGTGGGCGACAACGTCGGGGACTGCGCGGGCATGGCCGCCGACCTGTTCGAGTCCTACGCCGTCACCCTGGTCGCCGCCCTCATCCTCGGCCAGGTCTTCTTCGGCGCGGTCGGCATGGTCTTCCCGCTCACCGTCGCCGCCATCGGGGTCATCGCCTCGGTCGTCGGCATCCTGGCCAGCAACCCCGGCAAGAGCGACGCGAGCGGCCTGGCGCCGATCAACAGGGGCTACTTCACCTCCGCGGTCGTCTCCCTGGTCCTCGTCGCGGCGGCCTCGTTCACCGTGCTGCCCGACGTGGCCGACATCCCCGACAGCGTCGTCAGCCCGCAGGTGCTCGGCTTCGTCTCGGTGCTCGTCGGCATCGTGCTGGCGGCGGCGATCCAGCAGCTCACCGGCTACTTCACCGAGACCAGCCGCAAGCCGGTGCAGGAGGTCGGGCGCAGCTCGCTGACCGGCCCGGCGACGGTCATCCTCTCCGGCATCTCGCTGGGCCTGGAGTCCGCGGTGTACGCGGCGCTGCTGATCGGCGGCGCGGTCTACGGCGCCTTCCTGGTCGGCGGCGGTGCCGCGCTGTACGCGGTCGCGCTCGCCGGCTGCGGCCTGCTGACGACGGCCGGCGTGATCGTCTCGATGGACACCTTCGGCCCGGTCAGCGACAACGCGCAGGGCATCGCCGAGATGTCCGGCGACATCGACGAGGAGGGGGCCCGCGTGCTCACCGACCTCGACGCGGTCGGCAACACCACCAAGGCCATCACCAAGGGCATCGCGATCGCCACCGCCGTCCTCGCCGCGACGGCGCTGTTCGGCTCCTACAACGAGCAGGTGCGCGTCGCCCTCGAGGGCGTGGACCTGGGGCAGGCGTTCAGCCTCGTCGACCCGAGCAACGTCGTCGGCGCGGTGCTCGGCGCCTCCGTGGTATTCTTCTTCTCCGGCCTGGCGATCAGCGCGGTCTCCCGTGCGGCCGGGCGGGTGGTGTTCGAGGTGCGGGAGCAGTTCCGCACCCACCCCGGGATCATGGACCGCACCGAGCGCCCGGACTACAGCCGTGTCGTCGACATCTGCACCAAGGACTCGCTGCGCGAGCTGGCCACCCCGGGTCTGCTCGCCGTCCTCGCCCCCGTGGCCGTCGGCTTCGGGCTCGGCTTCGGGCCTCTCGCTGCCTACCTGGTCGGTGCGATCGCGGCCGGCACGCTCATGGCCGTCTTCCT
Source organism: Geodermatophilus sp. SYSU D00779 (assembly GCF_054050595.1). NCBI lineage: Bacteria > Bacillati > Actinomycetota > Actinomycetes > Geodermatophilales > Geodermatophilaceae > Geodermatophilus > Geodermatophilus sp. SYSU D00779. Next base: position 9,353 of record NZ_JBJGZQ010000015.1, read on the forward strand.
CGCCAACTCCGGAGGCGCGTGGGACAACGCCAAGAAGATGGTCGAGGACGGCGCCTACGGCGGGAAGGGCAGCGAGGCCCACGCGGCCACGGTCATCGGCGACACCGTCGGCGACCCGTTCAAGGACACCGCGGGCCCGGCGATCAACCCGCTGATCAAGGTGATGAACCTGGTGGCGCTGCTCATCGCGCCGGCCGTGGTCGGCATGTCGGTCGGCGAGGGGCAGAACACCGCCGCCCGCATCGCGATCGCGGTGGTCGCGGCGCTGGTCATCGTCGGCGCCGTGGTCGTGTCCAAGCGTCGCTCGGTCGTCGTGGGCGGTGCCCCCACCGACGCCCCCACCTCGCTGACCACCACCGCTCCCTGACCGCACGCACCGCACCCTGCGGCACGGGCGCGCCGACCGGCGCGCCCGTGCCCGGTCTGTGGACGGTCACCCGTGCTGTGGACGGACAGCCCGAGGACGGCACCCGGCCGACCTAGCGTCCCGCCGCACCGGACCCGCCGTGGGCCCGGACAGACGCCGGGAGGTCCTCACGTGTCCGGAACGATCGCCGCGGAGTTCGACGCCATCGACGCGCTGGCCACCGAGCTGGCCGGCCTCGCCGCCGAGCTCGCCGGCGAGGCGCGGCTGTGCCGGTCCACCGCGGTCTCCCTGGGGACGGCCGTCAGCGGGGGGGCCGGGGAGAGCGCCGGCGCCGCGGGCTCGGGCTGGGGCACCGCCCTGGAGCTCCTGGGCCAGCAGACCGGGGCGCTCGCCGCGACCCTGTCCGCGGCCGTCGACTCCTACCGGGCGGCCGACGCGGCGCTGGCCGACCGGGTGCTCGCCAGGCGCTCCACCCCGGCAGCCCGGTGAGCGCCCCCACCCTCACCGAGGTCGCCGGGTGGGAGGTCCCGCTGCTGCGCGGGGCGGTCTGGACCCTCGACTCGGTCGCCGGTGGGCTGCCGGCCTGGCGGGCCCGGATGGAGGCCGTCGGTCGCTCGCTGGAAGACACCTCCTGCTGGTACGGGCCGGCCGCGCAGTCCGCTGCCGCCGCGCTCGTGGAGGTCTCGACGGTCGCCACCGCGGTCACCGCGGCCCTCGACGAGTCCCTCGAGCACGCGCAGCGCCTGCTGGCCGAGGCCGAGGCCGCGCAGGAGCTCGCCGAGCGGGCGCTGGGCGCCGCCGCGTCGGTCCCCGTCGTGCTCGACGGGGCCGGGCGGCTGGTCTCCCTGTCGGCCGTGCCGGTCCTCGGCCGGCCCGGCCTCGACGTCGACCAGACGGCCGCCGCGCTGCAGGCGCAGGAGCTGGCCGAGGACGCCCTGGCCGCCGCGGCGCGCGCCGGCCACGCTGCCTCGGGGATGGCGGACGAGCTGACCGTGCTCGGCGCAGGGAGGGGGCTCGTCCCCCTCTCCTTCGGTGACCTGGCCGCGTCGGTCCCCGACGTGCGCAGCTCCGCCGTGCCGCACGTCGGGGACCCGCCACCTGAGGTGGCTCAGTGGTGGGCGGGGCTGTCCGTGGCCGCCAGGGCGGAGGCGATGGCCCGGACCCCGTACCTCATCGGGGGTCTCGAGGGCCTCCCCGCGTGGGCCCGGGACGAGGCGAACCGGTCGCACCTCGAGCAGGTGCTCGCCGACCCGACGTCGCCCGGGCACGCGGTCGCGGTCTCGGTGGCGGGGGAGATCGCGCGGGGGGAGGCGGCAGGCGAGGAGGTGCAGCTGCACCGGTTCCAACCGGAGGAGGGGCTGGTCGCCCTGGCGGTCGGGGACCTGGACACCGCGGACCACGTGGCGGTGCTCGTGCCCGGCACCGGCAACGACCCGGTGGGTGGTCTCGACGACCTCGTCGACGACGTGGGTGCCGTCGCGGACGCCACCGTGGCGGCGGCTCCGGCGGCCGCCGTGGCGACCATCGCGTGGATGGGCTACCGGGCGCCGTCGAACCTGGCCAAGGCGCCGAGCCCGCACTACTCCTGGCCTGGCGGCCGAGCGCTGGACGCAACTCTGGACGGGATGGCGGCCGCGCGGGCCGGCACACCGGGAGGACGTCCGCACACCACCGTCATCGGGCACAGCTACGGCACCCTCGTCGTCGACCGAGCGGCGGACGCACCGGGTCCCCTGGCTGCCGACGACGTGGTGCTGCTCGGCAGTCCGGGGATGGACAACGCGGCTGCCGAGCTCGAGGCCGAGCGGGTGCACGAGGCCTCGGCACCGGCCGACCCGATCACCTGGGCCGAGTTCCACGGGGAGCAGACGTGGGAGGACTCCCTCGGCGCCGTCGAGCTCCCCACCGGTCCGGTGATGATGCACTGGGAGTACTACAGCGAGGACTTCCCGACGCTGGCCGCTGTGGGCGAGGTGGTGGCCGGCGTCCGGGAGCCGGCATGACCCGCAGCGCCCGGGAACACGGCGCGACCCCCGGCCATTGGATCGGGTGACGGCACGCCCACGGTGGGTCGCCACTGGGCTCCCGGTCGGCCCCGTGGCCTACCGTGGCGTCGCCGAGGGCGCGCGGACAGCGACCGCGTCGTCCGGCGCCGGACCACCGGCGCCCGCACCGAGCACCACCGACAGGAGCACCGTGGCACCCACGAAGACCACGAACACCGGCACCCGGGCCGCCGCGGCGACCTCCGGGGGCACGAGCACCCCTGCCCGCCGGCGGACCGCCGCCGGCGGTGGGCGGCCGCTGGTCATCGTGGAGTCCCCGACCAAGGCCGGGAAGATCGCCGGGTACCTGGGCAACGGCTACGTCGTCGAGGCCAGCGTCGGGCACATCCGCGACCTGCCGCGCAACGCCGCGGACGTGCCGGCCGAGCACAAGGGTGCGTCCTGGGCGCGGCTGGGCGTCGACGTCGACAATGCCTTCGAGCCGCTCTACGTGGTCAGTCCCGACCGCAAGCAGCAGGTCAGCCGCCTCAAGCAGCTGGTGAAGGACGCCAGCGAGGTCTACCTCGCCACCGATGAGGACCGCGAGGGCGAGGCCATCGCCTGGCACCTGGTCGACACGCTCAAGCCACGCGTGCCGGTGCGCCGCATGGTCTTCCACGAGATCACCCCCGAGGCGATCGCCCGTGCGGTGGCCAACCCGCGCGAGCTGGACACCGCGCTGGTCGACGCGCAGGAGACCCGCCGCATCCTCGACCGGCTCTACGGCTACGAGGTCAGCCCCGTGCTGTGGAAGAAGGTGCTCCCCAAGCTCTCGGCCGGCCGCGTGCAGTCGGTGGCCACCCGGATCGTCGTCGAGCGCGAGCGCGAGCGGATGGCCTTCCGCTCGGCCGACTACTGGTCGCTGGAGGGCACCTTCGCGGTTCCCGACCGCCGGGCCGGCGCCGACGAGGGGGAGCCGACGACCCTGCGCGCCCGCCTGGTCAGCGTCGACGACAGCCGGGTCGCGACCGGCCGCGACTTCGACCCCGCCACCGGCCGGGTCACCGGCGAGGTCGTGCACCTCGACGAGGCCGGCGCCCGGGGTCTGGCCGCCCGGCTCGAGGGTCGGCAGGTCACCGTCAGCCGGGTCGACGAGAAGCCCTACCGGCGGCGTCCGTACGCGCCGTTCACCACCTCGACGCTGCAGATGGAGGCCGGCCGCAAGCTCGGCTGGTCCTCCGCGCAGGTCATGCGGGTGGCGCAGCGGCTGTACGAGAACGGCCACATCACCTACATGCGGACCGACTCGACCAACCTCTCCAACGAGGCGGTCAACGCAGCCCGCACCCAGGCCCGCGAGCTGTACGGCGACGCCTACGTCCCGGCCGAGGCCCGCCGCTACGCGAAGAAGGCCAAGGGCGCGCAGGAGGCGCACGAGGCGATCCGGCCCGCCGGGGACAGCTTCCGCACCCCCGGTCAGCTCGCCGGCCAGCTGGCCCGCGACGAGTTCCGGCTCTACGAGCTGATCTGGCAGCGCACGATCGCCTCGCAGATGGCCGACGCCGTGGGCCAGAGCGTGAGCATTCGGCTGGCCGGGCGCAGCAGCACCGACGAGGCGGTCGAGTTCACCGCCAGCGGGCGCACCATCACCTTCCCCGGCTTCCTCCGCGCCTACGTCGAGTCGCGCGACGAGGGCGCCGCCGGGGACGACGACCACGGCAGCGACGACGCCGAGCGCCGCCTGCCGCGGGTCGAGCGCGGCCAGCAGCTCGACACCCGCGGGCTCGAGGCCAAGGGCCACACGACGACCCCGCCGTCCCGCTACACCGAGCCCAGCCTGGTCGCGCGCCTGGAGGAGCTGGGCATCGGTCGCCCCTCCACCTATGCGTCGATCATGCAGACCATCCAGGACCGCGGGTACGTCTGGAAGAAGGGCTCCGCGCTGGTGCCCACCTTCGTGGCCTTCGCCGTGGTGAACCTGCTGGAGCAGCACTTCGCCCAGCTCGTCGACTACGACTTCACCGCCTCGCTGGAGAACGAGCTCGACGAGATCGCCGCCGGGGACCTGGGCCGGGTGGACTGGCTGACGGAGTTCTACTTCGGCGGCGAGGGCCGGCACGCCGGCGGGATCGCCGCCTCCGGCGGCCTCAAGTCGGTCATCGGCCAGCAGCTGGAGGAGATCGACGCCCGCGGGGTCAACTCGATCCCGCTGCGGGCCACCGGGCCGAACGGCGAGCCGGTCGTCGTCCGGGTCGGGCGCTACGGGCCCTACCTGCAGGTCGGCGGCGAGGACGGTCCCCGGGTCAGCCTCCCGGAGGACCTCGCCCCCGACGAGCTGACCCAGGAGAAGGTCGAGGAGCTGCTGGCCGCGCCGTCGGGCGACCGCGAGCTCGGCACCGACCCGGAGTCCGGGCTGCCGGTCGTGGTCAAGGCCGGCCGGTACGGCCCCTACGTCACCACCGTCGTGCCCGAGGGCAGCAAGGAGAGCCCGCGGACGGCGAGCCTGTTGTCCTCGATGTCCCCGGAGACGGTGACCCTCGACGACGCCCTCAAGCTGCTGACCCTGCCGCGCACGGTCGGCACCGCGCCGGACGGCGAGGGGATCCAGGCGCTCAACGGCCGCTACGGGCCCTACCTGAAGAAGGGCACCGACTCGCGCTCGCTGGAGTCCGAGGACCGGTTGTTCACCGTCACCCTCGACGAGGCGCTGGCGATCTTCGCCCAGCCCAAGCAGCGGGGGCGCCGGGCCGCCGCGGCGCCGCTCAAGGAGCTGGGTGCCGACCCGGTCACCCAGGGTGCGATCACCGTCCGCGAGGGCCGGTTCGGGCCGTACGTGACCGATGGCGAGACCAACGCCAGCCTGCGCAAGGGTGACGACGTCGAGAGCATCACCCTCGCGCGCGCCGCCGAGCTGCTGGCCGACCGGCGCGCCAACCCGAGCACCAGGAAGAAGGCCACCAAGAAGAAGGCCGCCGCCAAGAAGACGACCGCCACCAGGACGACGGCCAAGGCGACGGCCAAGACCGCGGCCGCGAAGAAGACGACCGCCAGGAAGGCGACGGCGGACAGCGACGCCGTCCCCGCGAGCTGACCGTCCCCGTGCCGCACGGCGGAGCCGGCGCCGAGGCCTGGCGGCAGCGGCGGACCTCGTTCGGCTCCGTCGCCGCCGGCTACGCCGCCCACCGGCCGGACTACCCGGCCGACGCGGTGACCTCCCTGGTGGGGGAGCGCCCGCGGCGCGTGCTCGACCTCGGCGCCGGCACCGGCCTGCTCACCGGTGTCCTGCTGGCGGCCGGGCACGAGGTCGTGGCGGTCGACCCGGCCGAGCCGATGCTGGCGGAGCTGCGCGCGAGGTACCCGCAGGTGGCCACGCACGTCGGCGGCGCGGAGGCGGTACCGCTGCCCGACCACAGCGTCGACGCCGTGGTCGCCGGGCAGGCCGCGCACTGGTTCGACCCGGAGCCCACAGCGGTGCAGCTGCGGCGGGTGCTGCGTCCCGGCGGCGTGGTCGGCCTGGTGTGGAACACCCGCGACGAGGAGGTCCCGTGGGTGGCCGCGCTCGGCCGGGCACTGGCCGCCGAGGCGCGCGGCCACGAGGCCGACCGGGGCGTCGTCGACGCCTTCGCCCGGGCGCTCGGCGCGCGGGTCGAGCACCACCGGTCCGGCACCGTGCAACGGCTCAGTCCGGAGCAGGTGGTCGCCGGCATCGCCACCCGCAGCTACGTCGCCACGATGGACGACGGCCGGCGGGCGCAGTTCCTGCGAGAGGTGCGGACGGTGCTCGACACCCATCCCGACACCCGCGGCCGCGCCCTCCTCGACCTGCCCTACCGGACCGACGCCTACCGGCTGACGCCCGCCTGATCCCGGCCGGGGGAGCGGGTCGTTGACGACGCACCGGCCCCTCGCGGCCACCGCGGGTCACGAACGCACCCACGGCGGGCCGCGGCGACCCGGCGCACCTTGCGGGCCCTCCGGGGCCCGCCCCTAGCCTCCGCGGCGTCCGCGACGGAGGGATCCACACCATGGCGACGCGCGCAGTCCGACTGCTGACCGCACTCGTGACCGCCGTGCTCCTCGGCACGGCCACCCCGGCCGCGGCCGACAGCCCGGAGCCGGCGGCCTACGCGTCGCAGCCGGCGGCCTACGCGTCGCAGTCGATCCCGGTCACCGGGTCCGGTGCCGCCGCCACCGACGACCTCGACGCCGACTACGCCATGGCGCTGGACGCCGTGGACGCCTGGTGGCGAACCCACTGGGACGACTACTTCGCCGGCAGCTACACCGCGCCGGGGCTCGCGCCGGCCGCCCGCGCCCCCGGTCTCTACGACGCCCCGGCCGAGCAGGTGTACTGCGGCGACCTGCTGCTCCCCGAGGGCAACGCCTACCACTGCCCGATCGGGGACTTCCTCGCCTTCGAGGTCGACCTGATGCTGCTCTCGCAGGACCTCGGCGACGGCTTCGTCTACCTGGTCGTCGCGCACGAGTGGGCACACTCGGTCGTCTCCCACCTCGACCCGGCGCTGGTGGCGGAGGCCTACGAACTGCAGGCCGACTGCCTGGCGGGGGCCACGCTGCAGGGTGCCGTCGACGACGGGCTGCTGCGCCTGGAGGAGGGGGACCAACAGGAGTTCACCGCCGCGTTGACCGCCGTCGCCAGCGAGAACGCGTGGGGCACGGTCTACATCGACGAGAACGGCGAGCAGCAGACCGAGACGCACGGCACCGCGCAGGAGCGCATCGACGCCTTCGAGCGGGGCGCCGACGGCGGAGTCCGCTCCTGCCTCCCGAACGTGGTCGTCTGACGGCTCACCCGGCGTGCCCGACGGCGAACACCCGCCGGAAGGGCAGCAGCGTCGTCCCGTCCGGCCGGCGCGGGTACGCGGCGCGCAGCGCCGCGGCGTACTCCGCGGTCAGCTCGGCGGCGTCGTCCTCGCCGAGCCGGCCGAGCACCGGGCGCAGCACGGTCGAGCGCACCCAGCCGAGCACCGGGTCGTCCCCACGCAGCACGTGCAGGTAGGTCGTCTCCCACGCGTCGGTGGTCAGCCCCGCGCCGTCGAGCACCTCCAGGTAGCCGGCCGGGTCGAGCACCGCGTCCTCCGCGGGGGCCGCGTCCCCCACGAGCCCGGCCCAGCGCGGCGCGCGGCAGAGACCGGCCAGCAGCGCGTGGGTCGGCGCCCGCCAGTTGCCGGGCACCTGCAGCGCCAGCCAGCCGCCGGGCGCCAGCTGCCCGGCCCACCGGCGCAGCAGGTCGGCGTGCCCGGGGACCCAGTGCAGGACGGCGTTGGTGACCAGGACGTCGACCGGCTCGTCGGGCTGCCACCCCTGCACGTCGCCCTGGGTGAAGGTCACCCGGCCGGGGACGGCGTGCGCGGCGGCCGCGGCCAGCATCTCCGGTGAGGAGTCGACGCCGGTGACCCGCGCGCCCGGCCACCGCTGCGCCAGCGACGCGGTCAGCGCGCCCTCGCCGCAGCCCAGGTCGACGACGGTCCGCGGCTCCCGGGCGCCGACGCGGGCCAGCAGGTCGGTGAACGGCCGCGCCCGCTCGTCTCCGAAGCGCAGGTAGCCGGCGGGGTCCCAGGAGGCGGTGCTCGTCACGTCCCGACCCTAGGGCCCGGGAGCCGGGGACCGTCGGTCCCGGCCGGTACCGTGGCTGCCGCCCAGCCGCCAGCCACCCACCCGGGAGCCCCGTGTCCGACGACGGTCCGCCCGCCCTCCGCGTCGAGGCCGCCGGCCGACCCGGCGGGCTGTTCATCGCGTTCGAGGGCGGCGAGGGCGCCGGCAAGTCCACCCAGGTCCGGCTGCTCTGCGAGTGGCTGAGCACGCAGGGGCGGACGGCACGGGCCACCTTCGAGCCCGGCGGCACCCCCGCCGGCGCCGCCGTCCGGGCGATCGTGCTCGACCGCGCGCACACCGGCCTGTCCCCGCGCGCCGAGGCGCTGCTGTACGCCGCCGACCGCGCCCAGCACGCGCACGCCGTCCTGCGCCCCGCGCTGGCGGCCGGTGAGGTGGTGGTGACCGACCGGTACGTCGACAGCTCGCTGGCCTACCAGGGCGCCGGGCGCACCATCGGCCTGGACGAGGTCGCGGCGATCTCCCGCTGGGCCACCCAGGGGCTGCGCCCGGACCTCACCGTGCTGCTCGACCTGCCGCCGGAGACCGGGCTCGCCCGCGCCCGCGGCCGGGCGGTCGCCGACCGGCTCGAGTCGGAGTCGCTGGAGTTCCACCACCGGGTCCGCGACACCTTCCGCGCCCTCGCCGCAGCAGAGCCCGGGCGCTACCTGGTGCTCGACGCCACCCGCGGTGTCGAGGAGCTCGCCGCCGACGTCCGCGAGCGGGTCGGCGCGCTGCTGGAGGTGCACTCGTGAGCGAGCTCGCCAGCGCACCGATGGGCACGGCAGCACCGCGAACGCGGCCGACGAGCGCCAGCGAGGAGGTGGCATGAGCGGGGTGTGGGAGCAGGTCATCGGCCAGCCCGCGGTCGTCGCCGAGCTGCAGGCCGCGGTGGCCGACCCGACCGCGATGACCCACGCCTGGCTGTTCACCGGCCCGCCGGGGTCGGGGCGGTCGGTCGCCGCCCGCGCCTTCGCCGCCGCGCTGCAGTGCCCCGACGGCGGCGACGGCACCTGCCACGCCTGCCGCACGGTGCTCGCCGGCACCCACGCCGACGTGCAGACCGTCGTCCCGGAGGGGCTGTCCATCGGCGTGGCCGAGGTGCGCGAGCTGGTCCGCATCGCCGGGCGGGCGCCGTCGCAGGGGCGCTGGCAGGTGGTGCTCGTCGAGGACGCCGACCGGATGACCGAGCAGGCGTCCAACACGGTCCTGAAGATGCTCGAGGAGCCGCCGGCGCGGACGGTCTTCCTGCTGTGCGCGCCGAGCCTGCACCCCGACGACGTGCCGGTGACCATCCGCTCCCGCTGCCGGGTCGTCGGCCTGCGGCAGCCCCCGGTCGACGCGGTCGCCGACGTCCTGGTCCGCCGGGACGGCGTCGACCCCGCGCTGGCCGCCTGGTCGGCCGCGGCCGCCGGCGGGCACGTCGGACGCGCGCGACACCTGGCCCGCGACGAGGACGCCCGGCTGGCCCGCAAGGCGGTCCTCGACGTGCCCCTGTCGCTGGTCTCGCTCGCCGCCTGCCTCAACGCCGCCGACGACCTGGTCAGCGCCGCCAAGGAGGAATCCGACCGGGCGACGGCCGAGCTCGACGGCGCCGAGACCGAGGCGGTCAAGCAGAGCCTCGGGGTCGGCGCCCGCGGTCCCGGCGTGGCCGCCGCCAGCCGCGGGGCCGGGCAGCTCAAGGAGCTGGAGAAGCGGCAGAAGTCGCGCGCCACCCGGCTGGGACGCGACTCGCTGGACCGGGCGCTGGTCGACCTCGCCGCGCTGTACCGCGACGCGCTGGTGCTGGCCACGACCGGGGGTGACGCGCCGCACCTGGCCCACCCCGACCGCCGTGCCGACGCGGAGGAGCTGGCCCGGCGGATCGGCCCGGAGGGTGCGCTGCGCCGCATCGACGCCGTCCTGGACTGCCGGACGGCGCTGGAGCAGAACGTGAAGCCGCAGGTCGCCGTCGAGGCGCTGACCGTGGCGCTGCGACTCCCGTCGTGAGGGAGGGCCCCGTCCTCGCCACCTCTCGCAGGCTCGGGGTGGGCCCCTGGACGGGGCCGGCGGGGCGGTCACGTAAGCTGGTGGCGCACGTCCGCCGCCTTAGCTCAGTCGGTAGAGCATCTCACTCGTAATGAGAAGGTCGTCGGTTCGATTCCGACAGGCGGCTCCACCCGCAGCGGCCCCGTCCACCCGGACGGGGCCGCTGTGTCGGTTCGGGAGCCGGTCGCGCTCAGCAGCAGCGCGTCGCCGCAGCCGGCTCGGCGGTCCCAAGTGCGTCGCCGCAGCAGGCCGGGCCGTCGCCGGGGTCGCCGCCGAAGGTCGGGCTGTCGGCCAGCACCGTGTAGACCTCCCACCGCTCTCCGCCGGGGGTGTTCTCCACCCAGAACTTCTCCTGCTTCGCGTAGCAGCAGGTCGTGCCGCGCTCGTCGACCGACGCCAGGCCCTGGGCGGCGAGGCGGGTCTGCTCGGCGTCGACCTCCTCGACGGAGCCGACCTCGACGCCAAGGTGGTTGAGCGTGCCGCCCTGCCCGGGGTTCTCCAGCAGGACCAGCTTCAGCGGCGGGTCGGCGATGGCGAAGTTGGCGTACCCGGGCCGGGCCTTGGCCGGCTCGGTGCCGAACAGCGTGGCGTAGAAGGCGGTGGCGGCCTCGACGTCGTCGACGTTGAGGGCGAGCTGGATGCGGGACACGGAGCACCTCCGAGGGTTAGACGTTCATCGAATCCCCGTGGCAGGGAGCGTGCCGACGTCTTTGACGAATGTCAACGGGGTTGGCACGATGGTCCCGTGCCCAAGGCCCTGCCGGTCATCGACACCAGCACCCCCGTCCGCTGCGCCCCGGTGGCGGCCGCTCCCATGGACGCCGACGCGGCGCTCGAGGTCGCGGTGCGGCTCAAGGCGCTGGCCGATCCGGTCCGGGTGCGGCTGATGTCGCTGCTGCTGGCCGCCGACGAGGTATGCACCTGCGACCTCGCGCCGGCGGTCGGGCTCACCGAGGCCACCGTCAGCCACCACCTCTCGGTGCTGCGCCGGGCCGGGCTCATCAGCGACGGCGAGCGGCGCGGGATGAACGTCTGGTACCGGGCCCGCCGGGACTCCCTCGGTGCGTTGTGCCGCGTTCTCGACCCGGACTGCTGCTGATGCGCTCCCGTTCCCACCGAGGAGGTCCGATGAGCGGCAGGCCGAGCGTCCTGTTCGCCTGCATCCACAACTCCGGGCGCTCCGTCGCCGCGCAGGCGCTCACCCGGCACCTCGGCGGCGACGCCGTCGAGGTCCGCTCGGCCGGGTCCGAGCCGGGCGCCGGCGTGAACCCGGTGGTCGCGCAGGTGCTCGCGGAGCGGGGGCTGCCGGTCACCGGCCACGTCCCGACCCGGCTCGACGCCGACCTCCTGCGGGCCGCCGACGTGGTGGTCACCATGGGCTGCGGCGAGACGTGCCCGGTCCTCCCCGGCAAGCGCTACGAGGACTGGCCCGTCGACGACCCGGCCGGCCAGGACCTCGACACGGTGCGGCGCATCGTCGACGACGTCGACGCCCGCGTCCGCGCGCTGCTCGCCGAGCTGGTGCCGGACCGGCCGTAGACCCAGGGGGTGACTGCGACCGGGCCGGGCACCGGGTGCGCGCGACCGCGTCGATGCAGGGGGCGTGCCGCGTCCGGTACGGGGGTCCGTCCCGGACGTGTGCGTCCCCGACGTGCTCGTGCCTCGCGGTCAGACCATGACGATCCCGCCGTCGATCATCACCGACTGCCCGGTCATGTAGTCCGAGTCCGGCCCGGCGAGGTAGGAGACGAACCCGGCGACGTCCTCCGGCGTCTGCACCCGGCCCAGCGCGATGAGCTCGGAGTACTTGGCCATGGCCTCGCCCTTCCCCAGGTCGAGCGCCTCGCCGAGCCGCTCGTCGATCAGCTCCCACATGGCGGTGTCGACGATCCCGGGGCAGTAGGCGTTCACGGTGATCCCGTGTGGGGCGAGCTCCTTCGCGGCGGCCTGGGTGAGCCCCCGCACGGCGAACTTGGTGGCGCTGTAGTGGCCCAGGCGGTCGAAGCCGGAGTGCCCCGCGATGGACGACGCACTCATGATCTTCCCGCCGCCCCCCTGCGCGATCATCCGTTGGGCGGCGGCCTGGATGCAGTAGAGGACCCCGAACACGTTGACGTCGAACACCCGGCGCAGGTCCTCCGGGGTGACCTCCAGCAGCGTCTTGACCTGGGCCACCCCGGCGTTGGCCACCATCACGTCGACGCTGCCCAGGGCGTCGGCCGCCCGGTCGACCATCGCGGACACGGCGTCCCGGTCGGTGACGTCCGCGGGCACCGCGACCGACCGACCGCCGGCGGCACCGATCTCCTCGGCCACCGCCTCGGCGCCTCCGCCGTCCACGTCGTTCACCGCCACCGCGTGGCCGTCCCGGGCCAGGCGGAGCGCGATCGCGCGGCCGATGCCGCGTCCGGCGCCGGTGACGAGCGCGGCGCTCACGCCTCGGCCTCCGTCGGACGCGCTGCCTGCGGGTGCTGGTCCGGTGCCATTCCTGACCCCCTCGTCGGTCCGGGCCGGCTGGTGGGAGGCCCGGGGGAGCCCGCAGGCAACCAACCGCGGGAGCCGGCCCACAACCGTTGCGGGAGGTTGCAGGGCTGCCCGTCGGCTGAGCTCCCCACGGGACGCCGACGGCGGCGCACCCGGGCAGGTGCGCCGCCGTCGGCGTCCGTCGTGCGCTCGGCGGCCGCTCGGTGAGGGGCCAGGGGCAGGAGGGTCCTGTCTCAGTGGTGCGGTTCTGCTTCCTCGGCCCGTCGGAGCGAGGCGTTGATCTCCGCCTCGGCCTCCTCGCGGCCGGTCCACTCGGCGCCCTCGACCGACTTGCCCGGCTCGAGGTCCTTGTAGGTCTCGAAGAAGTGCTGGATCTCCAGCCGGTCGAACTCCGAGACGTCGCCGATGTCGGTCAGGTGGGCCATCCGCGGGTCGGTGGCCGGCACGCAGAGGACCTTGTCGTCGCCGCCCTTCTCGTCGGTCATGCGGAACATGCCGATGGCACGGCAGGTGATGAGGCAGCCGGGGAAGGTCGGCTCCTCCAGGAGGACCAGGGCGTCGAGCGGGTCGTCGTCCTGGCCGAGGGTGTTCTCGATGTACCCGTAGTCGGCCGGGTAGCGGGTGGAGGTGAAGAGCATCCGGTCCAGGCGGATGCGTCCGGTGGTGTGGTCCAGCTCGTACTTGTTCCGCTGGCCCTTCGGGATTTCGATCGTCACGTCGAACTGCACGGGACGTAGTGTGGCGGATCGGACCCCGGAGGACCGCCGGAGGTCGGTTTCGGGGGGTGGGCACCATCGCGTCCAGCGGGTCGGCGACCGTCACGCCGAAGTACTCCCGGTTCCGTCGCCGCCTCCTGCTGGGCGTCCTCGTGCTGGTCCTCGCGGTGGCCGCCGGCGTCTGGTTCGTCCTCACCCCGCGGGCGGACGGCACCGCCACCGAGGTCGCCGCCGCCGAGGCCCGGCTGCCCGACGTGGAGCCGGCCGCCCCGGTGCTCGCGGTTGCGTCGTCGCAGGCGCCCGCCCCGGACGCCACCGTGCTCGCCGGTGAGCTCACCCCGCTGCTGGCCTCGCCCGCCCTGGGCCCCGGTGTCGCGGCCCAGGTCGTCGACGTCGCCTCGGGGGAGGTGCTGTTCGACCAGGACGGGGACACCCCGTCCACGCCGGCGTCGACCGCCAAGCTGCTCACGGCCGTGGCGGCGCTGACCACCCTCGGCCCCGACGCCACCCTGGAGACCACCGTGGTGGCGGGCGCCACGCCCGGCGAGGTGGTGCTCGTCGGCGGCGGCGACCCGACGCTGTCGCGGACCGTGCCCTCGCTGACCTACCCGGGGGCGCCCACCGTCGCCGACCTCGCCGCCCAGGTGCGCAGCGGCCTCCCCGCGGGCACCCAGGTCACCCGCGTCGTCGTCGACAACTCGCTGTTCGAGGGCCCGCTCACCGCCGGCGGCTGGGGCCCCGGCGACGCGCCGTCCACCTACGCCGCCCCGGTCACCGCGACCGCCGTCGACGGTGCCCGGGTGAGCCCCAGCGAGCTGCAGCGCAGCGCCGCCCCGGGCACCGACGCCGGCACCGCGCTGGCCGTCGCGCTCGGCGCGCCCGGCGCGACCGTCGCCCTGGGCGACGCCCCGCAGGGCGCGCCGACCCTCGGCACCGTGCGGTCGGCGCCGGTGGCCCGGCTGGTCGAGCAGGCGCTGTCCCAGTCGGACAACCTGCTGACCGAGTCGCTGGCCCGCCACGTCGCCCTCGCCGGCGGCCGGCCGGCCACCTTCGACGGGGCCGCCGAGGCGGTCACCGACGCCCTGTCCGGCCTCGGCCTCGACGTCACGGGCCTCTCGCTGGCCGACGGCAGCGGCCTGTCCACCACCGACCGGGTCCCGGTCGCACTGCTCGCGGACCTGCTCACCGGTGCCGCCGACGGCACGCTGGCCGACGCCTCCGCCGTCCTCTCCGGGCTGCCCGTCGCCGGCTACGACGGCACGCTCGCCGAGCGGGGCGACGACGACCCGGGGACCGCCCCGGGCTCGGTGCGCGCGAAGACCGGCACGCTGCTGGGCGTGCACGGCCTGGCCGGCACGGTGGTCACCGCGGAGGGCCGGCTGCTGGTCTTCGCCGTCCTCGCCGACGGCGCGCCGGCCAACGGGCTGGCCGCCGAGGCCGCGCTGGACGACGTCGCCTCGGCGCTGGCCGCCTGCGGCTGCCGCTAGCGACCCGGAACGGCCGCCTGCAGGCAGGGAGGACCCCGTCCTCCTCACCGGTGGAGGACCCCGTCCTCCCCACCCCTCGCGAGCTCGGGGCGGGACCCGGGACGGGGTCGCGCGGCGAGCCTCCGGACGGCGCCAGGTAGGGGCAGGGGAGCCTCCCTCCGCGTACCGTGAGGCCGATGAGCAGCCCCGCACGGATGGTGGACTGGGACCTCGCCGGACGCACCGCCCGCCGCCTGGTCGGCCCCGGCCCGCAGACGACGCGGGCGGAGGCCGCCGCGGTCGTCCGTGAGCTGCACGAGGCCGCCGCGACCGCCGTCGCGCACGTCGAGGGCCTCACCGGCCTGCACCCCGTCCCGGGCGGACCGGTGCCCGAGGTCGCCGTCGTCGACCGGCCCGGCTGGGTGGACGCCAACACGCAGGGGATGTCCGCGCTGCTCGACCCGCTGGTCGACGCGCTCGCCGCCCGGCAGCAGTCCCGGCCCGGACCGCTGGCCACCGCCATCGGCTCCCGCGCCACCGGCGTGCAGGCCGGCGGCGTGCTCGCCTTCCTCTCCTCCCGCGTGCTCGGCCAGTACGAGGTCTTCGGCACCGGCGGCCGGCTGCTGCTGGTCGCCCCCAACATCGTCGACGCCGAGCGCCGGCTGGGCGTCGACCCCAGCGACTTCCGGCTGTGGGTGTGCCTGCACGAGGTGACCCACCAGTTGCAGTTCACCGCCGTCCCGTGGCTCAAGGACCACCTCGAGGCGCAGATGGCCGAGTTCGTCGAGGCCACCGACCTGGACCCCGACGTGCTCCGCGACCGGGTGCGCGACGTGCTGCACAGCGTCCTCGACGCCGCCCGCGGCGAGGGCGGGGACGACGCCGGGCTGATGGCGCTGGTGCAGGACCCCGCGCAGCGCGCCGTCCTCGACCGGGTCACCGCCGTGATGAGCCTGGTCGAGGGGCACGCCGAGTTCGTGATGGACGGCGTCGGTCCGGACGTCGTCCCGTCGGTCCGGACGCTGCGCAAGCGGTTCGCGCAGCGCCGCAAGGGCCGCGGCCCGATCGACCGCGTGCTGCGCCGGCTGCTCGGCCTCGAGCAGAAGATGCGGCAGTACGCCGAGGGCCGCGTGTTCGTGGGCGGGGTCGTCGACCTCGTCGGCATGGAGGGCTTCAACCGGGTGTGGGAGGGGCCGGAGAACCTGCCCCGCATCGAGGAGCTCACCGACCCCGCGCGCTGGGTCGAGCGGGTGCACGGCCGCCCCGCCATCCCCGCCTGAGGGCGGTGTCCGGCCCGCCGCGGGCCGTCGCGGTCCTGCGGACCGCCGTACGGCCGGGTCTGCGGGGGAGCGGGCAGCCGGTGCTCGCCGCGGTCAGCGGGGGAGCGGACTCCCTCGCCCTGGCCGCGGCCCTGGCCTTCGAGGCCCGGTCCGCCGGGGTCCGCGTCGGCGCGGTGACCGTCGACCACGGCCTGCAGCCCGGCTCCGGGGAGCGGGCCGAGCGGACGGCGGAGCTGCTCCGCGGACTCGGCCTGGACCCCGTGCTCGTCCGCCGCGTGGCGGTCGGCGCGGACGGCGGACCCGAGGGAGCCGCCCGCACGGCGCGGTACGCAGCACTCGCCGCCGCGGCCACCGACCTCGGCGCCCGCGTCGCGCTCGGGCACACCCTGGACGACCAGGCCGAGACGGTGCTGCTCGGGCTGGGCCGCGGCTCGGGCCCGCGCTCGGTGGCCGGCATGGTCGCCGAACGGACGAGCGGCGGCGTCCTCTGGTGGCGCCCGCTCCTCGGCGTCCGCCGCGCCACCGCCCGCGAGGCGTGCGCGGACCAGGGCCTGCCGGTGTGGGACGACCCCTGGAACGCCGACCCCGCCTACACCCGCGCCCGGCTGCGCGGCGAGGTCCTGCCGCTGATGGAGGAGGTGCTCGGCGGCGGCGTCGCCCCCGCCCTGGCCCGCACCGCCGACCTGCTCCGGGAGGACCTCGACGCCCTCGACGAGCTGGCCGCGACGCAGCTGGCCCGGCTCGCCGGGGAGGCGGTCGACGGCGGCCTGCCCGCCCGCGAGCTGGCCGCGCTGCCCGCGGCGCTGCGCCGGCGGGTGCTCCGTGGCTGGCTGCGCGGCGCCGGTGTCCCCGACGTCCAGGCGGTCCACCTGCGTGCGGTGGAGGCGCTCGTCACGCACTGGCGGGGACAGGGCCGGGTGGACCTACCCGGCGGTGCGGGAGCCCTCCGGACGTCTGGCAGGCTGGTGCTGTCGCCCCCCGTCGTGCGGGGCCCCCGTCCCGAGGACGCACCCCCCACCCGCGAGGAGTCCCGCCCGTGAGCGAGCCCGCCACCGCTCCAGCAGAGCTCGGCAACGACCACGGCTACGGCCCGGACATCGACCACGTGCTGCTCAGCGAGGAGCAGATCCAGGCCAAGATCGCCGAGCTGGCCGACCAGGTCGCCGGCGACTACGCCGGGCGCGAGGTTCTGCTGGTCGGCGTCCTCAAGGGCGCGGTGCTGTTCATGAGCGACTTCGCCCGGGCGCTGCGGCTGCCCACCCAGATGGAGTTCATGGCGGTCTCCTCCTACGGCTCGGCCACCAGCTCCTCCGGTGTCGTCCGCATCCTCAAGGACCTCGACCGCGACATCAGCGACAAGCACGTGCTGGTGATCGAGGACATCATCGACTCCGGGCTGACGCTGTCCTGGCTGCTGAAGAACCTCGGCGGGCGGCGTCCGGCCTCGCTCGAGGTCTGCGCCCTGCTGCGCAAGCCCGACGCGGTGAAGGTCGACGTCCCGGTGCGCTACGTCGGCTTCGACATCCCCAACGAGTTCGTCGTCGGCTACGGACTGGACTACGCCGAGCGCTACCGCGACCTGCCCTACATCGCGACGCTCAAGCCCGAGGTGTACTCGAGCTGATCGTCGGTCGGCTCCGCGATGACCAGCTGAGCTGGTCGTCGACGCAGAGGGCGGCACGTGACCGCGGTGCGGTCCGGGAGGACCGCGATGTCGCAGCCCACCCGCCAGGGGGTTGTCGGCCAGGCTCCCGCTGTCGCACAGCGGATGCACAGGCTCGCCGGTGTACCGTCGATCCAACGACGCTGCGCCGTAGCGCCAGGGTGCCCGCCCGGGCCGCAGGGAGCGTCCCCCGGACGATCAGGAGGGTGGACGGGACAGGCCGGAGCACCCGGCCGCCCGGCATCGGTGTATGGAACGCAAGAAGATCTTCCGCTCCGTGTGGTTCTGGGTCGTCCTCGTCGTCCTCCTGGCGTTGGTGTTCTCCTCGCTGTTCCGCGGCAACGGCGGCTTCCAGGAGGTCAGCACCGCGACCGCGCTGGAGCAGATCGAGAACGGCAACGCCCGCCAGGTCACGATCAACGACAAGGAACAGACGCTCGACCTGGAGCTGACCAACCCGGTCGAGGGCAGCGACCAGATCACCGCGTCCTACCCGCTCGGTGCCGCCGACGACGTCTTCGACCTGGTCTCCGGCCTGGGTGACGGCGAGGGTGTCGACTTCAACACCAACGTCACGCAGGACAGCGTCCTGGTCAGCCTGCTGATCAGCTTCCTGCCGTTCGTGATCCTCCTGCTCCTGCTGTTCTGGCTGTTCAACTCCATGCAGGGCGGCGGCCGCGGGGTCATGGCCTTCGGCAAGTCCAAGGCCAAGCAGATCACCAAGGACAGCCCGAAGACGACCTTCGCCGACGTCGCGGGTGCCGACGAGGCCATCGAGGAGCTCCACGAGATCAAGGACTTCCTGGCCAACCCGGTGAAGTTCCAGGCCGTCGGCGCCAAGATCCCCAAGGGCGTGCTGCTCTTCGGCCCTCCCGGGACCGGCAAGACGCTGCTGGCCCGCGCCGTCGCCGGCGAGGCCGGGGTGCCGTTCTTCTCCATCTCCGGCTCCGACTTCGTCGAGATGTTCGTCGGTGTCGGCGCCAGCCGGGTCCGCGACCTGTTCGAGCAGGCCAAGCAGAACGCGCCGGCGATCATCTTCGTCGACGAGATCGACGCCGTCGGCCGGCACCGCGGCGCCGGCATGGGCGGCGGCCACGACGAGCGCGAGCAGACGCTCAACCAGATGCTCGTCGAGATGGACGGCTTCGACGTCAAGGGCGGCGTCATCATGATCGCCGCCACCAACCGGCCGGACATCCTCGACCCGGCGCTGCTGCGCCCGGGCCGCTTCGACCGGCAGATCGCCGTCGACCGCCCCGACCTCGAGGGCCGCAAGCGGATCCTCGAGGTGCACGCCAAGGGCAAGCCGCTCGCCCCGGACGTCGACCTGGAGACCGTGGCGCGCCGCACGCCGGGCTTCACCGGCGCCGACCTGGCCAACGTGCTCAACGAGGGCGCGCTGCTCACCGCCCGCAACAACGGCACGGTGATCACCGACGACGTCCTCGAGGAGGCGATCGACCGCGTCATCGCCGGCCCCGAGCGCAAGACGCGGGCGATGAGCGAGAAGGAGAAGAAGGTCACCGCCTACCACGAGGGCGGCCACGCCCTGGTGGCGCACGCACTGCCCAACCTGGACCCGGTGCACAAGGTGACGATCCTGCCGCGCGGCCGCTCGCTCGGGCACACGCTGGTGCTGCCGACCGAGGACAAGTACACGCAGACCCGGTCGGAGATGATCGACACCCTCGCCTACGCCCTGGGTGGCCGGGCGGCCGAGGAGCTCGTCTTCCACGAGCCCACCACCGGCGCCGGCAACGACATCGAGAAGGCGACCGGCATGGCGCGGGCGATGGTCACCCAGTACGGCATGAGCGCCAAGCTCGGTGCGGTGAAGTACGGCAGCAACGAGTCCGAGCCGTTCCTCGGCCGCGACATGGGCACCCGGCCGGACTACTCCGAGGCCGTCGCCGCCGACATCGACGCGGAGATCCGCGCCCTGATCGAGGCCGCGCACGACGAGGCGTGGGAGATCCTGGTCGAGTACCGGGGGGTCCTCGACCAGCTCGTGCTCGAGCTGATGGAGAAGGAGACCCTCTCCAAGGAGGACATGGCCCGCATCTGCGCGCCGGTCACCAAGCGTCCGTCGCTGGCCCCGTACAACGGCTTCGGGAAGCGCACGCCGTCGGACCAGCCGCCGGTGCTGACCCCGGCCGAGCGGGCCGCGCAGAACGGCAACGGCCACGTCGGCCACGGGAGCACGGCCGTGGGAGACGTCGGCGCCCCGGCGCAGAGATGAGCCAGATCCCGGCCGAACCGGAGGACCTGCTGCTGGAGCGGCCGCGGCCGGGCGTCGACCACGCCCGTGCCGCGGCCGCCGTGCGCGAGCTGCTGCTGGCCGTTGGCGAGGACCCCGACCGTCCCGGCCTGCAGGCCACCCCCGACCGGGTCGCCCGCGCCTACGCCGAGACCTTCGCCGGGCTGTGGCAGGACCCGGCCGAGGTCCTGGCGACGACCTTCGACGAGGACCACGACGAGATGGTCCTGGTCAAGGACATCCCGATGTACTCGACCTGCGAGCACCACCTGGTGCCCTTCCACGGGGTCGCGCACGTCGGCTACATCCCGGGCGAGGACGGGCGCGTCACCGGGCTGTCCAAGCTGGCCCGGCTGGTGGAGGTCTACGCCCGGCGCCCGCAGGTGCAGGAGCGGATGACCAGCCAGATCGCCGACGCGCTGGCCGACGTCCTCAAGCCGCGCGGCGTGCTCGTGGTGATCGAGGCCGAGCACCTGTGCATGGCCATGCGCGGCATCCGCAAGCCCGGCTCGTCCACGGTCACCTCGGCCGTGCGCGGCATCTTCCGGGAGAACGCGGCGACCCGCAGCGAGGCGATGAGCCTCGTGCTGGGTCGGTGAAGGCGACAGCGAGTGAGCACCGCATGAGCTCTGCCAGCGAGGAGCGGAGCCAGCGCGGAGCCGGACAGGGACGACGGTGAACCTCCTCCCCCTCCCGCGCCCCGACCACTGCGTGGTCATGGGGGTCCTCAACGTCACGCCCGACTCCTTCTCCGACGGCGGCTGCTTCGCCGACGCCGGCGCGGCCGTCGCCCACGGCCTGGCGATGCACGCCGCCGGCGCCGACTACGTCGACGTCGGCGGGGAGTCCACCCGGCCCGGTGCGGACCGGGTGGACGCCGAGGAGGAGTGCCGCCGGGTCGTCCCCGTGATCCGTGAGCTGTCCGCCGCCGGGGTGCGCGCCAGCGTCGACACCACCCGCGCCGAGGTGGCCGAGGCGGCCCTCGAGGCGGGGGCGGTGCTCGTCAACGACGTGAGCGGCGGCCTGGCCGACAAGAACATGGCCGAGCTGGTCGCCGAGGCCGGCGTCCCCTGGGTGCTCATGCACTGGCGCGGACACAGCCGCGAGATGTACGCCGCGGCCCGGTACGGGGACGTCGTCACCGAGGTCTGCGCCGAGCTCACCGCCCGGGTCGAGGACGTCGTCGCCGCGGGCGTCGCCCCCGAACAGCTGGTGCTCGACCCCGGCCTGGGCTTCGCCAAGCGCGCCGAGCACAACTGGCGGCTGCTGGCCGGCCTCGACCGCGTCGTCGGCCTGGGTCTGCCGGTGCTCGTCGGCGCCTCCCGCAAGTCCTTCCTCGGCCGGCTGCTCGCCGACGCCGACGGCACGCTGCGGCCGGCCGAGCAGCGGGACGCCGCCACGCTGGCCACCACCGTGCTCGCCGCGGAGGCCGGCGCCTGGGGGGTGCGCGTGCACGACGCCGCGGCCTCGGTCGACGCCGTCCGCACCGTCGCCGCCGTCCAGGCGGCCCGTCGCGAGGGTGAGCGCCGTGGCTGACACCCACCCACCCCGCCTCGACCGCATCGCCGTCCGGGGCCTGACCGCGCACGCCTTCCACGGCGTGTACGAGGCCGAGCGCCGGCTGGGGCAGACCTTCCGCGTCGACGCCGTCCTGGAGCTCGACACCGCGCCGGCCGCCGCCGACGACGACCTCGAGCGCACGGTCAACTACGCCGAGCTGGCCCGCGCGCTGCACAGCGTCCTGACGGGGGAGCCGGTCGACCTGCTGGAGACCCTCGCCCAGCGGCTGGCCGACGCCTGCCTGGACGACCCGCTGGTCGACGCCGTCGAGATCACCGTGCACAAGCCGGAGGCCGACCTCGGCGTCCCCTTCGACGACGTCACGGTCAGCATCCGGCGGGAGCGGACGTGAGCGAGCCCGCGCGTTCACGCAGGAGCGCAGCAGCCGGGCGGCGGAGCGGGTCGACGAGCGCCGGCGAGGCGACCCGGTGAGTCGCGCGGTCCTGTCGCTGGGCGCGAACCTGGGGGACCGCGCCGCCGCGCTGCGCACCGCGATCACCGCACTCAAGGACGACGGCGTGCTGGTGGCCCGCTCGACGCTGTACGAGACCCCGCCGTGGGGACCGGTCGAGCAGCCGCCGTACCTCAACGCGGTGGTCGTCGTCCGTGGCGACCGGGACGCCGCCGGCTGGCTGGCCCGCGCGCACGAGCTGGAGCAGGCAGCCGGGCGCACCCGCGACGTGCGCTGGGGCCCGCGCACCCTCGACGTCGACGTCGTCACGGTCACCGGGGACGACGGCCGGCCGGTCCTCTCCGACGACCCGGCGCTCACGCTGCCGCACCCCCGGGCGCACGAGCGGGCCTTCGTGCTCGTGCCGTGGGCCGGCCTCGACCCCACCGCGGTGCTGCCGGGCCGCGGCCGGGTGAGCGAGCTGCTGGCCGCGCTGCCGCCGGAGGACGTCGCCGCCGTCGTGCGCTGGGAGCACCTGCATTGAGGCCGGTGAACCGGCGCGACCTGCTGGTCCTCGCCGCCGGTCTGGCCGTCGCCACCTGGCTGGTGGTGCGGGCCGGCTACGGCTCGCTGCCCGCGCTGCGCTGGTGGCTCCCGGTGCCGCTCGGCGTGCTGGCCCTGGCCGAGGCGCTCGGCGCCCGCACCCTGCGCGCCCGGCTGGCCGCCCAGCGGGACCGCCGTCCCCCCGCCGAGCGGGGCAGTGCGCCGGTCCGGCCGGTCGAGCCCCTGCTCGTGGCCCGGCTCGCGGTCCTGGCGCAGGCCAGCGCGTACGTCGGCGCGGCGTTCGTCGGCACCTGGGTGGGCGTGCTGCTCTACGTGGGGCCGGCGGTCCCGCGGCTGCAGACCGCCGGGTCCGACGCCGTCACCGGGGTCGTCGGGGTGGTCTGCTCCGCGGCCCTGGTCGCCGCCGCGCTGTGGCTGGAGTCGGTCTGCCGCATCCCGCCGGGCCCCGACGACGAGCGGCCGCCGGGCGCCGTCCGCGGTTGATCACCGCCGGGGTGGGCCGGTCCCGGGAGCCCGGTGGCCCCGTCCGGGGGCCCGCCCCGAGCCTGCGACGGGTGGGCAGGACGGGGTCCTTCGTCCGACCGGGGCACGGGCAGCGGCTCAGCGGCGCTCGGGGACGGCACCTGGCCGCGGTGTCGGCCGGGAGGCCGACGAGGTGACCGACCGGCGCAGCGTGGCGTGCACGGCGGCCGGGGTGAGGACGCCGAGGTAGCGGTCGCCGTCGAGCACCGGCACCCACCCGGCGTCGGTCTGCAGGATCGCGGCCAGCGCCGTCCGCAGCGAAGCCTGCACCGGCACCGCGCCGTTCGAGGGGACCACGGCCGAGGCGACCGTCCCCGCGCCCGCGGCGCGGTCGGCGGGCAACCACCCGGCCGGGCGGCCGGCGACGTCGAGCACCACCGCCCAGCCGGCGCCGGTGCGGTCGAGCGCCGCGCCGGCCTCCGCGAGCCCGTCGGTCAGCGCCACCACCGGCGGGTGCTCGAGGTCGGCGGGCTCGACCGGGGTCACGGCGAGACGCTTGAGCCCCCGGTCGGCGCCGACGAAGTCGGCCACCGTCCGGTTGGCCGGCCGGCCCAGCAGCTCGGCGGGCGGGGCGAACTGCTCGACGTGCCCGCCGGTGCTCATCACCGCGATGCGGTCGCCGAGCCGCACCGCCTCCTCGATGTCGTGGGTGACGAAGACGATCGTCTTGCGCACCGTCTCCTGCAGCCGCAGGAACTCCGACTGCAGCCGCTCGCGCACCACCGGGTCGACGGCGGAGAACGGCTCGTCCATCAGCAGGACGCCGGGGTCGGCGGCCAGCGCTCGGGCCACGCCGGCCCGCTGCCGCTGCCCGCCGGAGAGCTGGGCGGGGTAGCGGTCGCCGTGGACGGCGGGGTCGAGGCCGACCAGGGTGAGCAGTTCCTCGACCCGGTCGCGGATCTCGCGGCGGTCCCAGCCCAGCAGCCGGGGGACGGTCGCGACGTTGGCCCGCACCGTCTGGTGGGGGAAGAGCCCGACGCTCTGGATGACGTAGCCGATGCGGCGGCGCAGCCGGTCGGCGTCGACCCGGGTGACGTCCTCGCCGCCGAGCAGGATGCGGCCGGTCGTCGGCTCGATGATCCGGTTGACCATCTTCATCGTCGTCGTCTTGCCGCAGCCCGACGGGCCGACCAGGACCGACAGCTCTCCGGCGGCGAAGGTGAGGTCGAGCTGGGCCACGCCCACGGTGCCGTCGGGGTAGACCTTGCTGACCCCCTCGAGCCGGATCTCGGGGGCGTCGCCGGCCGCGGGGTCCGCCCGGCGCAGCGGCGAGGCGGCGGCAGTAGCGTCCACGGGGTGGCCTCCCTGGGTGCGCTGAGCGCGACGAGCGGCCCGGCGGCCCCGGTGCTCGCCGCGGACGAGGCACCGAACCCCTGGTTCGACCCGTCCTACGTGACCGACAACTGGGACACCATTGTGGGGTACCTCGGCCAGCACGTCAGGCTGACCGTGGGCGCCGTGCTGCTCGGCGCGCTGGTCGCGCTGCCGCTCGCGCTGCTCGCCCGGCGCACCCGGTTCCTGGCCGGCCCGGTCCTCGGCCTGAGCTCGGTCGTCTACACCATCCCGTCGCTGGCGATGTTCGCCTTCCTCGCGCCGTTCACCGGCCCGCTGTCGGCGACCACGGTGCTGATCGGGCTGACGCTGTACACCCTGGTGGTCCTGGTGCGGAACTTCCTCGCGGGGCTGCAGGGCGTGCCCGCGGACGTGCGCGAGGCCGCCCGCGGCATGGGTTACGGCTCCGCGCGGCTGTTCCTCCGGGTCGACCTGCCGCTGGCCCTGCCGGCCTTCATGGCCGGCCTGCGGATCGCCACGGTCTCCACCGTCGCCCTGGTCACCGTCGGGGTCATCACCGGCAACGGCGGGCTGGGGCAGCTGATCATCGGCGGTCTGAACTCCAACTTCTACCGGGCCGAGATCGTGACCGGCGCCGTCGGCTGCGTGCTGCTGGCGCTGGTCGCCGATGTGCTGATGGCCGGGCTGGAGCGGCTGCTCACCCCGTGGACGAGGGCCGTGCGGTGAGTGCGTTCGGCGAGGCGTTCGTCTACCTCAACGACCCGTTCAACTGGACCCGGACCGGCGGCATCCTCGACCTGCTGGTCCAGCACCTGCGGATCTCCGCGCTGGCCGTGCTGCTCGCCGCCGTCCTCGCCGTCCCTACCGGGGTGCTGCTGGGCCGCAGCGGCCGCGGCGCCGGAGCGGTCGTCGTCGTCTCCAACGTGAGCCGGGCGGTGCCCACCCTCGCCCTGCTCACCGTCCTGGCGGTCACCCCGCTGGGATTCAGCGAGACCGGCACCGTCCTGGCGCTGGCCGCCTTCGCCGTCCCGCCGATGCTCACCAACACCCACGTCGGCTTCCGCGAGGTCGACCGCGACGTGCGCGAGGCCGCTCGGGCGATGGGCATGAGCCGCGGCCAGATGCTGACCCGGGTCGAGTTCCCGCTCGCCCTGCCGCTGGTCGCGACCGGCGTGCGGACGGCGGCGGTGCAGGTCGTGGCGACCGCGACCCTGGCCGCGCTGGTCGGCGGGGGAGGGCTCGGGCGGATCATCAACCTCGGCTTCGGCCAGCAGGACACCGGCGTGATCCTGGCCGGCGCCGTGCTGGTGGCCACCCTGGCGCTGCTCACCGAGCTCCTGCTCGTGCTGCTCTCGACGGCGGTGACGCCCGGCCCGCGCCGGTGGCCGCTGCGGCCGGTGCGGGCGCCCCGAGCGGGCGAGCCGGAGCCGACGTCGTCGGGCGTGCCGCTCTGACCGGCGTGTCTTCGTAACAACCGGGCAACACCTGGCCGGTGCGCGTGGCTGCGCCGGGTGGTCAGGAGTTGCATGGCCTGCGCGGGGCTCCTCCCCGCCAGACACGCGCCGCGGCCCCGTGGCCGCGCGGGACACAGAAGGCGGGCCACATGCGCAGCCGTGCACGGATCCTCGTCCCCCTGACCCTCACCGGGCTGCTGCTCACCGCCTGCGGCGAGTCCGGCTCCTCGGGCACCGGCGGCGCCGAGGCCAGCGGCGGCGCGTCCGGCGACGCCTGCGCCCCCGTGGCCGGCGAGCAGCTCGTCGTGCTCGAGGACGACCAGCAGCTGCAGAACGCCGACAACATCGTCCCGGCGGTCAACATGGCCACCGCGCAGGCCAACCCGGCGCTGCTGCCCGCGCTCGACGCGGTGTCCGAGGCGCTGACCACCGAGGAGCTGATCGACCTCAACGCCGCCGTCGACCTCGAGCGGCAGAGCGCCGAGGACGTCGCTGCTGCCTGGGTCGAGGAGAACGTCGACACCGCCGCCCTCGAGCAGGGCAGCGGCCCGATCGCGGTGGGTGGCTCGAACTTCACCGAGTCGACGATCCTGGCCAACGTCTACGCCGACGTCCTCGACGGCGCCGGCTTCGACGCGTCGGTGCGCGAGGTCGGCAACCGGGAGCTCTACCTGCCCGCGCTCATCTCCGGCTCGGAGATCCAGGTCTTCCCGGAGTACCTGTCGACGGTGACCGAGTTCCTCAACCGGCAGGCCAACGGCCCGAGCGCCGAGCCGGTCGCCAGCGGTGACGTCCAGGAGACGGTGAACGCGCTGCAGCCGCTCGCCGAGCAGGCCGGCCTGGTCTTCGGCGAGCCGTCGGAGGCTGCCGACCAGAACGCCTTCGCCGTGACCCAGGCCTTCGCCGAGGGGCTCGGCGTCTCCACCCTGTCCGAGCTGGCCGACGCGTGCGGCGACGGGTCGCTGGTCCTGGGTGGTCCCACGGAGTGCCCGGAGCGGCCGTTCTGCCAGCCCGGCCTGGAGGAGACCTACGGCCTGCAGTTCGCCGACTTCCGCGAGCTGGACGCCGGCGGCCCGCTGACCAAGGCCGCGTTGCAGCAGGGCGAGATCTCCATCGGCCTGGTCTTCAGCTCCGACGGCGCGCTCGCGCAGCAGGGTTGAGCCGGCACACCAGCAGCGTCACCCGTGCGCGGAGGCGGCTGACCGTCCTCGCGGCCGCTGTGCCCGGCAGCTCCGGGTACGTGCGCACCACCGCCACCTGCACCGGGGAGGTCGACACCGCCGTCGACTGAGGTCGCACGCCGGCTCAAGGACGTCACCCCATCGGCCGATGGGGTAGTGACCGCGGCCGTCAGCACCAGGAGACGAGGAACCGATGCCGCAGCACCGCTCGACGTCGGGAGCACCCGCCGCTCGTAGCGCGCCGCGACCCCCGTCGCGGCCGTCCCGGCGTGGGGACGACGTCGGGCGGAGCGCCGGCAGGCGGCCGTCCCCGCTGCGCGGGGGAGGCACGGCCGGTCATGGGTGAGGGCCACGCCCACCGGGTCCGGGCGGGGCGCGCCCGGCTGAGCCGGCCGACGCCCCGCGCCGTGCTGGCCGGCTGCGCTGCCCTGCTCACCGCTGCCCTCGCCACCGCTGGCCCCGACGGGGCCTGGGCGGCCTTCACCGGCACCACGGTCAGCACGGGCAACGAGCTGGCGACCGCGGCCGTCTTCCCCGACTACCGCACCGCCGTCCAGGACAGCGGCCCCGTGGTGTACCACCCCTTCGACGACCCCTACGGCAGCTCCACCGCCGCGGCCCTCGTGGGCACCACCGGCACGTACAACGGTGCCGGGGCGGTCTCCTCCGTCGCCTCGGGGGCGATCGCGGCGAGCGCGGGCGGGCCCCGGCGCGCCGTGCACTTCTCCCAGAACGCCCACGCCGCGGCCAGCGGCACCACCTCGCTCACCGGCGCCGTCACCGGCGCCGGCACGGGCCCGGTAAAGCTGACCCTGGAGGCCTGGGTGCGGACCGGCCACGGCGGAGCGGTGGTGAGCCTGCTCCCCGAGGGCTCCTCCGCGACCCCGGGCAGGACCCAGCTGTACGTCAACGAGCGGGGTCAGGCCTGCGTCGGCCTGACCCTGGACCCCGTGACCACCCTCCAGGAGGTGTGCGGGTACGACGCCGCCGACCCGAAGGCGTGGACCTCCACCGACCAGGCCAGCCCGGCCTGGCACCACCTCGTCGCGGTGATCGACCCCAGTGGCCAGCCCGGCAGCGTGCCTTGCGGCTCGGACGGCACGCAGGTGATCGTCTACGTCGACGGCGCCGTGGCCTACGACCGCGGGTTGTGCGGCACCTGGCCGCAGACCGTGGCGGGGCGCTGGCGGGTCGGTACCGCCCCGATCCCGACCGACGTCATCACCACCGCGGACCCGGCCGCCGACGCGGAGGGCCCGGCGCCGGACACCTGGACCGGCGACATCGACGAGGTCGCCGTCTACGCCGGGGTGCTGAACGCCACCGAGGTCAAGAAGCGCTACGACATGGGCAGGGGCACGGTCGCCGGCAACTACGCGACGTCGGTGAAGGCGTTCCCGAACCTCCACCTGTACTGGCAGCTGGAGGAGCAGCCGGCGCCCGGGGCGCTCACCGTGGCCGACGCCTCCGCCAACGACCGCGGCGGCACGTTCCACGTCCACCCCGACCTGGGAGTGGCCGGGGCGCCCACCGGGACGACGACCGCCGGGACGGCGGTCAGACTCAGCGGCGTCAACGACATCTCCACCGGCGCCAGCCGCACCACGCCGGCCGCGTTCTCCACCGAGGTGTGGTTCAGGTCCTCCGGCGGCACGGGTCCGCTGGTCAGCTTCGGCTCCACCCAGACGGGTACCGCGACGGCTCCGTACGGGGCCGTCTACCTCACCGGGAACGGGAGCCTGGCGTTCACCATCCGCACCCCCCAGCGGACCGTCGTCTCCCCGCGGGACCACCGCGACAGCACCTGGCACCTGGTCACCGCCACGATGAGCGCCGGCGGGCGCATGCGCCTGTACGTCGACGGCGCTCTCGTGCAGGAGGACACGTCGTCCACGACGACCGGGGCGCTGACGGGCTTCTGGCGCTGGGGTGGTGGCGGCGACTACAGCGCCTTCCCCACCCGGCCGGGCGCGGACTTCTTCTCCGGCCGGCTGGACGAGGCGTCGGTGTACGACCGGGAGCTGACGCCGGAGGACGTCGCCATCCACTGGGGTGCCAGCTTCTGAGCGTTCGGGTCTCGAGGGCCCGGAGGTCCGCTGCGTCGCCGCTCGATGCTCTCCGTGGTCGGGAGCCTGCGGACCGTTACCCTGATCACCATGCGGGAGGACCAGGACGACGCACCGGTGCGCCGCTACGCCCGGTCCGCCGGTCGGGCGTCCCCGGCCCTGCGGACGGCGGGGCTGGCCGGGGGCTCCTGCCTCGCGGTCGCCGCCACCGCCGTCGTCCTCCTGACCGATGATCCGCGGCTCCTGCGGCTCGCCGTCGTCGGTGCGGCCTGGGCGTTCGTCCTCGCCTCGCTGGTCAGGTCCCGCCCGGCCGCTGACGTGTCCTCGCCGGCCCAGGGGCAACCGGCTGCCGCCGAGCGCGCCGACCCTGGGCGGGCGGCGGCCGAGCGCGAGGCCGAGCTGCGGCTGGCCCACGAACGGGAACTGGAGCGTGCGGTCGCCGCGCGCCGGGAGCACGAGCTGCGGGTGGAGCACGACCTGCGGCGCACGGCCGAGCAGTCGATGCGCGCCGAGCTGGAGGCGCTGCGCGTGGAGCTGGCCGCGCTCGGCGAGCTGCGACGGGAGATGGCCCAGGTGGCCGAGCTGCGCCGGGAGGTGGCCGAGGTCGCCGCGCTGCGCCGGGACCTGGCCGGGCTCGCCGAGCTGCGCACCGCCCTGGCCGGCCTCGACCCCACCGCCCTGGCCGAGCTGCGCACCGACGTCGGCCGCCTGCGCACCGAGCTGCGCGAGCAGCTCTCCGGCGAGGTGCTCGTCGAGCGCGTCATGCTGCGCACCCCGTCCACCCGGTCCGCACCCGAGCCCAGCGCGCCGCGGACGGTGGAGGCCGACAGCTGGACCTCGCCGGCGCCGGAGCTGACCGCAGCCTGGCCGGCCGTGCGTGCCGACGAGCCGCCTGCGGGCACCCGCCAGCTGGACGAGGTCCGCGCCGAGCCGCGCCGGCGCCGCACCGACGCACCGACGCCCCCCGCTGCGCTCCGGCCGGACGCGGCGCTGACCCCCGAGCGCCCGGTCGCCCAGCGGGAGCGCCCGCCGGTCCCCGGGGCGGCCGTGCCGACGACCGAGGCACCCGCCCAGGCGGACGAGGCCCCCGGTCGGCGGCTCGCGCAGCTGCCGGCCGGGAGTGGCCTCACCCCGCCGTCCGGCGGCCGCCGCCGGCGCCGCTACCGGGAGGACGGCGAGAGCGACGACGTCCTGGCGCGGGTGCTCGGCCGCAGCTGAGCCGTTCGCCGACCGGTCTCAGGACGGACCACGGGAGAGCGCACCGCCGTCGAGCACCAGCGTCTGGCCGGTCACCCAGCCCGCGCCGTCGCCGAGCAGGTAGGCCGCCGCCTCGCCGACGTCCTCGGGCACGCCCAGCCGGCCCACCGGGTACTGCGCCGCGACCTCGGCCTCCCGGCCCTCGTAGAGCGCCCCGGCGAAGCGGGTCCTCACCACCGCCGGCGCGACCGCGTTGACCCGCACCGTCGGGCCGAGCTCGACGGCGAGCTGGGTGACGAGGTTGACCAGCGCCGCCTTGCTCACGCCGTAGCCGCCGATCATCGGGGAGGCCTTGAGGCCGGCCACCGAGGCCACGACCAGCACCGAGCCGCCGTGCTCGGCCATCCAGGCCCGCCACGCCTCCTGGACCAGGCCGAGGGTGCCGACGACGTTGGTGTCGAGGATCTTGCGGAAGCCGTCCAGCGAGAGGTCGACCAGCGGTCCGTAGACCGGGTTGATGCCGACGTTGCCGACCAGCATCTCCAGGCTGCCCAAGGTGTCGACGGCGGTGCGCACGGCCTCGGCCCGGTGCTCGGCGTCCCCCGCGTTGCCGGCGACGCCCACCGCCACCTCCGGGCCGCCCAGTGCCGACACCGCCTCGGCCAGCGCGTCCGGCTTGCGGCCGGTCACGACGACCCGCGCCCCGCGCGCCACCAGGCTCTGCGCGATCGCCAGGCCGATGCCCCGGCTCCCGCCGGTGACCAGCGCCGTCCGTCCCTCGAGGCTGCCCACCCGGATCCTCCCGCCGTGCGTCTGCGTCGCCGCCGGACACCGTAGGTGGCCCGCGAGGTGATCCACGCCACAGGGGGGAGGCGTTGCACCCGCCCCGAACCGGTCACACACTCGCCTTCGGCGTGACACCCGCGTGACACCTCCGGTCGCAGCGGGCTCCCGCGCCGGCACCACCGCAGGACCGCAACACGCGACGGGCTCCACCGGAGGAGCCCGCGACCACCGAGTCCGGTACCCGCGAGGGACTGGAACGAGAGGTGCACCGATGCCTGCTGCCCGCAGGACGCTCCGCGCTGCCGGTCTCAGCCCGGCGGACGCCGCCCCCGCCCGTCTCCGCGTCGGCATCGTCGGCGCCGGGCGCGTCGGCGCCGTCCTGGGCGCCGCCCTCACCGCCGCCGGCCACGACGTGGTCGCCGCCGCCGGCCTCTCCACCGCCTCCGCCGAGCGCGCCGCCCGGCTGCTGCCCGGCGTGCCGCTGCTGCCCACCGACGAGGTCGTGGCCGCCGCCGACCTCGTGGTGCTCGCCGTCCCCGACGACAGCCTGGCCGGTCTCGTCTCCGGCCTGGCCGAGACCGGCGTCTGGCGGGCCGGCCAGCTGGCCTTCCACACCTCCGGCGCGCACGGCCTGGCGGTCCTCGCCCCGGCCGCACGGGCCGGCGTCCTGCCGCTGGCGCTGCACCCGGCCATGACCTTCACCGGCGCCCCCGAGGACGCCGACCGCCTCGCCGGCGCGCCCTTCGGCGTCACCAGCGCCCCGGAGCACCGGCCGGTGGCCGAGACGCTGGTCCTGGAGATGGGCGGCGAGCCGTTCTTCGTCGCCGAGGCCGACCGCGGGCTGTACCACGCCGCGCTGGTCACCGGCGCCAACCACCTGGTCACGCTGGTCGCCGAGGCCGCGGACCTGCTGCGCACCGCGGGCGTCGCCGAGCCCGGCCGGGTGCTCGCCCCGCTGCTCACCGCCGCGCTCGACAACGGCCTGCGCCGCGGCGACCGCGGGCTCACCGGCCCGGTCAGCCGCGGGGACGTCGGCACCGTGCGCCGGCACCTGGACACCCTCGCCGAGCGGGCGCCGGACTCGGTGGCGGCGTACGTCGCGCTGGCCCGGCGCACCACCGAGCGCGCGCTGGCGACCGGCCGGCTCAGGCGGCACGAGGGCGTACCGCTGGTCGAACTGCTCGATGGCCACGGTCCGGGTCCCCTGGCTAGCGTGCGAGCGGAGGGCTGACCGTGGTCCTCCCACCGGCGGGTCCCCGGTGACCACCCCCGCTGTCGCGGAGACCGTCGTCGAGCTGCGCGGGCTCGTCGCCGGGCTGCCCGGCCCGGTCGCGCTGGTGCCCACGATGGGCGCCCTGCACGAGGGCCACCGCACCCTCGTGCGCGCCGCCCGGGAGCGGGCCGGCAGCGTCGTCGTCTCGGTGTTCGTCAACCCGACCCAGTTCGGCCCCGGTGAGGACTTCGACCGCTACCCGCGCACCTGGGACGCCGACCTCGCCGCGCTGGCCGAGGAGGGCGCCGACGCCGTCTTCCACCCGTCGGTCGACGAGGTCTACCCGCCGGGCGCGGTGGGCGTGACCGTCCACCCCGGCCCGCTGGGCGACGTCCTCGAGGGCGCCGTCCGCCCCGGCCACTTCACCGGCGTGCTGACCGTCGTGGCCAAGCTCTTCGGGCTGGTGCGGCCCGACCTCGCCGTCTTCGGCGAGAAGGACTACCAGCAGCTCACGCTCGTGCGGGCGATGGCCCGCGAGCTGGCACTGGGCGTCGAGGTCGTCGGCGTGCCGACCGTCCGGGAGGACGACGGGATGGCGCTGTCCTCCCGGAACCGCTACCTCTCGCCGGAGCAGCGGGTCACCGCCGCCACGATCTCCCGGGCGCTGCGCGCGGGGGCCGCGGCCGGTCCGCGGGGCGCCGACGCCGCCCTGGGCGCCGCCCGCGCCGTCCTCGCCGAGGCGCCCGGCCTGCTCCAGGACTACTTGGAGCTGACCGATCCCGACCTCGGCCCCCCGCCGCCCGCCGGCCCGGCCCGGCTGCTCGCCGCCGCCCGCGCCGGCAGCACCCGGCTCATCGACAACACCCCTCTGACGCTGGGAGGCGCGCGATGATGCGCACGATGCTCAAGTCCAAGATCCACCGCGCGACGGTCACCCAGGCCGACCTGCACTACGTGGGCTCGGTGACGATCGACGAGGACCTCCTCGACGCCGCCGACCTCATCCCCGGCGAGCAGGTCGCCATCGTCGACGTCACCAACGGCGCGCGGCTGGAGACCTACGTCATCCCCGGCGAGCGGGGCAGCGGCGTCATCGGCATCAACGGCGCCGCGGCGCACCTGGTGCACCCCGGCGACCTGGTCATCCTGATCAGCTACGGCCTGATGGACGAGACCGAGGCCGGGTCCCACACCCCGAGGGTCGTGCACGTCGACGGCGCCAACCGCGTCGTCGAGCTCGGCGGCGACCCGTCGGCCCCGGTCCCCGGCGCCCGGGACCATCGGCGGAGCCCGCTCTCGACTGGTCCCCGGCCTCGTCCCGGGTCTCCTCGCGAGCTCACGAGCGGAGGGCAGGACGAGCAGGAGGACCCCCTCCTCCCCGCCC
Source organism: Geodermatophilus sp. SYSU D00779 (assembly GCF_054050595.1). Taxonomy (NCBI): domain Bacteria; kingdom Bacillati; phylum Actinomycetota; class Actinomycetes; order Geodermatophilales; family Geodermatophilaceae; genus Geodermatophilus; species Geodermatophilus sp. SYSU D00779. The sequence goes on from NZ_JBJGZQ010000015.1 coordinate 42,823, forward strand.
CTCGCATGCTCGGGGCGGGAGCCGGGAGGGGTCCGGAAGGGCACGGCGACCTGGGCGTGCCGGTCCGGTGACGACCCTGGCGGCCGGGCGGGTCACCGGGCTCCCGCGGCGCCTCGCCGCGCCGGCGCCCGGCTGGGAGCTGGCCGCCGACGTCTGCGTCGTCGGCTCGGGCATCGCCGGGCTGTGCGTGGCGCTGCACGCCCGGGCGGCCGGGCTGTCGGTCGCCGTCGTCACCAAGGTCCGGGTGGACGACGGGTCGACCCGCTGGGCGCAGGGCGGCATCGCCGCCGTGCTCGACCCCGCCGACACCGCCGAGGCGCACGCCCGCGACACCGAGGTCGCCGGGGTGGGGCTGTGCGAGCCCGCCGCGGTCTCCGTGCTGGTGCGCGAGGGCCCCGAGCGGCTGCGCCAGCTGATCGACTGGGGTGCGGCCTTCGACCGCGACCCCGACGGGCGGCTGCTGCTCACCCGCGAGGGCGGGCACTCCGCGGACCGGATCGTGCACGCCGGCGGTGACGCAACCGGCTCGGAGGTGCAGCGCGCGCTGCAGGACGCCGTCCGGGCCGACCCCGGCGTCACCCTCGTCGAGCACGCGATGGTGCTCGACCTGCTCACCGACGCCACCGGCCGCGCCGCGGGCGTCACCCTGCACGTGCTGGGGGAGGGCAGCGCCGACGGCGTCGGCGCGGTGCGCGCCCGCGCGGTCGTGCTCGCCACCGGCGGCATGGGACAGGTCTACGCCGCCACCACCAACCCGCCGGTCTCCACGGGGGACGGCGTCGCCCTCGGCCTGCGCGCCGGCGCGGTCGCCACCGACCTGGAGTTCGTCCAGTTCCACCCCACCGCCCTCTACCTGGGCCCGGACGCGCGCGGCCAGCAGCCGCTGGTCAGCGAGGCGCTGCGGGGCGAGGGCGCGGTGCTGCGCGACGGGGCGGGGGAGCGGTTCATGGTCGGCGTGCACCCGCTGGCCGAGCTGGCACCCCGCGACGTGGTGGCCAAGGGCATCACCCGGGTGCAGCTGCGCGACGGCGTCGACCACGTGTGGCTCGACGCGCGCGCGGTGCCCGACCTCGCGGGGCGCTTCCCGACGATCGTGGCCAGCTGCCGCGCGGCCGGCGTCGACCCGGTCACCGACCTGGTGCCGGTCACCCCGGCAGCGCACTACGCCTCGGGCGGTCTGGTCACCGACCTGGCCGGCCGGACGACGGTGCCCGGGCTGTACGCCTGCGGTGAGGTGGCCTGCACCGGCGTGCACGGGGCCAACCGGCTGGCGTCGAACTCGCTGCTGGAGGGGCTGGTCTTCGCCGCCCGCATCGGCGCGCACCTCGCCGCGGGGGTGCCGCCGTCGTCCCCCGTCGTGGCGGTGGCGGCCGCGCCGTCCGGGCTGCTCGACCCCGACGGCCGGCGGGACGTCACCGAGACGATGTCGGCGCGGGTCGGCGCACTGCGCAGCGGCGCGGGGCTGACCGAGGCGACCGGCCGGCTGGCCGCGCTCGCCACGGGGCTCGGCCCGGACGTCGCGCCCGGCGTGGCCGGCTGGGAGGCCACCGACCTGCTCACCGTGGCCGGCGCGCTGGCGACCGCTGCCGCCGTGCGCGAGGAGACCCGCGGCTGCCACTGGCGCGAGGACCACCCCGACACCGAGGAGGACTGGCGGGTGCACCTGGACGTGCGGCTGGACGGGGACGGCGCCCTGCAGGTGACCCACCGTCCGGTGGGGACACCTCTGGTGGAGGAGTGGTGAGCGCCGACCCCCGCTCGCTGGAGGGCACCGGGCTGGACGAGGCGTGGGTGACCGAGCTGGTCGAGCGCACCCTCGCCGAGGACCTCACCGGCGGCGCGCCACTGCCCAGCGCGCCCGACCTGGCCGTCGCGCACGACGTCACCAGCGCCGCCACCGTGCCGGCCGGGCAGCTGGGCACCGCGGACCTCGTGGCCCGCGCCGACGGCGTCGTCGCCGGCCTGCCGGTCGCCGCCCGCGTGTTCACCCGGCTCGCCCCCGGCGCCACGCTCACCGCGGGCGCCACCGACGGCGACCGGGTGGCCCGGGGCGACGTGCTGCTGACCGTGCGCGGGCCGGTGCGCGCCCTGCTGGCCGCCGAGCGCAGCGCGCTGAACATCGCCGGCCGGGCCAGCGGCATCGCCACCCTCACCCGCCGCTGGGTCGACGCGGTCGAGGGCACCGGCGCCGTCGTCCTCGACACCCGCAAGACCACGCCCGGGCTGCGGCCGCTGGAGAAGTACGCCGTCCGCTGCGGCGGCGGGTCGAACAAGCGCATGGGGCTCTACGACGTCGCCATGGTCAAGGACAACCACGTCGCCGCCGCGGGCTCGGTGGCCGCCGCCGTCGCGGCCGTGCGCGAGCGGGCGCCACGGGTGGCGGTGCAGGTCGAGGTCGACGTGCCCGCGCAGGCGGTCGAGGCGGTCGAGGCCGGCGCGGACTTCCTGCTCTGCGACAACATGCCGCCCGACGTCCTGCGCGAGGTCGTCGCCCTGGTCGGCGGGCGGGCCGAGCTCGAGGCCACCGGCGGGCTGACCCTCGAGGTGGCCCGGGCGGTCGCCGAGACCGGTGTCGACCACCTCTCGGTGGGGGCGCTCACCCACTCCGCGCCGATCCTCGACCTCGCCCTCGACCTGCGGGCGGGCTGACCCGTGCTGCTCACCGTCGACGTCGGCAACAGCCAGACCGTCCTGGCCACCTTCGACGGTCCGCGCCGGGTCGGCTGCTGGCGGGTGACGACGGCACCGCGGGCCACCAGCGACGAGCTGCGGATGCTCTGGCGCGGGCTGCTGCGCGACACCGAGGTCACCGGGGTGTCGGCCTGCTCGACGGTGCCCGCGCTGCTGCCGGCGCTGCGCGCGCTGCTCGACTCCCTCGACGTGCCCGTCGTCCTCATCGGGCCCGGCGTGCGGACCGGCGTCCCGCTGCACGTGGACAACCCGCGCGAGGTCGGCGCCGACCGGGTGGTCACCGCGCTGGCCGCGCACGAGCTGTACGGACGCCGTCCCAACGGGGGCGGGCGCCCGGTCGTCGTCGTCGACTTCGGCACCTCGACCAACGTCGACGCCGTGGGCCCCGACGGGCAGTTCCTCGGCGGCGCGCTGGCCCCCGGCGTCGAGGTCAGCCTCGAGGCGCTCGCCTCCCGCGCGGCGCAGCTGCGCTCGGTGGAGCTGACCGTGCCGCCGCAGGCGATCGGCAAGAACACCGTCGCGGCGCTGCAGTCGGGCCTGGTGCTGGGCTTCGCCGGCCTGGTCGACGGACTGGTCGCCCGGATCGCCGCCGAGCTGGTCGGACAGTTCGGCGCCCCGCCGGTCGTCGTCGCCACGGGCGGGCTGGCGCCGTTGGTGGCCGACAGCTGCCGCTCGATCGGGGAGCGGGAACCGGACCTCACCGTGCACGGGCTGCGGCTGGCCTTCGAGCGGCACGAGGCCGGCCTCCGTCACCCACCGACCCGGAGATCGGCCGCCCCGTAGGGTGGCGACCCGTGACCGAGGTACCGCCGCCCGACGACGAACTCCCCGAACAGCTCCGGGTGCGCCGGGCGAAGCTGGACCGGATGCGCGAGGCCGGCGTCGACCCCTACCCGGTCTCCGTCGCCCGCACGACCACCCTGGCGGAGGTCCGCGAGAAGCACCCCGACCTCGAGCCGGACACGATGACCGGCGAGCGGGTCGGCGTCACCGGGCGGGTGATCTTCGTCCGCAACACCGGCAAGCTGTGCTTCGCGACGCTGCGTGAGGGCGACGCCGAACTGCAGGCGATGCTCTCCCTCGACCGGGTCGGCGAGGAGTCGCTGGCCGCGTGGAAGGCCGACGTCGACCTCGGTGACCACGTGTTCGTCGAGGGCGAGGTCGGGACGTCGCGGCGCGGCGAGCTCTCGGTGTTCGCCGACTCCTGGCAGCTGACCGCCAAGTCGCTGCGGCCGCTGCCGGTGGCGCACAAGCCGATGAGCGAGGAACTGCGGGTCCGCCGCCGGTACGTCGACCTCATCGTCCGCGACGAGGCCCGCCGCACCGTCCGGCAGCGGGCCACGGTGATGTCGACGCTGCGTCGGGAACTGGCCGCACGCGGTTATCTCGAGGTCGAGACGCCGATGTTGCAGACGGTGCACGGGGGTGCTGCGGCACGACCGTTCCGCACTCACATGAACGCATTCGACCTCGACCTGTACCTGCGGATCGCGCCGGAGCTGTTCCTCAAGCGGTGCATCGTCGGGGGGCTGGAACGGGTCTTCGAGATCAACCGCAACTTCCGCAACGAGGGTGCCGACAGCACCCACTCGCCGGAGTTCGCGATGCTCGAGGCGTACCAGGCCTATGCCGACTACCAGGTGATGGCGACGCTCACCCGCGAACTGACACAGGAATGTTGCGAGGCGTTGTTCGGCGACCACGTTGCGCGACACAACGACGGCACCGAGATCGACCTGTCGGGGGAGTGGCGGCAGGTGCCGCTCCACACGCTGGTCTCCGAGGCCGTCGGCGAGGAGGTCACCCCCGAGACGCCGATGGGGACCCTGCGCGCCCTCGCCGAGCGGCACGACGTCGGCGTGGACCCGGCGTGGGTGCCCGGGAAGGTCGTCGAGGAGCTGTTCGAGGCCCTGGTCCAGGACACGCTGCAGGAACCCACCTTCGTCGTGGACTACCCGGTGGACACCTCGCCGCTGACCCGCGCACACCGATCCCGGCCGGGCCTGGCCGAGAAGTGGGACCTCTACATCGCCGGCGTCGAGCGGGCGACGGCCTACTCCGAGCTGGTCGACCCGGTGGCGCAGCGCGAGCGCCTCGTCGCCCAGTCCCGCCTCGCCGCCCAGGGGGACCCCGAGGCGATGGCCTTCGACGAGGACTTCCTCGAGGCGCTCGAGTACGGGATGCCGCCGACCGGTGGCATGGGGATGGGGATGGACCGACTCATGATGACGCTCACCGGATTGGGCATCCGGGAGACCATCCTCTTCCCGTTGGTGCGGCCGCTCTCCTCCTGAACCGGGCAGTGCACCTCCTCACTCCATTGTGCGGGGTGGGTTTCACCGCGCCGTGAATGGTCTATGGTGCTGTCCGACAGAGAAAAGGGCTGCGGGTCCGGGGACGAAAGGCCCCGTTCTGCGGAGCGGCGTGGGAGTGGAGAAGGCGAATGGCGCGCAAGGTCCAGGTCATCCTCAGCGACGACCTCGACGAGAACGTCGCCGCGGACGAGACGGTGAGTTTCTCGCTCGACGGCACGAACTACGAGATCGACCTGTCGGAGAAGAACGCGGAGGAGTTGCGGAACGCGTTCTCCCGCTACGTGCAGGCCGCGCGCAAGGTGGGGCGCGGCAGCGGCCGGGCCTCCGGGGGCGGCCGGTCGCGCGCCACCGGGGGCGGCGGCCGCATGGACCGCGAGCAGGCCGGCGCCATCCGGGACTGGGCCCGCAAGAACGGCCACGCGGTCAGCGACCGCGGGCGCATCCCGGCCAGCGTCGTCGAGGCCTACGAGGCCGCGCACTGAGGGAGGACCACCCTCCCCCCGCGCCTCGCACGCTCGGCGCGGGCCCCTGAAGGGCGGCCGTTCCAGTTCCTCACCAGGCTGGCGGTCGGGGCAGGAGTGACACCCGCGGCGGCCCGGCACCCTCGAGGGGGGTGCCGGGCCGCCGTCGTCCGTGCACCCAGCGTCACCGGCGGCCCGGGGTAGGGACTTTCGACCCTGGGGTGTTCCGGACTGATTCGTGACGGTTGGTGCATGAGCCAGGACGCGGCCGAGAGAACCGTTCCGCGCGACCCGGGGACCCTCGCCGATCGGCGGCCGGTGGACGCCGCTCCCCAGGCCCCGAGCTTCACCGCCAGCCTCGACCAGCGCCACGGCGTCGTCCGGACGCGCGGACACCTCGACGTCCTCGCCGTGGACCTGCTCCGCGGCAGCATCGTCGCCCTGCAGCGGCGGGGGCACCAGCAGGTCACCGTCCGCCTCGAGCCCCTGGCCACCGCCGACGAGGCCGCCCGCGAGGCGCTCGCCCGGCTCGCCGGCACGCTGGCCGCCGAGGGCGTCCGGCTGGTGGTCGAGTGAGCACCGTCGAAGGGCCGTGGTCCGCCGCGGGGCGTCGTCCCGAGGCCGTCCCGGTCGAGGGTCGCTGGACCGTCGGCGTGGACGTGGCGGCTCCCCGCTCGCCCTGGGGCGAGACGTCGCCCAGCCGGCTGCACGCGGTCGGGGACGCCGGTCTGGTCGCCGGCCGGGCCCTCTGCCTCGCTCCGGTCACGCTGCTCGACCCGGCCCTGTGGGTGTGGCCGGACGACGGCGACGAGGAGTGGCCGCTCTGCTGGGTCTGCCTCGCGCTGACCTGCTGAGCAGGAGCTCCTCGCGCGGGGTCCCGCGACGCGCCGTCCGCTGTGGGCGTAACCGGTTCGGAACACCGGTCCGGGAGCATCAGTTGGACCGGGCAGCTCCTCTCCTCCGTGCGGGCCTGCGTACCGACGGAGGGTCGGAGTCCGCGACTACAGTGGAAGACCGGTGCACCGCGCGCCGACGGACGTCGGGTGCTCCTCCTCACCAGGGGAGGGCAGCGCCGGACCAGCCGGTCAGAGGAGAAGCAGCAGATGTTCGAACGGTTCACCGACCGAGCCCGCCGCGTGGTCGTCCTGGCCCAGGAAGAGGCCCGGATGCTCAACCACAACTACATCGGCACCGAGCACATCCTCCTGGGGCTGATCCACGAGGGTGAGGGTGTCGCCGCCAAGGCTCTCGAGTCCCTGGGCATCTCGCTGGAGGGTGTCCGCCAGCAGGTGGAGGAGATCATCGGCCAGGGCCAGCAGGCCCCGTCCGGGCACATCCCCTTCACCCCGCGGGCCAAGAAGGTGCTCGAGCTGTCGCTGCGCGAGGCGCTGCAGCTCGGCCACAACTACATCGGCACCGAGCACATCCTGCTCGGCCTGATCCGCGAGGGCGAGGGCGTCGCCGCCCAGGTCCTGGTGAAGCTGGGCGCCGACCTCAACCGCGTCCGCCAGCAGGTCATCCAGCTGCTCTCGGGCTACCAGGGCAAGGAGCCGGCCGCGGCCGGCGGCCCGGCCGAGGGCACCCCGTCGACCTCGCTGGTCCTCGACCAGTTCGGCCGCAACCTGACCCAGGCCGCGCGCGACTCCAAGCTCGACCCGGTCATCGGGCGGGCCAAGGAGATCGAGCGGGTCATGCAGGTCCTGTCGCGGCGGACCAAGAACAACCCCGTCCTCATCGGCGAGCCCGGCGTCGGCAAGACCGCCGTCGTGGAGGGCCTGGCCCAGGCGATCGTCAAGGGCGAGGTCCCCGAGACCCTGAAGGACAAGCAGCTCTACACCCTGGACCTCGGCGCGCTCGTCGCCGGTTCCCGCTACCGCGGTGACTTCGAGGAGCGGCTGAAGAAGGTCCTCAAGGAGATCCGCACCCGCGGCGACATCATCCTGTTCATCGACGAGATCCACACCCTCGTCGGGGCCGGTGCCGCTGAGGGCGCGATCGACGCCGCCAGCATCCTCAAGCCGATGCTGGCCCGCGGTGAGCTGCAGACCATCGGCGCCACCACGCTCGACGAGTACCGCAAGCACCTGGAGAAGGACGCCGCGCTCGAGCGCCGCTTCCAGCCGATCCAGGTGGGCGAGCCGACGCTCACCCACACGATCGAGATCCTCAAGGGGCTGCGCGACCGGTACGAGGCGCACCACCGGATCAGCATCACCGACGGCGCGCTCGTCGCCGCCGCCACGCTGGCCGACCGGTACATCTCCGACCGCTTCCTGCCGGACAAGGCGATCGACCTGATCGACGAGGCCGGTGCCCGGATGCGGATCAAGCGGATGACCGCCCCGCCGGACCTGCGCGAGTTCGACGACCGGATCGCGGCCATCCGCCGCGAGAAGGAGTCCGCGATCGACGCGCAGGACTTCGAGAAGGCCGCGTCGCTGCGCGACAAGGAGAAGACCCTCCTGGGCGAGAAGGCCGAGCGCGAGAAGCAGTGGAAGGCCGGCGACATGGACGTCGTCGCCGAGGTCGACGACGAGCAGATCGCCGAGGTGCTGGCCAACTGGACCGGCATCCCCGTCTTCAAGCTCACCGAGGAGGAGACCACCCGCCTCCTGCGCATGGAGGAGGAGCTCCACAAGCGGATCATCGGCCAGGAAGAGGCCATCAAGAGCGTCAGCCAGGCGATCCGGCGCACGCGGGCGGGCCTCAAGGACCCGCGCCGCCCCGGTGGCTCGTTCATCTTCGCCGGCCCCTCGGGCGTCGGTAAGACCGAGCTGGCCAAGGCGCTGGCCCAGTTCCTGTTCGGTGAGGACGACGCCCTCATCCAGATCGACATGGGCGAGTTCCACGACCGCTTCACCGTGTCGCGGCTCGTCGGGGCCCCTCCCGGCTACGTCGGCTACGACGAGGGCGGCCAGCTGACCGAGAAGGTGCGGCGCAAGCCGTTCTCGGTGGTCCTCTTCGACGAGATCGAGAAGGCGCACGCGGACGTGTTCAACACGCTCCTGCAGGTGCTGGAGGACGGCCGGCTCACCGACGGCCAGGGCCGGATCGTGGACTTCAAGAACACGATCCTGATCCTCACGACCAACCTCGGGACGCGGGACATCTCCAAGGCCGTGGGGCTGGGCTTCCAGGTCGGCAACGACAACCAGTCGAACTACGAGCGGATGAAGAACAAGGTCAACGAGGAGCTCAAGCAGCACTTCCGGCCGGAGTTCCTCAACCGCATCGACGACATCGTCGTGTTCCACCAGCTGACCGAGGACGAGATCATCCAGATCGTCGACCTCATGGTCGCCCGCGTGGAGAGCCAGCTGGCCAACAAGGACATGTCGCTGGAGATCACGCAGGACGCCAAGAAGCTGCTGGCGGCCCGCGGGTTCGACCCGGTGCTGGGTGCCCGGCCGCTGCGCCGGACGATCCAGCGCGAGATCGAGGACGCGCTGTCGGAGAAGATCCTCTACGGCGAGCTGACCGCCGGTCAGATCATCGTGGTGGACGTCGAGGGCGAGGGCGCGGACCAGCGGTTCGTGTTCCGCGGCGAGGCCAAGCCGATCGACCTCCCCGACACCCCGCCGGTCGCGCTGTCCGGTGGCGACGAGGAGGGCCCGGCCGCCCAGGCCGAGTGATCCTCGGGTAGTCCGTACGAAGGGGCCGCCCCCGCTCATCGCGAGCGGGGGCGGCCCCTTCGTCGTCCCTGGCGGACGACACGGCGACGAGTCCCGTCCCCGATCGCCGCTCGACCGCCGCCCCACCCGACTGAGCAGTTGTGGTCGCCCATCCCGGCGGGTCCGCCCGTGTCGGCGACCGCAACCGCTCACCCGGCCGTGGCCCGTCCCGACTCGGGGGGACGGTGACCGGCCAGGGAGTGGCGGTCAGGCGGGGAGGCGGAAGCGGCCGTCGGCGGTCTGCTCGACCAGCCCGTCGGCGAGCAGCGAGTCCAGGCAGCGGGAGCGCTGGGCGGCGTCGTCCCACGCGGCGTCCAGCTGTGGTGCCGCCACAGGGCCCTCAGCGGCCCGCAGGACGTCCAGCAGCCGCCCGCGCACCTGCCGGTCCGTGCCGGCGAACCTCTGCACCCTGCGGGGCGGACCGTCGGACGCCGGGTGGCCCGCCAGCCGCCACGCGCAGTCCCCCCGCACCGGGCAGGCCGCGCACCGCGGCGTCCGGGCCACGCACACCAGCGCCCCGAGCTCCATGACCGCGACCGAGAAGCGCACCGCCCGCTCGGGGTCGGCCGGGGCGAGCGCCGCGACGTCGGTGAGGTCGGCGGCCCGCGCCGGCGCCGCCTCCGCGCGGCCGTGCACCAGCCGGGCCACCACCCGCCGCACGTTGGTGTCGACCACCGGCTGCGGCTGCCCGTGCCCGAAGCAGGCGACGGCGCGGGCGGTGTACGTCCCGATGCCCGGCAGGGCCTCCAGGGCCGCCACGTCCGCGGGGACGACGCCGCCGTGCCGCTCGGTGAGGGCGACGGCGGTCTCGCGCAGCCGCAGCGCCCGCCGCGGGTAGCCGAGCTTGCCCCAGGCGCGGATCACCTCGGCGGGCGACGCCGCGGCCAGCGCCGCCGGGGTCGGCCAGCGGGCCATCCACTCCCGCCACACCGGCTCGACGCGGGCGACCGGTGTCTGCTGCAGCATCACCTCGCTGACCAGCACGGCCCACGGGTCGGTGTCCGGCCGGCGCCACGGCAGGTCGCGCGCGGCCCGGGCGAACCAGTCGACGAGGACGTCGCCGACCGGGTCGGACGACGGGGGGAGGGCGCGGGCCGGGCTGTCCACGGGGTCCCAGTGTGCCGTCCCCGGGGGTCGGCGTGCCGCCGCAGGTGGGTGCGCCGTGGCGCACTACCGTTCCCGGCGTGCTGCACCCCGTCGGCCCGCTGCCCGCGGCGGTCTACTGGCGGCGGCGGCTGCTGGTCCTGGCCCTGCTGCTGGCGGTGCTCGGCGGCGGGGGATGGCTGGTCGTCGCCGCGCTGACCGGGGGCGACGGCGGGACGGCGACGTCCGCGGCAGCCGCGACGACCGACGCGGCCGACCCGTCCGACGAGCCGCCTGCCCTGGAGCAGGTGGTGCCCTCGCTGGCCAGCGTGCAGACGCCGACGCCGGCCCCCGAACCAGCCGCCGAGCCGGAGCCCGCGCCGGCGAGCCCGACGCCGGGCGGCCCGTGCAGCGACGACGCGATCGGGCTGGAGGTCCGCGCCCCCGGCAGCGCGCCGGTCGGCGGCAAACCCACCTTCGAGCTCGTGGTCACCAACGCCTCGTCGGTGCCGTGCGTGCGGGTGCTCGACGCCGGCCTGCAGGAGGTCCTGCTGCTCGACGCGGCCGGCAACCGGGTGTGGGGCAGCAACGACTGCTTCCCGGAGACCAGCAGCGACACCCGCACCCTGGCGCCCGGTGAGTCGGTGGCCTTCCCGCTCACCTGGGGCGGCCTGACCAGTGAGCCGTCCTGCACGGCCGAGCGGACGACGCCCGCGCCGGGCCAGTACGTGCTGCGCGGCCGGCTGGACACCGAGGTCAGCGCGGACGTGCCCTTCACGCTGACCTGACGGGCCCCGTCCTCGGCCCCCGCAGGGCCCACCGGCGGCCCCGTCCGGGGACTCGCCGCGGCGCCCTGCAGGGTCCCGCCGCGAGCTCGCGAGCAGTGGGGGGCAGGGGGTTCCCTGTCAGCTGTAGCGGTCGAGGATCGAGGTCTCGGCCAGCCGGGAGAGCCCCTCGCGGATGCCCCGGGCACGGGCCTCGCCGACGCCCTCGACGGCCAGCAGGTCCTCGATGGTGGCCGCGAGCAGCTTCTGCAGCCCGCCGAAGTGGTCGACCAGGCGGTCGATGATCCCGGACGGCAGCCGCGGGACGCGGGCCAGCAGGCGGTAGCCGCGGGGGCTGACGGGGGAGTCGAGCGCGTCGGCGGAGGTCGGGAGGCCGTAGCAGCGCGCCACCGCGGACAGGTCGAGCAGTTCGGTGGCCGACAGCGCGCGCAGCTCGGCCAGGACCTCGTCGATGCCCTTGGGACGGCGCAGCCCGGACGGCAGGTAGTCGCGCACCAGCAGGGCGCGGTCCTCCTCGACCCCGGCGAGCATCTCGTCGAGCTGCAGGGCGAGCAGCCGCCCGTCGGTGCCCAGCTCGACGACGAAGCCCTCGATCTCGTCGGCGATCCGGCGCACCATCTCCAGCCGCTGGCTGACGCTCATCGCGTCGCGGACGGTGACGAGGTCCTCGATCTCCAGCGCCGACAGCGTGCTGGCCACCTCGTCGAGGCGCAGCTTGTAGCGCTCGAGCGCGGCCAGCGCCTGGTTGGCCCGCGCCAGGATCGTGGTCGGGTGCTCCAGCGTGTACCGCCGTCCGGCGACGTAGACGCTGATGATGTGCATCGACTGGCTCACCGAGATCACCGGGAAGCCGGTCTGGATGGCGACCCGCTCGGCGGTGCGGTGCCGGGTGCCCGACTCCTCCGTGGGGACGCTCGGGTCGGGCATCAGGTGCACGCCGGCCCGCACGATGCGGCTGCCGTCGTAGGAGACGATCACCGCGCCGTCCATCTTGGCCAGCTCGCGCAGCCGGGTGGCGGAGAGGGCGACGTCGAGGGCGAAGCCGCCGGTGCAGATGGACTCCACCACGCGGTCGTAGCCGAGCACGATCAGGGCGCCGGTCCGGCCGGCGAGGATGCGCTCCAGGCCGTCACGGAGCGCCGTGCCCGGTGCGATGCGGCCGAGCAGTTCGCGGAGCGCGACCTCGGAGTCCACAGCGGGGGGCACGAGCGCTCCTGACGTTCGACGTGGTGGCGGCTGATTCTACGTGGCCCCCACGGTACTGGCGGGCGCCGGTGAGGCAGCTCACCGGCGAGGGGCCACCACGGGCCCCGGCCGGCCTCAGAAGAGGCGGGCGAAGGCGGCGCCGAGGTCGGGGACCTCGACCAGCCGCATGCCCTTGGGCGCACTGCCGGCGTCCTCGGGGACGAGCGCCACCTTGTAGCCCTGGCGCGCTGCCTCGGCCAGCCGGCGGCCGGTGCCGCCGACCCGCCGGATCTCCCCGGACAGCCCCACCTCGCCGACCGCGACCAGGCCGCGCGGCAGCGGGACGTCCTTGGCCGCCGACGCGATCGCCAGCGCCAGCGCGAGGTCCGCCGCGGGCTCGGCGATGCGCACCCCGCCGACGGAGGCGGCGAAGACGTCGGCGTCGGCGAGCTTGACCCGGCCGCGCCGCTCGACGACCGCGTTGACCATGGCGACCCGCTGCGAGTCCAGCCCGCTGACCGCCCGACGGGGCGAGCCGCCTCCGCCGCTGGCGGCCACCAGCGCCTGGACCTCGGCCAGCAGCGGCCGGCTGCCCTCGAGGGTGACCGTGACGCAACTGCCCGCCACCGGTGCGGTGCGCCGCGAGACGAACAGGTGGGAGGGGTCGGGGACGCCGACCACACCGGTGTCACCGATCTCGAAGCAGCCGATCTCGTCGGCCGGGCCGAAGCGGTTCTTCATCGCCCGGATCAGGCGCAGCGTGGAGTGGCGCTCGCCGTCGAAGGAGACGACGACGTCGACGAGGTGCTCGAGGGTGCGGGGCCCGGCGATGGCGCCGTCCTTGGTGACGTGGCCGACCAGGATGGTGGTCATCCCGCGGCTCTTGGCGACGGCGGTCAGCGCGCTGGCCACGGCCCGCACCTGGGTGGAGCCGCCGTCGGTGCCCTCGACGGCGGGGGAGCGCACGGTCTGCACGCTGTCGAGGACCAGCAGCGAGGGGGCGACGTCCTCGACGTGGGCGAGGACGGCCGACAGCTCGGTCTCCGCGGCGAGGTAGAGCTGGTCGTGCAGCGCGCCGATGCGCTCGGCCCGCAGCCGTACCTGGGCGGCGGACTCCTCACCGGAGACGACGAGGGCCGGGCCGTTGGTGGCGGCCACGCGGTGGGCGACCTCGAGCAGCAGCGTCGACTTGCCCACGCCGGGCTCGCCGGCGACGAGCAGCACCGCCCCGGGCACGAGGCCGCCGCCGAGGACGCGGTCGAACTCCTGGATGCCCGTGGGCACGGCACGGGCGGCGGCGAGCTCCACCTGGGCGATGGGCACCGCCGGTGCGGTCACCGGGCCGGCGGCCACGGCGCGCAGCGGGGACGCCGGGGTGCCGACCTCCTGGATGGTGCCCCAGGCCTGGCACTCGGGGCACCGGCCGACCCACTTGGCGGACGCGTAGCCGCACTCGGTGCAGCGGTGGGCAGGGCGGGACTTCACTCCGGCAGGTGGCACGGACCGACGCTAACCGCCGGGTACGACGGTTCCCGGGGAGGACGACGGCGTGCCCGCCGTGACGTCACTCGGTCTCGGTGTCCTGCTCCTGGTCGCGGCTCTCGGAGCCGCCCTCCTCGTGGTGGAAGTCGAAGGGCTCCCCGCGGGGCAGCGCACGATCGGGCGTGGCGACCACGGCCGGGACGGTGACCTCACCGGCGCGCTGGAAGGTGAGGGTGACCTCGACGCGCTGACCGGAGGTCAGCTCCTCGGAGAGGTCGGCCAGCTCGACCGTCGGGCCGCCGGCGCCGCCGAGGAAGACCGTGGAGCCCGCGGGGATCGGGATCTGGACCTGCGTGCTCGGGCTCGGCGCGGCGGGGGCGCTCGACGTCGGCACCGTGCCGGGGGCCGGCGTGGCACCCGGGGTGGTGGGTACGGACGGCGTGGCGCCGGGGGTGGTGGGTGTCGACGGTGCGGCGCCCGGGGTGCTCGGCGTCGCCGGGGTGGTGGCGGCCGCCGGGGAGCTCGGGACGGCGGAGGCCGTGGCCTGCCCGGAGACCACCACGCCGTCGAAGGCCGTGCCCTCGATGCCGACGAGGGTGTCGGCCTCGGTGTCGCCGTTGACGATCGCCATCTGCAGCTCGGCGTCGTCACCCTCCGCGTAGAGCCCGTCCTGCGGGTACGCGAGCGAGACGGCGCGCAGGGTGATGTCGCCGACCGCCGCCTCGGGACCGACCTTGTCCCGGTTCTGGGTGGCCGTCTGGGGGACCTGGCCGGCGCTGCACGCGGTCAGCGCGACCGGGCTGAGCAGCAGGACACCCATCGTGGCGGCGCGCAGTGCGCGGTTCACAGCCGTCGACCTCCAGGGACGTTCCGGCCACCGCAGGTCGATGGCCCGAGTCGCGCCGAGCCTAACGCCCACCCCACGATGGTCGCCGGGAGGTGAGGCGGTGGTGCCCGGCATGCCGCGACGGCCCGCGGGCGACCCGGCGCTGGCCGCGTTCCCCGCCCGCGCACCGGACACCCGGCGGTGGTGCTTCGCCGACCAGCTCGGTCCGCACTTCCTCGACCGCCCGGACCAGCCGGTCCTGCTGATCGAGTCGAAGGCGGTGTTCGCGCGCCGCCGGTTCCACCGCCAGAAGGCCCACCTGGTGCTGTCGGCGCTGCGGCACCGGGCCGCCGAGCTGGGCGACCAGGCGGAGTTCTCCCAGGTGCGCACCTACGCCGAGGCGCTGGACCGGGTGCGCGAGCCGCTGAGCGTGTGCGCGCCCACCACCTGGAGCAGCCGCGACTACGTCCTGCGCCGTCCCGACCTCGCCGTCCTCGCCGCCCGCGGTTTCGTCGCCACGCAGGAGGAGTTCGCCGGCTGGGCGGATGGCCGGGGGAGACGCCGGCTGCTCATGGAGGACTTCTACCGGGACAACCGGCGCCGCCACGACGTCCTCATGGACGGCGCCGAGCCGGTCGGGGGGCGCTGGAACCTCGACCACGACAACCGGGAGCCGCCGCCGTCCGGCGGGCGGCTCGCCGTCCCCGAGCCGTGGTGGCCGGAGGAGGACGAGATCGACGAGCGGGTGCGCGCCGACCTCGACCGCTGGGAGGCCGACGGCGACGTCGCCTTCGTGGGGGACGACGGCCCGCGGCTGTTCCCGGTGACCCGCGAGGAGGCGCTGCTCCGGCTGCACGACTTCCTCGGGACCCGGCTCGGCGCGTTCGGCCCGCACGAGGACGCGATGCTCACCGGGGACCGCTGGATGGCGCACTCGCTGCTCTCCCCGGCCCTCAACCTCGGTCTGCTGGACCCGCTGGAGGAGGTGCACGCCGCCGAGCAGCGCTACCGCGACTCGGTGGCCGAGGGCGACCCGTTGCCGCTCAACAGCGTGGAGGGGTTCGTCCGCCAGGTCATGGGGTGGCGCGACTACATCTGGCACACCTACTGGCACTTCGGCCGGGACTTCCGGCACGCCAACGCCCTGGCCGCGCACGAGGCGGTGCCGGACTGGCTGGCCGACCTCGACGACGGCGCGGTCGAGGCCGCCTGCCTGTCCGACGTCCTCGGCGACCTGCGCCGCGACGGCTGGGTGCACCACATCCCGCGGCTGATGGTGCTCGGCAACTACGCGCTGCAGCGCGGCATCGACCCGCTGGCGATGACCGACTGGTTCCACCGCAGCTTCGTCGACGGCTACGACTGGGTGATGGTCGCCAACGTCGTCGGCATGAGCCAGCACGCCGACGGGGGCCTGCTGGCCACCAAGCCCTATGCCGCCGGCGGCGCCTACATCGACCGGATGAGCGACTACTGCGGCGGCTGCCGCTACGACCCCCGCACGCGGCTGGGCGAGGACGCCTGTCCCTTCACCGCCGGCTACTGGGCCTTCCTCGAGCGCAACCGGGAGCGGCTGGCGCCCAACCAGCGGATGCGCCGCGCGCTGCAGGGGCTGGACCGGCTCAAGGGCCTGGAGGAGGTCGTCGAGCAGGAGCGGCTGCGGGGCACCGAGGTCATCTGACCGGGGGACGACGGTCCAGTTCGGGCCCGCGCCTGCCGATCCCCCTCCCGTACAGGAGTACGGCGGGAGGTGCGGATGGCGACGGGTCCGGCGTTCGACGACGT
The DNA here is from genome assembly GCF_054050595.1 of Geodermatophilus sp. SYSU D00779. Lineage (NCBI taxonomy): Bacteria > Bacillati > Actinomycetota > Actinomycetes > Geodermatophilales > Geodermatophilaceae > Geodermatophilus > Geodermatophilus sp. SYSU D00779. The sequence goes on from NZ_JBJGZQ010000015.1 coordinate 59,107, forward strand.
CCTCGCGGCGGCCCAGGCGGGCGCCGCGTGGGCCTTCGAGGTGCTCTACCGCGACCTGTCCCCGGCGGTCACCGGGTACCTGCGGCTGCACGGTGCCCTCGACCCCGACGACCTGGCCAGCGAGACCTTCCTCGCCGTCTTCCGCGGCCTCGCCGGCTTCGCGGGGGACGAGGACGGCCTGCGCTCGTGGGTGTTCACCATCGCGCACCGCCGGCTGGTCGACGACTGGCGCCGGCGCAGCCGCCGTCCCCAGCTGGCCGACGACGCCGACGACCTGCTGCCCGAGACGCGCGGCGGCGACGTGGAGGACGACGTCCTGACCCGGCTGGGCACCGAGACCGTGCACCGCATGTGCGCGGGCCTGCCGGCCGACCAGCGCTCGGTCCTGCTGCTGCGGGTGCTCGCCGACCTCACCGTCGAGCAGGTGGCCGCGGTGATGGGCCGCTCGGTGGGCTCGGTCAAGGCACTGCAGCGGCGCGGGCTGCGCCGGCTGCGCGCCGAGCTGGAGCCGGCCGGGACCCCCCGGACGGGTGAGACGGCTGGGACGACGGGCGCACCCCTGTCGGCCCGCCCGGCGATGACGGGAGCGAGATGACCACGCCAGCCGACGTCCGGGCCGACGAGGAGGCCTTCGCGGCCTGCCTCGCCGGCCGTCCCGTGCCCGCGGGCGCGCAGGGCCTGGCCGCGTTCACCGACGCGGTCCGGGCGAGCGCCACGGAGCCCGGACGGCCGAACGCGGCCCTGGCCGAGCTGCTGGCGACCGGTCTCCTCGTCCCCACCCAGGAACCGTCCCGCGGGACGGCCGGGCGACCCGCCCGGACCTCACGGAAGAGGCCCCACGTGCTGATCTCCACCCTCACCGCCAAGTTCGTCGCCGCTGGTGCCGTCGCCAAGGCGGCCGCCGCGGGCGGCGTCGTCGCCGTCGCCCTGACCGGCACAGCGACCACCGTCGCGCTGACCACGCCGGACGAGCCGACCTCCATCGAGACGACGAGCGTCTCGGACGAGAGCACCGTTCCGCAGACTGACCCGAGCACCGCGCCGACCGAGTCGACCACCGAGACCGACGACGACCTCGCCGGCGAGCAGCCCGAGGCGCCGACGGAGGACGAGCCGACGACGCTCCCCGTGCCCGCCCCGACGACCTCGGACCCGGCCGGCGACGGCTCCGGGGAGGGTGTCGCCGACGACACCACCGAGACGCCCGCCACGGAGGTCGACGACACGCCGGCCGAGCCCGTGTCCAGCAACCACGGTCAGCGCGTCAGCGAGGCCGCCCGCGACGGCGTGGCCAACCGCCAGCAGATGCCCGGCGTGGCCCACGAGAACCGTGACCAGCGCCGGGCCGACCGGGCCGCCGCTCCGGTCGAGGAGCCGGCGGTCGAGGAGTCGGCCGAGCAGGCGCCGGTGGTCGAGCAGCCGGCGCCGGCCGGCCACGGCAACGGCAACGGCAACGGCAACGGCAACGGCAACGGCAAGAACGGGAAGTGACCCCGCGGGCAGGCTCGCGGCGGCCCTCCCGCAGGGTCCCGCCGCGAGCCTGCGAGCGGCGGGGGCAGGAGTGCCGCCTTCAGCTGACCGCGGCCCCGCCGGCGAGCAGCAGCACCACGTCGAGGACGGTCAGCAGCATGACCGCGGGGAACGCCAGCCGGCGGAACCGCCGGGTGCCGGCCAGCGCCGCGACGACGACGGCCGGCACCGCCAGTGCCAGCCCGGCCCACCCGGCAGCGGTCGGCGGGCCGTCCGGTCCGAGGACCAGCACCAGCGAGGCCACCCCCAGCACGACCGCCCCGGTGACGGCGGAGCCGCGCGCACCGAGCCGGTGCGGCAGGCCGCGGACGCCGGTGGCCAGGTCGTCCTCCAGGTCCGGCGCGACGTTGGCCAGGTGCGCGGCGGCGCCCAGCGCGGCCCCGGCGGTGACCAGCCACCACGGCGCCGGCGGCGCTCCCGGCGCCGCCGCCACCACCCCGGCCGGCAGCGCCCCGAAGCCGGTCACGTAGGGCAGCACCGACACGGCGGTGCGCTTGAGCCCGGCGTTGTAGGCCCAGCCGCTGGCGACCAGCACGAGGAGCAGCAGCCCGGGGACGGGACCGAGCAGCAGCGACAGGACGACGGCCGCCGCGGCCGAACCGACGGCCAGCGTGCGCAGCAGCGTGGGTGCCACGGCGCCCTGCACGACCGGCTTGTCGGCCCGCGCGACGGCCCGGTCGCGGTCGGCGTCGAGCCAGTCGTTGCTCCACCCGATGGACGCCTGACCAGCGAGGACGGCGACCGTGACGAGTGCCGCACGTCCCGCGGGCACCCCGGCGGCGAGGGCGAGGAGCCCGGCCACGACGGTGACCGCGACCGCCGGCCCCGGGTGCGTGGCGAGGGCCAGCGCACGGGGGGTCACCCCCGGTCGCACCCCTCTCGCACGCACACCGACCATGCTCCTGTCAACCCCTCCCGAGTACTCTCTCTGGCCGTTGACCTGCGGGTTTACGAAATCAGACGGTCCCGTTCGTCAGTTTGCCGTGGTAACCTGTGGACAGCGAAAGGGGTCACACACACATGGGCTTCACTGTCGGCGAGACCGTTGTCTACCCGCACCACGGGGCAGCGCTGATCGAGGCGATCGAGACGCGGGTCATCAAGGGCGAAGAGAAGGCCTACCTCGTGCTGAAGGTCGCCCAGGGCGACCTGACCGTGCGGGTGCCGGCCGACAACGCAGAGATCGTCGGCGTCCGTGACGTCGTCGGTCAGGACGGACTGAACAGGGTCTTCGAGGTGCTGCGCGCGCCGCACACCGAGGAGCCGACCAACTGGTCGCGTCGCTACAAGGCCAACCTGGAGAAGCTCGCCTCGGGTGACGTCAACAAGGTCGCCGAGGTCGTGCGCGACCTGTGGCGCCGCGACAAGGACCGTGGCCTCTCCGCCGGCGAGAAGCGCATGCTCTCCAAGGCGCGCCAGATCCTGGTGAGCGAGCTCGCGCTCGCCGAGGGCACCAACGAGGACAAGGCCGAGGTGCTCCTCGACGAGGTCCTCGCCAGCTGAGCTCGGTCCCCGAGTTCTCCCCGCACCTCCAGCCCACTCCCGTGCACGCTGTCGGCATCGTCGCAGCGGCCGGGAGTGGTCTGCGTCTGGGGGCGGATCGGCCGAAGGCGCTGGTCCCGCTGGCCGGGCGGCCGCTGGTCGCCTGGGCGGTCGACACCCTGCTCGGCAGCGGGGTGGCCGAGGTGGTGGTGGCCGTGCCGGCCGACGAGCTGGCCGCCTTCGCCGCCGTCCTGCCGCCGGAGGCGCGTCCGGTCGTCGGCGGCGCCACGCGCACGGCGTCGGTCCGGGCGGCCCTCGCCGCCGTCACCGATCCCGCCCGCCCCGTGCCCGACGCGGTCCTGGTGCACGACGCCGCCCGCCCGCTGACCCCGCCCGAGGTGGTGACCCGCGTGCTCGCCGCACTGGCGGACGGGGCGCCGGCGGTCGTGCCGGTGCTGCCGGTCGTCGACACGACCGTGCGCGTCGACGGCGACGGCGTCGTGACCGGCGCCCTGCCGCGGGAGGCGCTGCGCCGGGTGCAGACCCCGCAGGGCTTCGCCGGCGCCGTCCTCGTCGACGCCTACGACCGGCTGCCCGACGGCGTCGAGCTCACCGACGACGCCGCGGTGGTGCGCGCCGCCGGGGTCCCGGTGGTGACCGTGGCCGGCGACGAGCGGGCCGCGAAGGTGACGGTGCCGCACGACCTGGCCCTGGCCGAGCTCCAGCTGCCGCGGTGAACGCGGGAACGGCGGGCGAGCGAGCATCGCAGGGAGCGCCGGAGACCGAGGAGCGGGACGAGCCCGGAGTCGACCCATGAGCACCGAGCTGCCGCGGGTGGGCGTCGGGGTCGACGTCCACCCGGTCGAGGCCGGCCGCACCTGCTGGCTGGCCGGGCTGGAGTGGCCGGGCGTCGACGGCTGCGCCGGGCACTCCGACGGCGACGTCGTGGCGCACGCCCTCACCGACGCGGTCCTGTCCGCCGCCGGGCTCGGCGACATCGGCGGCCTGCTCGGCACCGACGACCCGCGTTGGGCCGGCGCCCGCGGGGCCGCCGTCCTCGCCCACGTGCGCGAGGTCCTCGCGGCGGCCGGGTGGCAGGTCGGCAACGCCGCGGTCCAGCTGGTCGGCAACACCCCGAAGGTCGGCCCGCGCCGCGCGGAGGCCGAGCGGGTGCTCGGCGAGGCGCTGGGCGGCCCGGTGAGCGTCACGGCCACCACGACCGACGGGCTGGGGCTCACCGGGCGGGGCGAGGGCCGGGCGGCGATGGCGACGGCCCTGGTGGTCCGGACGACGCCCGTGGACCCCGCGCCGAGCTGACGCTGCGCTCCGCGGACTCCGCGCGGTGCTGGTGCTGCGCTCCGTGGACTCCGCGCCGTGCTGGTGCTGCGCTCCGTAGACTCCGCGCGGTGAGCCTCCGCCTGTACGACACGGCCGCCCGCGCGGTCCGCGACTTCACGCCCCTGCGTGCCGGGCAGGCCTCCGTCTACGTCTGCGGGCTCACCGTGCAGGGGCCGCCGCACGTGGGACACGTGCGCTCGGCCCTGGCCTTCGACGTGCTGCGCCGCTGGTTGGCGCACAGCGGCCTCGAGGTCACCTACGTCCGCAACGTCACCGACATCGACGACAAGATCCTCGCGAAGGCGGAGGCCGCAGGCGTGCCGTGGTGGGCCTGGGCCTACACCAACGAACTCGCGGTCACCCGCGCCTACGACGTCCTCGGCGTGCTGCCGCCGACCTACGAGCCGCGCGCCACCGGGCACGTCCCGGACATGGTGGCGCTCATGGAACGGCTCGTCGAGCGTGGCCACGCCTACGCGGTGGACGGCGACGTCTACTTCGACGTCCGCTCCTTCCCGGAGTACGGCGCGCTGACGCGGCAGAGGGTGGAGGACCTGGAGCCGGCCGCGGACACCGACACCGACGAGCGCAAGCGCGACCCCCGCGACTTCGCGCTGTGGAAGGCGCACAAGCCCGGCGAGCCGGAGACCGCGTCGTGGGCCACGCCGTGGGGCCGGGGCCGGCCGGGCTGGCACCTGGAGTGCTCGGCGATGGCCGAGCGGTACCTGGGGCCGCAGTTCGACATCCACGGGGGCGGGCTGGACCTGCGCTTCCCGCACCACGAGAACGAGCAGGCCCAGTCGCGCGCGGCCGGCGACGGGTTCGCCCAGTACTGGCTGCACAACGGCTGGGTCACCCTCGGTGGTGAGAAGATGAGCAAGTCGCTGGGCAACACCGCGCTGGTCGACGAGGTGGTGCAGCGGGTGCGGCCGGTCGAGCTGCGCTACTACCTGGTCACGCCGCACTACCGGTCGACGATCGAGTTCACCGACGCCGCGCTCGCCGAGGCCGGCGCGGCGTACCGGCGGCTGGAGTCGTTCGTGAAGCGCGCCGCCGAGCGGGTGGGGGCGGACGCGGGCAAGGCCGAGCCGGCGCCGGAGTTCACCGCGGCCCTGGACGACGACCTGGGCACGCCGGCCGCGGTGGCCGCCGTCCACGAGGTGGTGCGGCAGGGCAACACGGCGCTGGCCGAGGGGGACGACGAGGCCACCGCCGCGGCGCTCGGCTCGGTGCGGGCGATGCTCGGCGTCCTGGGGCTGGACCCGCTCGACCCGCACTGGTCCGCCGCCGGCGTGGACGACCGGCTGACGGAGGTGGCCGACGGGCTCGTCGCCCTCGCCCTCGAGCAGCGCCAGGCCGCCCGGGCGCGCAAGGACTACGCAACAGCGGACGCGATCCGTGACCAGCTCGCCGCACTCGGCGTCCAGGTCGAGGACACCCCGCAGGGACCGCGATGGGAGCTGAGTCGCTGATGGCCGGCAACAGCCAGCGCCGGGGGCGCACCACCGGCGCGCACAAGAAGGGCGCCTCCGGGGGCACCGGCGGCAAGGGCCGCCGCGCGCTCGCCGGCCGCGGCGCCACCCCGCCGGCGGAGATGCGCCCCGGGCACCCCGCCCAGCGGCGCGCGGTCGCCGACGCCCGGCGCCGGGCCGAGCGCGACCGCAGCCGGCAGCGCGCGGAGGAGGCGCCCGAGCTGCTGCTCGGCCGCAACCCGGTGGTCGAGGCGCTGCGCGCGCAGATCCCGGCGACCGCCCTGTACGTGGTCACCGGAGACACCCGGGCGGCGACCGACGAGCGGATCACCGAGGCGCTGCACCTGGCCAACGACCGGGGGCTGCCGCTGCTGGAGGTCGGCAAGGCCGAGTTCGACCGGATGTCCGGCGGGGCGCTGCACCAGGGCATCGGCCTGCAGGTGCCGCCCTACCAGTACGCGCACCCCGACGACCTGCTCGACCTCGCCCGCGACTCGGGCCGCCCACCGCTGGTGGTCGCGATGGACGGCGTCACAGACCCGCGCAACCTCGGCGCCGTCGTCCGCTCGGCCGCGGCGTTCGACGCGCACGGCGTCGTCGTGCCGCAGCGGCGCTCGGTCGGCATGACCGCGTCGGCCTGGCGCACCAGCGCCGGCGCCGCCGCGCGGCTGCCGGTGGCCCGTGCGGTCAACCTGGCCCGCGCGCTGGGCTCCTACCAGGACGCCGGGCTGATGACCGTCGGCCTGGCCGGGGACGGCGACGTCGACGTGCACGACTTCGACGGCTTCGCCGACCCGCTGGCGCTGGTGGTCGGCGCCGAGGGTGCGGGGCTGTCCCGGCTGGTGCGCGAGCGCTGCGACGTCGTCGTGCGCATCCCGATCGCGCGGGACACCGAGTCCCTCAACGTCAGCGTCGCCGCGGGCATCGCCCTCTACGCCGCAGCGAGTGCCCGGCGGTCCTCCGGACCGCACCGCGGCCAGGAGCCGTCCCCCTGACGCGCTGAGCCCCTGGCCCCGTCCCGCGCCGGCCCCGTCCAGAGGCTCGCCGCGAGCTCGCGACCGGTAGGGGGCGGGGTCCTCCCACGAAGGGCGTGGAGGACGGGTTCCTCCTGCTCCTCACGGACCCTCCGGGCCCACTCGTCGACGGCCCCGCGGGGCGGCGTCCCGATGGGCAGCCACACGAGCGGGCTGGTTGGTTGGGGACATGTCCTCGTTGACGTCCGTGGTCGGAGCCGCCACGGCCACCTTCTCGGCCGCGCTCGTCGTCGCGCCCCGGGTGCTCATCGGGCCCACCGGGATGCCCGACACCGCGCAGACGCGGGCCCTCGTCCGCGCTCTCGGCGCGCGGGACGCCGTGATCGGCCTGGCGATGCTCACCGCGGCTCGGGTCCTCAGCGACTGCGCCGACGCCGCCGTCCTGCCCTCGGCCGTGCCGGACCGGGGCAGGGCGGCCGCGCTGGGGGTCTCCGCCGCCGCCTGGGGAGCGCTCGCCCTCGCGACTGCCGTGCTGGACCGGCGCGCCGGCCGCTGAAGACCCGGTCCAGGGCCTCCTCGATCGGCGGAGGGTGACCTGGAGGCGGCCCCGTCCAGGGGCCCGCCCCGAGCATGCGAGGGGTGGGGAGGACGGGGTCCTCACGCGAGCAGCTGGGCCACGGTGTAGATGACCAGGCCGGCCAGGCCGCCGACCACGGTGCCGTTGATCCGGATGAACTGCAGGTCGCGGCCGACCTGGAGCTCGATGCGGCGGCTGGTCTCGTCGGTGTCCCAGCGGGCGACCGTGCTGCCCACGAGGTCGGCCACGTCCCCGGAGAAGCGCTCCACCAGGTAGCCCGCGATGCCGTGTGCGTGCCGCTGCACCAGCTCGCGCACCCGCTGCTCGGTCTGCAGCAGCTGGGCCGCCTCGCGGATCAGCCCCGCCACGCGGGCCCGCAGCGCCGAGCCGGGGTCGGCGGCCGCGGCCAGGGCGGCGTCCTTGAGGTGGGTCCACAGCGATCCCGACCAGGTCCGGACGGCGGGGTGCTCGAGCAGCTCCTTCTTCAGCTCCTCCACCCGGGCGGCGGTCGCCGGGTCGGTGCGCAGCGCGTGCACGTAGGCGCGCAGCCGGGCGTCGTAGGCGCGCCGCAGCTCGTGCCGGGGGTCGTCGCCGACCTCCTCGAGGAAGTCCTGGATGCCGGCGAACGCGCGGTCGAACACCCGGTCGTCCACCCAGTCGGGCACCCAGGCGGGGGAGGCGTCGCCCAGCTGTGCCCGGAAGACGACGCGGTTGTCCTGCAGGAACCGGGCCAGTCCGCGCAGGCCCGCCGAGAGCACCTCCTGGTGCCGGTCGCCGTCCACCACGAGCTCGAGGACCCTGGCGACCACCGGGGCGGCCGGGGTGGCGTGCAGCTTGCGGTCGACGAGGCCGGCGACGGCCGGCCGCAGGTCGTCGTCCTTGAGCAGGCCGGCGACCGAGTGCAGCACCGCCCCGGCGTCGCCGGCCAGGCGCTCGGCCCGCCCGGGTGCGGCGAGGAACGCACCCAATCGGCCGGGCACGTCGATGGTGGTCAGCTTGTCCTCGACCACGGCGCGGGTCAGGAAGTTCTGCTGGACGAAGGCGCCCAGGCTCGCGCCGATCTGGTCCTTCTTGCGCGGGATGATCGCCGTGTGCGGGATCGGCAGCCGCAGCGGGTGCCGGAAGAGCGCCGTGACGGCGAACCAGTCGGCCAGCGCGCCGACCATGGAGGCCTCGGCGGTGGCCCGCACGTACCCGACCCAGGCGCCGGTCTCCGGCCCGAGGAGCACGCAGGTCAGGAAGACCGCGGCGGCGAGCAGGAACAGACTGGTCGCCAGCCGCTTCATGCGGGCCAGGTCGCGGGCCCGCTCGGGGTCGTCGAGGGACGCGGCCAGCGGAGCGCTCGGGGGACTCGACGACACCCCACCTAGCTTAAGAGGGCGGCCTCGTCCAGGGGCCCGCCCCGAGCCCTGACGGCCTCCTTGCAGTGGAAGGAGCCCGTCCTCCTCGCCGCTCGCAAGCTCGCGGCGAGCCTCTGGACGGGGCCTGGCGCGAGCCTGCGAGTGGGCGGGGGGCAGGGGGGTCTTCCACGAGGGGGACGAGGTCCTCCATCAGCCCTCGCTGGCGCCCAGGGTGACGTCGACCTGCTGGGTGTCCTGCCCGCGGCGCACGGTGAGCGTCACCTGGTCGCCGGGGGCGGCGCTGCGGACGGCGGCGGTCAGCTCGGTCGAGGTGGTCACGACCCGGTCGCCGACCGCGGTGACGACGTCGCCGGCCTGCAGCCCCGCGTCGGCGGCCGGGGTGCCCGGCTGCACCTGCACCAGCTGGGCGCCGGTGCCGACCTCGGACTGCTGCGGGTCCGCGGCGGTCTGCGCGCTCACGCCCAGGTAGGTGATCTCGGCCGACCCGTCGGCGATGAGCTCCTGGCCGATCCGCTTGGCGGTGTTGCCCGGGATGGCGAAGCCGACGCCGATGTTGCCGCTCTCCGTCGACTGGCCCGGCGCCCCGGAGGCCACCGTGGCGATCGCGGTGTTGATGCCGACCACCTCGCCGGCGCCGTTGACCAGGGCGCCGCCGGAGTTGCCCGGGTTGATGGCCGCGTCGGTCTGCAGCGCGTCGATGACGGTGGCGTCGCCCTCGGTGGAGCCGGTGGCCACGGCCCTGCCCGTGGCGCTGATGATGCCGTCGGTCACGGTGTCCGACAGGCCCAGCGGGGCGCCGATGGCCACGGCCAGGTCGCCGACCTGCACGTCGTCGGAGTCGGCGAAGGTCGCCGGGGTCAGGCCGGAGGCGCCCTCCAGCTTCAGCACGGCCAGGTCGTAGACCGGCTGCGTGCCGACGACGGTGGCGTCGTAGAGGGTGCCGTCGGAGGTGCGCACCGAGACGATCCTCGAGCCGGCGCCGTCCAGGCTGACCACGTGGTCGTTGGTGAGCACGTAGCCGTCGTCGCTGAGGACGACGCCGGAGCCGCTGCCCGAGCCGGAGGCGCCGGTGACGTAGACGGTGACCACGCTGGGCGCCGCCTTGGCCGCTGCCGCGGTCACCGCGGTCGCCGTCTCGGGGTTGGTGATGGTGACGTTCTGCGCGGCGGCCGTGCCACCGCCGCTGCTGCCGTCCGAGCCGTCGGCGAGCAGGGCCACACCCGCTCCGGCGCCGCCGCCGATCAGGGCCCCGGCGAGCAGGCCCGCGACGCCGATCCGCCACCGGCCGGCCCTACGGGGCGGCTGGGGCGCGGGTGCGACCGGGCCCGGCTGCTCGAACGGCGGCTGCTGCCCGGGGAGGGTGTCGTGCCCCGGGGTGGCCGTCCCCGTCGCCTGCTGACCCGGCGCCGCCTGCCCGTGGGCGGGCTGCTGCGGCCAGGCCGGCGGCGCCCAGGGGCCCGGCGCCGGGTGGGGGGTGCCGTAGGGGTTCACGTGTCCTCGTCCTCCTCGTGGGCGGTGGTCCACCGCCCTCCGACGACCACGGTGGTCCGCGCCGCTGACCCGACGCTGACGGTCTCCTGTGAGGTGCCTGGACGTCTCAGCGGGGGACGTCGGGGAGCAGCCGGCCCCTCGCCACCAGCTCCACCACCGTCCACACGGCCGCGACCTGCGCCGCCAGCAGGCCGACGAGCACCAGCAACTGGGCTGCGCCGGCCTCCAGCGGGCTGCCGCCACCGAGCAGTACCCCGACGAACGCGCCGGGCAGCGTGACGAGCCCGACGGTGCGGGTCTGGTCCAGCGGCGGCATTAGCGCGGTGGCCGCGGCCGGCCGCAGCACCTCGCGGACGGCGTCGCGCTGCAGGAACCCCAGCGCCAACGCGGCCTCGACCTCGCCGCGGCGGGCGGCCAGCTCCTCCCGCAGCCGGCGGCCGGCCAGGGACGTCGCCGTCATCGCCCCGCCGACGAGGATCCCGGCGATCGGGATGACCGCCTCACCGCGCAACGGCACGGCGCCGCTGGCGAGCACCAGGGTGACCACCGGGACGGCGCCGACCAGCACGGGGACGGCGGCGGAGCCCACCCGGCGGGCGACGCCGGCGCTGCGAAGGGCCAGCCCGGTGGCCCGCCCGGCCGCGGTGACCGCCGCGACGCTGACCATGAGCAGCACGAACAGCGCCGAGAGGGCCAGCGAGCGCACGACGACGAGCAGCACCGCCGACACCGCGGCCAGCTGGACGGTCGCGCGCAGCGCGGCGACGACGACCGGGCGGTCCTGGCCGAGGCCGGAGAGCCGGCCGGCCACCGCGGCGAGCGCGGTCAGCGCGGTCAGCGTCACCACGAGCCGGGGGCCGAGGTCGACGACGGAGGAACCCACGGGCGGTGATCTTGCCGGGCCCCTCCTCCGCCGCCCGCCAGGGGAGGGCGGCGGCCCCGTCCCGGGCTCCGTCGGCCACCCTCCAGGGGCCCGCGCCGGGCCCGCGAGGCGTGGGGGGAAGGGTGGTCCTCTCAGCCGACGGCGATGATCTCCTCGCGCGGCTCCTTGCCGGTCACCCGGTGCACCGGTGGCACGAAGGCCATCGGCGAGGTGCAGTGCCGCAGCAGCCAGCGGTGCAGCCCGTCCATCGGCCGGTGCAGCAGCCCACCGTGGCCCGCGCTCATCGAGAGCAACGGGGTCGGGCAAGCCGCGGCCAGCACCCGCCCACCTGTCGGGCCGGGCACCGGGGTGTGGGTCGCGCGCAGGTCCGGCCAGCGCTCGGCCCACCGCGAGGAGTCCGCGGCCCACGCGCCGCCGTCGTCCGCCCGGGTGTGCAGTACGAGCAGCGGCCGGTCGGTCCGCAGCGCCTCCTCGGCGGCGAAGACGGCCACCGGTTCGTCGTCCTCCCGCTCACCGAGGCCGAGCACCGCCACGTGCGGCCGGGAGCCGGTGCCGCCCGGCCGGGACCGCGGGACGACGACCACCGGGCGGGGCGAGCGGGCGGCGACCTTCTGGGCGACCGAGGCGAGGACCATCTCGTCGGCCGCACCGGTCGTGGCGATGCCGAGGACGACGAGCTGGGCGTCCTCGGCGGCCTGCAGCAGCGCCTGCACCGGCTCGCCGGGCACCACCTCGGTGGAGATCTCGAGCGACGGCACGGTGTGCCGGGCGAGGGTGTACGCCTGCGCGGTGGCACCGCGCGCACGGGGCAGGTCGCCCGCGGGGGAGCCGGCCACGCCCCGGTGTCCCAGGTGCGGGGTGGCGTGCACGATCCGGAGCGGCGCGTCGCGGCGGGCGGCCTCCTCGGCGGCCCAGCGGACCGCTCGGAGCCCGCACTCGCTGCCGTCGGCGCCGACCACCACGGGCGGCGGCTGCGGGTCGTCGCCCGCCGGGCCGGGCGCGGGCAGCGTCCCGGCTGGGGTGGGGGTCGTCGTGGACACGGGCACCTCCGGATGACGGTCGTCCCCCGTGGGTGCCGTCGAGGTTCCTCGCCCGGGGCCTGCGTGGGAAGACGGTCCCGCCACGGAGGGTGCAAGAGGCGTGCGGATGGGTAGGGGCGGGACCCGGGTCGCCGCTCGTCGGTGATCGCCCGGCCTCCCGAGTCCGGTCCTCCCTGGAGGGTGCCCCGTGTCCACCCGCGGTCCGCTTCCCCGCCTCCTGTTCTGGCCCGGCGCCGTCGCCGGCGCCGGGCTGGCCGTCGTCGGCGGCCTGGCCCTGCGACCGCCGGGCCTGGTCGCGGTGGGGCTCGCCGCGCTGGTGTCCGCCTGCCTGGCGGCGGGGGTGGCCCGCGAGTCCCGCCCCGGGCAGCAGGCCGTCGTCGACGCGGCCTGGAAGGCAGGGGTGGCGACCGTCGCGGTCCTGCTGGTCCTGTCCGGGACCGCCGTGCTCGGCGGGGCGGTGCTCACCCTGATGGTCGCCGGGGTGGCCGCGGGCACGTGGACCGTCGTCTGGCTGGTCCGCAGCTCCCCGAGGACGTCGCCGTCGGCCGTCGCCGGGGCCCGCCAGCCCGCCGTCCCGCTGCCGCCGGTGTCCTCGCTGTCCACCGAGGCGCTCGGACAGGAGTGGGTCCGGACGACGACGGCGTTGTCCGGCCCGCTCGACGCCCGCACCCGCGAGGCGATCGTCGTCCGGCGCGAGCAGACCCTCGACGAGCTCGAGCGGCGCGACCCCGACGGCTTCGCCCGGTGGCTCTCCAGCCTCCCGCTGGCCGGCAGCGACCCCAGCGGTGACCTCAAGCACGGTGACGCCGCGGCCTGAAGAAGAAGGACCCCGTCCTCCCCACCCCTCGCAGGCTCGGGGCGGTGCCCTGGACGGGGCCGCCCGCTCGGGTTCCATCCCGGCGCGTCCGACGAAAGGGAGTCGACCGGACGGGGGCGGTCGGTGACACTGCGGCGTGCTCGTCACCCTGTCCACCACCCACGTGCCCGCCACCGACCTGGGCTTCCTGCTGCACAAGAACCCCGCACGGGCGCAGCAGGTCGAGGTCTCGACCGGCACGGCGCACGTGTTCTACCCGGAGGCGGACGAGCACCGCTGCACCGTCGCCCTGCTGCTCGAGGTGGACCCGATCGGGTTGGTGCGGTCGGCGCGGGCCGGGAGCCCGGAGGGTGCGGCGCTGGCCCAGCACGTCAACGACCGGCCCTACGCCGCCTCCAGCCTCCTGGCCGTCGCACTGGGCAAGGCCTTCGCCAGCGCCCGCCGTGGCGTGAGCAGGGAGCGCCCCGGGCTGGTCGACGTCGCGCTGCCGCTGGAGGTCCACGTCCCCGCGCTGTCCTGCCGGGGCGGGACGGAGATGGCGCACCGCTTCTTCGCCCCGCTGGGCTGGCGGGTCGAGGCGACGGCGGTGCCGCTGGACGAGACGTTCCCCGGATGGGGCGACTCGTGGTACGTCGACCTGCGGCTGACCGGTGAGCTGCGGCTGGCCGATGCGCTCAACCACCTCTACGTCGCCCTGCCGGTGCTCGACGACGCCAGGCACCACTGGATCGGCACCGACGAGATCGACAAGCTGCTGCGCGCCGGCTCGGGCTGGCTGGCGACCCACCCGGACCGCGACCTGATCACCCGCCGCTACCTCGGCCACCGGACCGCGCTCACCCGCCGCGCCATCGAGCGGCTGGCCGAGGTCGACGACACCGCGGTCGAGACGCTGGACGACGCCACCGCTCCTCCGGACGCGGCGGCGGGGGGCCCGCGCACGGCCGAGCACGAGGAGGACGCCGGGCGTCCGGTGCCGCTGGCGCTGCAGCGACACGGTGCGGTGCTGGCCGCCCTGCGCTCGGCCGGCGCCCAGCGGGTCGTCGACCTCGGCTGCGGCGCCGGCGCGTTCCTCCAGGCGCTCCTGGCCGAGTCGGCGTTCACCGAGGTCGTCGGGGTCGACGTCAGCGCCCGGGCGCTGGAGGTGGCCGCCCGGCGGCTGCGGCTGGACCGGCTGCCCGAGCGGCAGCGCGTACGGATCCGGCTGCTGCAGAGCGGCCTGACCTACACCGACGCCCGGCTGCGCGGCTACGACGCCGCCGTGCTCATGGAGGTCGTCGAGCACCTCGACCCCGGCCGGCTGCCGGCGCTCGAGCACGCCGTCTTCGGCGCCGCCGCCCCCACGACCGTCGTCGTGACGACGCCCAACGCCGAGTACAACGTCCGGTTCGAGGGGCTGGCCGCCGGCGCGTTCCGGCACCGCGACCACCGGTTCGAGTGGACTCGCCGGGAGTTCGCCGGCTGGGCAGCCGCCGTCGGGGAGCGCTACGGCTACGCCGTCCGGCTGCTCGGTGTCGGGGACGACGACCCGGAGGTCGGCACCCCCACCCAGATGGCCGTGTTCACCCGGCGTGCGGTGGGGGTGGCCGCATGAGCGCCGGACCGCGCACGGTCGTCGTCCCGGAGCTGAGCCTCGTCGTGCTGATCGGGGTGAGCGGGTCGGGCAAGAGCACGTTCGCGCGCCGGCACTTCGCGCCCACCCAGGTCCTCTCCAGCGACTCCTGCCGGGGTCTGGTGGCCGACGACGAGAACGACCAGTCGGCGACCCCGGCGGCCTTCGCGCTGCTGCACCACATCGCCGGCATCCGGCTGCACGGTGGGCGGCTGACGGTCGTGGACGCCACCAACGTCAAGGCCGAGGACCGCGCGTCCCTCGTGCGGCTGGCGCGCGAGCACGACGTGCTGCCGGTGGCGATCGTCCTCGACGTGCCGGAGAGCGAGTGCCTGGCCCGCAACGCGCTCCGCCCGGACCGGGACCTGGCACCCGGCGTGGTCCGCCGGCAGCGGGCCGACCTGCGCCGGGGCCTGCGCGGGCTGGGCCGGGAGGGCTTCCGCAAGGTGCACGTGCTGGACGGCACCGAGGAGATCGAGCGGGCGGTCGTCACCTACGAGAAGCAGTACAACGACCGGCGCGAGGACACCGGTCCGTTCGACGTCATCGGCGACGTGCACGGCTGCCGCACCGAGCTCGAGGAGCTGCTGGGCGCGCTCGGCTACGACCTGCGCCGGGACGAGCAGGGTCGAGCGGTGGACGCCGAGCACCCGGCCGGGCGCCGGGCGGTCTTCGTCGGCGACCTCGTCGACCGCGGCCCGGACTCGCCCGGCGTGCTGCGGCTGGTCATGGGCATGGTCGCCGCCGGCCACGCGCTGTGCGTCCCCGGCAACCACGAGGACAAGCTGGTGCGCGCCCTGCGGGGACGCAACGTGCAGGTCACCCACGGGCTCGAGCGCACGCTGGCCCAGCTCGAGGCCGAGGACGAGGGGTTCCGGCGCGAGGTCGAGGAGTTCTGCTCGGGTCTGGTCAGCCACTACGTCCTCGACGGCGGGGCCCTCGTCGTCGCGCACGCGGGGCTCAAGGAGTCGCTGCAGGGCCGCTCCAGCGCCCGGGTGCGGGACTTCGCCCTCTACGGCGAGACGACCGGGGAGACCGACGAGTTCGGTCT
Organism: Geodermatophilus sp. SYSU D00779; assembly: GCF_054050595.1. Lineage (NCBI taxonomy): Bacteria > Bacillati > Actinomycetota > Actinomycetes > Geodermatophilales > Geodermatophilaceae > Geodermatophilus > Geodermatophilus sp. SYSU D00779. The sequence goes on from NZ_JBJGZQ010000015.1 coordinate 74,735, forward strand.
GCCGGTGCGCTACCCGTGGGCGACCGAGTACCGCGGCCGCGCGACGGTGCTCTACGGGCACACCCCGGTGCCGACACCGGAGTGGGTGAACGACACCCTCTGCCTGGACACCGGCTGCGTCTTCGGTGGCCGGCTCACCGCGCTGCGCTACCCCGAGAGGGAGCTGGTCAGCGTCGCGGCGCGGCAGACGTACTACGAGCCCGCCCGCCCCTTCCTGCCCGCGGAGGACGCCGCCCCGCCGGTCGAGGCCCGACGTGCCGACGGCGTCCTGGACGTCGACGACGTCCTCGGCAAGCGGGTCGTCGAGACCCGGCTCGCCGGGCGGGTGACCGTGCGGGAGGAGAACGCCGCGGCCGCGATCGAGGTGATGAGCCGCTTCGCGGTCGCGCCGGAGCAGCTGCTGTACCTGCCCCCGACGATGAGCCCCTCGGCCACCTCCACCCGGCCGGGGCTGCTCGAGCACCCGGCCGAGGCCTTCGCCCACTACCGCGGCGAGGGCGTGGCCGAGGTGGTCTGCCAGGAGAAGCACATGGGTTCCCGCGCGGTGGCGCTGGTCCGCCGCGACGGCAGCGGCGTGCTGCACACCCGCACCGGCCGCTCCGTCTTCGGCCCCGAGCTCACCGCCGCGTTCCTGGCCCGACTCGGCGCCGCCGTCGACGAGGCCGGGCTGTTCGCGGAGCTGGGCACCGACTGGGTGCTCCTGGACGCGGAGCTGCTGCCGTGGTCGGTCAAGGCGGGGGACCTCATCCGCTCCCAGTACGCGGCGGTCGGCGCCGCGGCGCGGACGGCGCTGCCGGCGGCGGTCTCGGCACTGGAGCAGGCGGCCGCGCGGGGCCTGGAGGTCGCCGACCTGCTCGACCGTCAGCGCCGACGGACCGCCGACGCCGAGGCCTTCACCGGGGTCTACCGGCGCTACTGCTGGCCGACCGACGGGCTGACCGGCGTCGCGTTGGCGCCGTTCCAGCTGCTGGCCACGGCGGGGACGACGTACGCCGACCGGCCGCACGCCTGGCACCTGGCGCTCGCCGACCGCCTCGCCGAGAGCGACCCCGAGCTGGTCCGCGGCACCCGCTGGCTCCCCGTCGACGTCACCGACCCGACGAGCGAGGCCGAGGCGACGGCGTGGTGGGAGGAGATGACCGCCGCCGGTGGCGAGGGCATGGTCGTGAAGCCCGCGGCCAACCTGACCCGCGGCCGACGCGGCGTGGTGCAGCCCGGGCTGAAGGTCCGCGGACGCGAGTACCTGCGGCTCGTCTACGGCCCGGACTACACCGAGCCGCAGCACCTCGAGCGGCTGCGGGAGCGCTCGCTCGGGCGCAAGCGCGGACTCGCCCTCCGGGAGTACGCGCTCGGCGTGGAGGGACTGGAGCGGTTGGCCCGGGGCGAGCCGCTGTGGCGGGTGCACGAGTGCGTCTTCGCCGTCCTGGCCCTGGAGTCCGAGCCGGTCGACCCGCGGCTCTGACCCGTCGTTCGCCGGCGGCTGAGCCCGGCTCAGCCGCCGGCGAACGCGGTCGCGAGGGCGACGTGGACGACGGTGCCGGCGAGGATGCTGACCAGGGCGTTGCGCCGCCACAGGTGCAGACCGACGGTGACCGCGACCGCGACGACGAAGGGCAGCGCGGCCACCGCGCCGTCGGTCGGGACGTCGCGGAGCGTGTAGGCAGCGAGGACCGCCATCACACCGAGCGGCATGTGCCCGCCCACGTGGGTGACGACGGCGCTCCCGCGCATGGGCGCCAGGACGGCGAACCGCGCGGCGCGCAGGCCCCACGTGAGGGCGGAGACCGCCACGACCGCGGCGACGGATCCGGGCTCAGGCGCGGACGGCCTCCCGCTCGGACGGGCGGACGGCGTCGCCGCGGCCGTCCCGGCGGCCGAGGCCATGGCGCAGCAGGAGCAGGACGGTGGAGGCGGCGTACGCGACCGGCATCATCTGCCCGTGCAGGAGCAGCATCGCGGTCTCCCACCAGACCGTGAAGCGACTCGAGGGCTGACCGGGTGCCCGAGTCGCAGCGGACCGGCGCGGCTCCCGGCGGACGCCGAGGAGCCTCTTCCCTGCGGTCTCCCTATGCTCGTCCCCGGGACCTGGTCCCGTGTCCCGCCGGCGTGGCGCAACTGGTAGCGCACCCGACTTGTAATCGGGCGGTTGGGGGTTCGAGTCCCCCCGTCGGCTCACACAGCTCACGTCGTCCGGTGCCGGCGGTCCCGGCGGGCAGACGGACGGCAAGAACGCAAACGGACGGCAAGAACTCGGTAAAGCGTCGTCCGGCCCGATACCGGAACGCATCCGTCCTCCCTAGGGTCCCCGGCCGTGACCACAGCGGTCCAGCCCGTCTCGGGCCGGACCGGTACCGCATCGGAGCTGCCGCACGGAGGTCGTGGCCGGGACTCCGGCCACCCTCCCGCTCGCGTCCGGGGAGCCGGACGCGCGAGGTGGGTGTCCGGCCCCTGCCACCGGTGCCCGGTCACGGCGCCAGCGCGGGGGCACTCGTGCGCGGCACGTCCGGACGACGACGGAAGGATGGGATGTACCGGTGTCACCACTGGACCTGGTCATCATGGCGGTCATCATCGTGCTGATCGCGCTGACTGCAGGCGTGTACTGGCACCAGAGCAGGCGGGCCGAGCGCCACCACGACGCCGGCACGGCCAGGGAGTAGGCCCGAGGACCGGCACCGCCCGGCGGCCGGGGCGGACCTCAGCCGCCGGGCTGCCGGGCCGGGACGGCGTCGTCCTCGCGCACCGCCGTCGGCAGCAGCAGCGTGAACACCGGCGGCGACACCCGCGTCAGGGTCAGCCGGCCCTGCTCGGCCTCCACCAGGCGACGGGCCAGGGCCAGGCCGATGCCGTGTCCGTCCCGGCGGTCGGCCTGGCGGGCGAAGAGCACGTCCTCGGCGTCGTGGACGCCCGGGCCCTCGTCGGCGACGTCGACCGCGACGGCTCCGGGGGCCTCGCGGACGGCGACCGTGACCGTTCCGCGGCCGTGGGTGACGGCGTTGTCGAGCAGGACCCCGAGCACCTGACGCACCGCCGCGCCCGACGCCCGCGCGTGCGGGGCGTCCGGGTCGACCCGCACGGCGAGGTCGCGGCCGTGCAGTGCCAGGCGCGCGCCCCACTCCGGCGACAGCTCCCCGATCAGGGTCTCCAGGTCCAGCGGCTCCACCAGAGCGTCCCGCGCGCGCTGCCCGACCCGGGCCAGGGTCAGCAACTCGTCGATGATCGCCTCGAGGCGGTCGGCGTCGACCAGGGTCGCGGCGATCGCCGGCCGCGGATCGGCGTCGGAGCGCTCGAGCGCGGCCTCCAGGCGCAGCCGCATGCCCGCCAGCGGGGTCCGGAGCTGGTGGGAGGCATCGGCGGAGAAGGCGCGCTCGCGGGCGAGCAGCTCGTCCAGGCGCATCGCGGTCGCGTCGAGCGCGGCCCCCACCGCGTCGATCTCCTCGATCCCGCCCCGGTGGCTGCGGACGCTGAAGTCGCCGTCGCCCAGCCGCCGGGCGCTCTCCTCCAGGTCCTCCAGCGGCCGGGCCAGCCGGCGGGCCTGCCGTCGTCCGACCAACCAGGCGACGGCCACCGCGGCAGCCGCCAGGCCGGCCATCGCCCCCCAGAGGACGCTCACGTTCCACAGCACGGTGGTCCGCGGGGTGGCCACGAGTACGGCGCCGACCACGTCGTCGGAGTGGGTGACGGGGAAGGCGGCCAGCAGGAGGTCGCCCCCCGTCCGCGAACCCACCCCACCGTCGAGGGCCTGGGAGAGCAGCTCGGAGTGGTCGCCCGGGACGGCGCCGGCCCGTCGGTCGCCGTCCTCGTCGTAGACGGCGACGGCGTAGTCCTCGTCGTAGACCTCGAGGTCCTCGGGGTCGATCGGGTCCCCGTCGTAGACCTCCCCCGAGACCTCGATCGCCACGTAACTCGCGGCGCGCTCGAGGTGGGTGCGTTCGTGCTGCACCAAGTAGTCGAGCACCGCCACGGCCAGGGGGACCGCGAACAGGCAGGTGGCGAGCACGGAGGTCAGGACGGCGAGAGCGATGATCCGGGTCCGCACGGGCGGGACCTCCCTCCGGCGGTCACGGTGCTCGGGACCGTCAGCGTGCTCCGGCCGGCGGGCGCTGTCACCGCATCCCGCCGCGGCCGGACGGGACCCGCGGCCGGGGACGGGGTGCCACCATGCCCGCATGGCCGGTCGAGTGCTGCTGGTCGAGGACGACACGTCCATCGGCGAGGCGCTGGTGTCGAGCCTGCGCAGCCACGCCTACGACGTGGCCTGGGAGCGCACCGGTGCCGCGGGTCTGGCCCGCGCCGCGGCCGCCCCGGTCGACCTCGTCCTGCTCGACCTCGGCCTACCGGACCTCGACGGCGTGGAGGTGTGCCGGCAGCTGCGGGCCACCCAGCCGGGGTGCGTGCTGGTGATGCTGACGGCGCGCTCGGCGGAGATGGACGTCGTCGTCGGCCTGGAGGCGGGCGCCGACGACTACCTGGTCAAACCGGTCCGGCTGGCCGAGCTGCACGCCCGCCTCCGGGCGCACCTGCGCCGCGGTGGCAGCAGCGGGACGACGGGGCCCGCCGTCCGCGCCGTGGGTGACCTGGTGGTCGACGTCGCCCGGCACCGGGTCACGGTGGCCGGCGGCGAGGTGCACCTGCGACCCAAGGAGTTCGACCTGCTCGCGCGGCTGGCCGCCCAGCCCGAGGTGGCGCACAGCCGGGAGCAGCTGATGGCCGACGTCTGGGACGAGAACTGGTTCGGCTCGACGAAGACCCTCGACGTCCACGTCGCGGCGCTGCGGCGCAAACTGCAGGAGGTCGCCCCGCCCGGCCGCCGGGTACCGCAGATCGTCACCGTGCGCGGGCACGGCTACCGGTTGGAGCTGGCCGCCCCCGACGGTCGGTAGCCGGTGGCCGGCCGGTCGAGGACGTCCGGCGCGGCCAGGGTCAGCGCCCAGGTGGCGGCGCGGGAGACGGTCCCCCCGCCGATGTCCGGGACGTCGACGTCGGCCAGGCGCTCGACGCGGATCGGCCCGCGGGTCAGGACGGTGTGCACCGTGTCGAGCACCGTGTCGAGGCAGCGGTGCGGGTGCGGGGTGTCCCGGGACACGTGCGCCTCGACGGTGAGCAGCTCACCGCCGTCCGGGGCGCCGGGGCGCTCGTCGGCCGCCCAGCTCGGGGCGATCGAGGTCGGTGCCGGAGCCTGCGCCCACTGCAGGGCCGCGGCGTAGTTCAGCAGCAGGGGCGCCAGCACGGGGTCGCGGGTGAGCAGACCACCGACCACGAGGTGTAGATCCGTCATCGTCGTCCTGCCGCGGGTGTCCGAGGGGCGGGGAGGGATTCCCTCCACGCTAGGCGGTCGGCGGCCGGTGCGGGACCAGCGCCGGGTAAGGAATGGGTAAAGCCCGTCCCGTGGTGGGCCGGGCGGCCCGCCGCTAGCGTGGCGCTCGGCCGGCGCCGAGACGACGGCGCCGGCGCCGAACCCTGGAGGCGGCCGTGTCCGACCACGTCTACCGGCTGAGCGAGATCGTCGGCAGCAGCCAGACCAGCGTCGACGACGCCATCCGCACCGCGATCCGCAAGGCCGCGCAGACGGTGCGGCACATCGAGTGGTTCGAGACCAGGGAGATCCGCGGCCAGGTGGTCGACGGCGACGTCAACTACTTCCAGGTGCGGCTGTCCATCGGCTTCCGCGTCGAGGACCAGTAGGACCTCCCTACCCCCACGCCTCGCAGGCGCGGCGCGGTGCCCCGGACGGGGGCCAGGGCGCCGAGCTCGTGAGGCGGGGGTCGTTCTTCAGTCGAAGCTGCCGGCGCCGTCCCGCCGGTAGGGGGAGCGCCGCTCGAGCTGCTCCCGCTCGCTGCGCTCGGCGCGCAGCCGCGCCGCCGTGCCCGGCGGGTAACCGGCCTTGGCGACCCGGTGCTCGGTGGTCTCGACCATGAACGCCGTCGAGAAGATGAGCCCCATGAGCAGCCCGCCGGCGGCGGCGGAGAGCCGGTAGACCAGCGGCACGGGGACGACGGCGACGCACAGCACGAGCACCGGCAGCAGCTGCACCACCGCCCGCGTCAGGTGGCGGCGCACCCAGCCGGGCTCCGTCGTGTCGGCCAGGACCCACGGGGAGAGCTCCCGCGGCAGCCGGCCGCCCAGCGCGTAACGCACCCACTGCAGCGGCGTGGGCCGACGCGTCTCGGTACGGGTTCGCACACCGACGACGGTAGGCCGCTCCGGGCGTTGCCGGGGGCCTGTGACCGGGAGCACACTCGGCCCGCGCGACCCGACGGCGAGGAGGTCCGGCATGCACATCCGTCAGCTGCTCCGCCGCAAGGGAGCCGACGTCGCCACCGTCGACGCGGCCGCCAGCGTCCGCACCGCCCTCGCGCTGCTCGCCGAGCACGGGGTCGGTGCCCTGGTGGTCTCCCAGGACGGACGCCGCGTCGACGGGATCGTCTCCGAGCGGGACGTCGTCCGGGCGCTGCACGAGCGCGGCGCCGGGCTGCTCGCCGACCCGGTCGCCAGCGTGATGACCGCGCAGGTGCACACCTGCGTCCCGGACGCGGGCGTCGAGGAGCTGGCCCGCACGATGACCGAGCACCGGGTGCGGCACGTCCCCGTCGTCGAGCACGGCGCCCTGGTGGGCATCGTCTCCATCGGCGACGTCGTCAAGGCCCGGCTCGACCAGCTGGAGGAGGAGCGCGCCCAGCTGGTCGACTACATCCAGACCGGGTGAGCGACCCCGTCCTCCTCACGGCCACGGGTTCGGGACGGGGCCAGGCGTAGCCTGCCACGCGTGGACGAGCGGCGCGCCGGGGTCGCCTCCGGACTGGCCGCGTACGGCCTCTGGGGGCTGTTCCCGCTGTACTTCCCCCTGCTCGAGCCCGCCGGCGGGCTGGAGATCGTGGCCCACCGGGTCATCTGGTCGCTGCTGTTCGTCGCCGTCCTGCTGACCGCGGTGCGCGCCTGGCCGCAGGTGCGCGCGACGGTCACCGACCGCCGTGCGCTGCTGGTGCTGTCCGGCGCCGCGGTGCTCATCGCCGCCAACTGGCTGGTCTTCGTCTACGCCGTCAACTCCGGGCACGTGGTCGAGACCTCGCTGGGCTACTTCATCAACCCGCTGGTCAGCGTGCTGCTCGGCGTCGTGGTGTTCGCCGAGCGGCTGCGCCGGCTGCAGTGGGTCGCCGTCGGGATCGCCGCGGTCGCGGTGGGCGTGCTCACCGTCGACTACGGCCGCCCGCCGTGGATCGCCCTGGCGCTGGCGGTCAGCTTCGGCCTGTACGGGCTGATGAAGAAGCTGGTCCGCGTCGCGGCCGCGCCCGGGCTGTTCGTGGAGACCGCGCTGGTCGTCGTCCCCGCGGTGGTGGTCCTCGCCGTCCTGCACGCGCGGGGGGAGGGGACGGCGGGCAGCGCCGGCACCGGACACCTGCTGCTGCTCCTGAGCTCGGGCGTGGCGACCGCCGTGCCGCTGCTGCTGTTCGCCGGCGCGACGCGGCGCATCCCCCTGTCCACGGTCGGTCTGCTGCAGTACGTCACGCCGCTCATGCAGCTGGCCATCGGCGTCTTCCTCTACGGGGAGCCCATGCCGCCGGCCCGGCTGGCCGGCTTCGTCATCGTCTGGATCGCCCTGGCCGTCTTCACGGTCGACAGCCTGCGCAACGCCCGCGCCGGAGTCCGCGGGCGGAGGGTGGAGGCCGCGCCCGCGCCGGTCTGAAGGAGGACCCCCTCGCCCCCGCCACCCGGCCCTCTCCCGGGGCCCGCCGCGAGCTCGCGAGTGGTGGGGAGGAGAGGGTCCTCCCACCTGCACGGGGCGCCGGTGGCTCCGGGATGTCGGTTGGCGGGACTACCGTCGGGGGTGTTCCGAAGGAGGACTCCCGTGTCTGCCGAACCAGCTCCCGCGGTCTCCCCGCCGGGGGGCGAGGTGCCTCTTCCCCCGGCGGCCGACCCGACCCCCGCTCCCGTCCCCGACCCGCCCGCCCGACCCGGTGGCCTGACCCGCCGCGAGCACGAGATGCTCGCGTTCGAGCGGCAGTGGTGGCGTCGGCCCGGTGCCAAGGAGACGGCCATCCGTGACCGCTTCGGCCTGGCCCCGACCCGCTACTACCAGGTGCTGAACGCCCTGGTCGACCGGCCTGCGGCACTCGAGGCCGACCCGCTGCTGGTGCGGCGGCTGCGCCGGCTGCGCGCCGCGCGCGGACAGCGTCGATCGTCTCAGTTCCTGGGCAACGGAGGCCGCGCCCTCTAGATTTGGTCACCGTGGGCAGGCACGCCGCGCCAGGCGGTGACGGAACGGACCGGGGGAGCACCCCCGTCCCGCACGGACGACGCCGCACCGACGGCCCGCCCGCCGCGCCTCCGGCCGCACGCGAGCTGGGCGACCGCCCGACGGCGCCCAACCGCAGTCGCGCCGACCGACGGCGTGACGGACTGCTCGAGGCGGGGGAGGACCCGGGTCGCCCCCGTCCCCCGCAGGGCCGCCCGGTGCCGCCGGCCGCCCCGCCACGCGCCGCCGTCCCGGCCCGCGCCGCCGCACCCGCCCGCCCTGCCGTCCCGGCGGCGTCGCGCGGTGCCTCCGCTGCACGGAGCGGCAGCTCGGCCGCCGGCGCTGCACGTGCCGCCGTGCCCGCCGCCCAGGGCAGCCGCGCCGCAGGAGCCCGCCGCGCCGCTGCGGTCCCCGCCCGTCCGGTACCGGTCCCGGTCGCCGGTGCCGCGCCGTCCGCCGACCGTCCGGCGCCGTCGGCCGCCCGCCCCGCGCCTTCGGCCGGTCGCCCGCGGCCGACCCCGTCCGCCGACCGGCGGCCCGCGGAGCCCGCGCCGCGGACCCGCATGCGGCTGCCGGTGCCGCCGTCCGCGGCCGCGGCGCCGGCCGCGCCGGCTGCCCCCCGCACCACCGTCGCCCCGTTCCAGGCGGTGCCCACGCCCGAACCGGCCGACGACCCGGCGCCGGCCGCCCGCCCCGCGGAGACACCCCGCCGCCGTGCCGCGGACCGGGTCCGCCCGTGGGCGGCCGACGCGGCGTCGGTCGGCGCCGCGGTGACGACGGGTCACCCGGCCGCGGCCCAGCCCGCCGACGAGCCCGCCTGGTCCTCCGGCCGGCCGCCGGCCGCCGCGTCGTCCCCCGGCGCCGCCCCGGGGTACCGCGACTGGACCAGCCCCTCCCGGACCCGCGACGAGGCCCCGCCCGCGCCGCCGGCCACCGAGGCGATCCCCGACCGCACGCCCGCCGGCTCGTCCCGCGCGGCCGCGCCCGCGACCGAGGCCATCCCCGACCGCACGCCCGTCCACGACGACGAGTACGACGACGACCGGTACGGCGACGAGTACGACGACGACCGGTACGGCGACGCGGACCCGCCGGACGACCACGAGGACCGCCGCGGGCCGGACACCGGCAGCTCCACCGGCGTCGTCGGGGGCCGCGCCGCGTTCCGTGCGGAGCGCCAGGCCGCCGAGGCCGAGCGGCTGCGCGCCGTCCGCGCCGCCCGCCAGGAGGAGCGGCGCACCACCGGGGTGCGCCGCGCCGCGGTGGGCCTGCTGGCCGTCGCCGTCGTCGCCCTCGTGGTGCTCGGCGTCTACTCCTTCACCTCGCCCGAGGCCCAGGAGGTCTCGCGCGACGCCTCGACCGAGCCCAGCGCGACGGTGCCGGCCCCCGCCGTGCCGAGCTCCGCCCTGCCGCCGCTGGACGTCCAGCCGCTGCCGCCGGTCGACGCCGCGCCCGCCACGCCGGTGCGCGTGCCCGTGACCGTGCTCAACGCCACGGGCGTCCCCGGCCTGGCGGGGGACATCGCCGCGGAGCTGACCTCCGGGGGCTGGTCGTCCGCGGGCGTCGGGCAGTACGACGGCGCCGACGTCGCGACGACGACCGTCTACTACACCGACGGCGACCAGGCCCAGTACGACGCCGCCATCCAGCTCGTCCAGCAGTTCCCGGAGATCAGCGGCCCGGCGGTGCGCTTCTTCGAGGTCCCGGACGTCGGGACGCCCGGTCTCGTGGTCGTCACCACCGGCGAGTGGCTGCCCTGACCGGTTCCGCCCGCCTCCGGAACCACCGGGCGCGGCCGCGCGTTGGCGGCTCCGTGCGTCCCGTTCGCGGGCCCGTGCGTCCCCGCCCGCGTCCCGGCGCCCGCGCGACGTCCGCCGCCCTGCTCCTGCTGCTCACCCTGGCCGTGGCCGGGCTGCTGCCCGTCGTCCCGGCCGCGGCGGCCGAGGACGTCACCACCGAGGAGGCACGGGTCCCCGTCGGCACGGGCGCGGACGCCGCCGAGCTCGACACCACCCTGTACCTGCCCGCATCCGCGACGGCCGACGAGCCGGCGGCGGCGGTCGTCCTCGCCCACGGCTTCGGCGGCAGCAAGGACTCGGTGGCCGACGACGCCCGCGACCTGGCCGGCCGCGGCTACGTCGTCCTGACCTACTCGGCCCGCGGCTTCGGGGAGAGCACCGGCCGGATCGGGCTGGACGACCCGCGGTTCGAGGTGGCCGACCTCTCCGCGCTGCTCGACCGGCTCGCGGGGCGCGACGACGTCCTGCTCGACGCCGAGGGCGACCCGCGGGTCGGCGTCGCCGGGGCCTCCTACGGCGGCGCCCTGGCCCTGCTCGGCGCCGGCTACGACGACCGCGTCGACGCGATCGCCCCGCAGATCACCTGGAACTCCCTGACCGCCGCGTTCTTCCCCTCGCAGGTGGGCGAGCCGGCCGCGGACACCGTCGCGGCCACCCCGCAGGCGGCCGACGGCGGGGTCTACAAGCGGCTGTGGTCGGGCCTGTTCTTCGGCGTCGGGTCGGCCCCCACCGGCGGGCTGCTCGGCGCGCTCGGCGGCGGCGACGGAGACGGCGACGGCGACGGCGCTGCCGCGGCCGGCGGCCCGCCCGCGGACCTCCCCGCGGACCTCGGGTCGATCGACCCGGCGGCGGTGGACCCGCAGGCGGTCGAGCAGCTGCTGACCTGCGGCCGCTTCACCGCCGAGGTCTGCGCGGCGTACCAGTCCGCGGCGTCCACCGGCACGCTCACCCCCGAGATCGCCGCCGTGCTCGACCGCAGCAGCCCGGCCGCGGTGCTCGACCGGATCGACGCCCCCACCCTGCTGGTCCAGGGCACCCAGGACTCGCTGTTCGGCCTGGGCCAGGCCGACGCCAACGCCCGCGGCATCGCCGCCGACGGCACCCCGGTGAAGGTCGTGTGGTACGCCGGCGGCCACGACGCGCAGGCCTCCGAGCGCACCACCGAGGAGCTGCGCGAGCAGGTCGCCGGCTGGTTCGACTGGCACCTGCGGGGCCGGGGTGAGGACCCCGGCACCGGCTTCGAGTTCCCCGCCCCGACCGGCGTCACCGCGACCGTCGGGACCGTGCAGGGCGGCAACCGCACCGTGACCGCGCCGGCGTACCCGGGCCTGGCCGGCACCGAGCCCGCGCAGCGCCGGGCGGTCGCCGTCGACGGTCCGCTGCAGCCGGTCGTCACGCCCCCCGGTGGGACGCCGGCCGCGATCACCGTCGTCCCGGGGCTGGGCTCGCTGGCCTCGGCGCTGGCGGGGCAGTCGTTCGAGATCCCCGGCCAGTTCGCCGCCTTCGAGAGCGAGCCGCTGGACGAGGCGGTGGAGGTCGTCGGCGCCTCCACGATCGACCTCGGCGTCGCCTCGCCCGGCGGCTCGGCGACCCTGTTCGCCAAGCTCTACGACGTCGCCCCCGACGGGACGGCGACGCTGCCGTCGGGCCTGGTCGCACCGCTGGCGCTCACCGGCCTGTCCGCCGACCCGACCGCGCCGACGCGGGTGAGCGTGACGCTGCCGGGGATCGTGCACCGCTTCGAGGCCGGGCACACGATGCGCGTGGTCGTCTCCTCGACCGACCAGGCGTTCGCGCTGCCGGCCGAGGCGGCCGTCTACTCCGTCGCGCTGGCCGGGGGCGGGGACGCCGCCGCCCTCGCCGTCCCGGAGGTCGGCGGGCGCACCGAGGCCGCCGACGGCACCTCCCGCTGGTGGGTGCTGCTCGGCGTCGTGGTGGCGCTGGGCCTGCTCGGCTGGCTGGCCGCGCTGCTGTGGGGACGCCGGCGCCGCCGGCGGGTCTCGGTGGTCGAGCCCGACGGCGAGGACGTGCCGCTGCGCTTCACCGGCGTCTCCAAGGCCTACAAGGACGGCTTCGTCGCCGTCCGCGACCTCTCCTTCGAGGTGCGCCGCGGCCAGGTCCTCGGCCTGCTCGGCCCCAACGGCGCGGGCAAGACGACGTCGCTGCGCATGCTCATGGGGCTGATCCGGCCGACCGAGGGGCGGATCACCGTCTTCGGCCACGAGATCCGCCCGGGCGCGCCGGTGCTGTCCCGGCTGGGGTCGTTCGTCGAGGGCACCGGGCTGATGCCGCACCTGTCCGGCCGCGACAACCTGCGGCTGTACTGGGCCGCCACCGGCCGCCCCGCCGAGGACGCGCACATGGCGGAGGCCATCGAGGTCGCCGGCCTCGGGACCGCGATCGACCGGCCGGTGCGCCGCTACAGCCAGGGCATGCGCCAGCGGGTCGCGATCGCCCAGGCGATGCTGGGGCTGCCCGACCTGCTGGTGCTCGACGAGCCGACCAACGGGCTGGACCCGCCCCAGATCCACGCCATGCGCGAGGTGCTGCGCTCCTACGCGGCGACCGGCCGCACGGTGATCGTCTCCAGCCACCTGCTCAGCGAGATCGAGCAGACCTGCAGCCACGTCGTCGTCATGGCCAAGGGGCAGAAGATCGCCCAGGGCACGGTCGAGGAGATCGTCGGCACCGGCGGGTCGGTGCTGGTCGGCCTGGCCGACGACGCCGACACCGAGCGGGCGGCCGCCGTCCTCACCGGGCTGCCCGGGGTGACGGTGGAGCGGACCGACGAGGGGCTGGTCGCCGACCTCGACGGCGCCGGCCGGGCGCGGGCGCTGCAGGCGCTGGTGGCGGGCGGCATCGCGGTGGACGCGTTCACGCCGCGCCGGCGGCTGGAGGACGCGTTCCTGGCACTGGTGGGGGAGGACGCGTGACCACCGGGCACGTGCAGCCGACCGGGGCGGTCGCCGGGTACCGGCCCGAGCGCACGCTGCGGCTGTCGGTCGAGCTGCGCCGGCAGTTCAAGCGCCGGCGCACCCTCGGCGTCCTGGTGCTGATGGTGGCGCTGCCGCTGGTCCTCATCGCCGCGCTCCAGCTGGGCGGCACCGAGGAGGCCGAGGAGAACAGCCGGATCAACCTCGTCGACGTCGCCACCGCCAGCGGGCTGAACTTCACGCTGTTCGTGCTGTTCGCGACGACGAGCTTCTTCCTGGTCGTCGTGTACGCGTTGTTCTTCGGCGACACGGTGGCCAGCGAGGCCCAGTGGGGGTCGCTGCGCTACACCCTGGCCACCCCGGTGCCGCGGATGCGGCTGCTCCGGCAGAAGTGGCTGGCCGCCCTGGTGCTGTCGGTCGGCGCGCTGGTCACGCTCGTGCTCACCGCGCTGCTCGCCGGCGGCATCGCGTTCGGCTTCGACGCCGTCCGGACACCGGTCGGCGTCACGCTGGGCCAGGGGGAGGGGCTGCTGCGGCTGGCCGGGATGGTCGGCTACCTCGCCGTCCACCTGCTCGTCGTCGGCACGCTGGCGTTCTGGCTGTCCACCGTGACCGACGCGCCGCTGGCCGCGGTCGGCGGGGCGGTGTTCACGATGTTCGTCTTCGCGATCCTCGACCAGGTCGAGCAGCTGGGGTCCATCCGCGACTTCTTCCCGACCGCGGAGGAGTTCGCCTGGACCGACCTGCTGCAGACCCCCGTCGACTCCGGCGACCTGTTCCGCGGCGTCGTCCAGTCGCTGGTCTACGCGGTGGTGTTCACGGCACTGGGCTTGCGGCACTTCTCCCGCCGCGACGTGACGTCGTAGCAGGAGGTGAGCCGCCCTGCGAGGGCGGGACGCGGGGACGGGCCCGGAGGGTCCTCCCCGCGTTCGCGCGCAGCGGCTCCGCGCAGCAGGGGGACGGCAATCGGCCGCGGTGCGATCCGGAGGATCGCAGTGTCACAGCGACGCGCGGACGGCCTGGGCCCAGCCCTCGCCCATCGGGGCGTCGGTCACCGACACGTTGGGGACGGCGGCCAGCAGGTCGGCCATGCCGTCGACGGTGGCCCCGTTCGCGGTGATCCACAGCCGGCCGACCGCGGGCGCCATCTCGAGGTCGCTGACGCTGTCGCCGATGGCCACCGCCTCGGCCGGGGTCAGCCCGCGCCGCTCGAGGTCCCAGGCGATCGCCGCGCCCTTCGTGATCCCGCGCGGCATCAGGTGGTAGACCCGCACCGGCGCCTCGGCGGGTGCCAGCGTCGTGCGGGCCGTGCGCGGCAGCGCCCCGTTGTCCTTGAGGGTGAGCCAGCCCAGCCCCCGCTCGGCGAGCCAGGCGTCCACCGCCAGCGGGTCCAAGCGGCCGCGCAGCAGGGCGTCGGTCTGGTGGGTGGCGTGCCACGGCGCGTGCCACTCGACCTGCCCGGGGTACTGGGCGACCAGGGCGTCGACCACCCCGAGCTCGGCCATCACCGCCATCGGCGTGCGCCCCGCGTGCTCCGCGGGCAGCGCGCCGGTCAGCCGGTGGGTCCGCCGGGCGGCGTCCCAGCTGATCGTGGCGCCCAGCTCGGCGATGGCGCCGTCGGCGGCGAAGATCCGCGCCGCCTCCACCACCTGCTCGAAGGTGCGGCCGCTGACCAGCACGAGCGCCACGCCGGCGCGGTGCAGCTCCAGCAGGGTGGCCGCCGGCTCGGCGGTCAGCTCACGTCCCTCGGTGTGCCAGAAGGAGCCGCGTGGGCCGACCATCGTGCCGTCGAGGTCGGTGTAGACGACGCGCGTGCTCACCAGCCCATCCTGGCCCGGCCCACTGCGACGCCCGCGACGTGGGTAGAGTCCTGGGCGTTCCACTCATCCAGAGGGGCAGAGGGACACGGCCCGACGAAGCCCCGGCAACCGCCGCACCGCGCGTCCGCGCAGCGGAAGGGTGCCAATTCCGTCCCGCGCGGCTCGACGGCCCGACGCGGGGAAGATGAGGAGGTAGTCGTCGCATGACCCTGACCGCTCCCGGTTCTCTGCAGGCCGACTCCGGCGCGGGCGGCCCCGTCCCGCCGTCCCCGGCCCGCGGGCTCGTCTGCCGCAACTGCGGCGCCACCTTCGGCCTCATCGCCGAGCACGCCTGCGCCGAGTGCTTCGGCCCGCTGGAGGTCGACTACGACCCCGAGCTCATGCGGGCGGTCACCCGCGAGCAGATCGAGGCCGGCCCGCAGAACATCTGGCGCTACGCCGCGCTGCTCCCCGTGGGCCAGGACCCGGCCGACCGCGTCACCCTCGACCCGGGCATGACCCCGCTCGTGCGCGCCGACCGGCTGGCCGCCGAGCTGGGCCTCACCGGCGGGCTGTGGGTCAAGGACGACTCGGCCAACCCCACCCACTCCTTCAAGGACCGCGTGGTCAGCCTGGCCGCCACCGCCGCCAAGCGGTTGGGCTACGCGAAGATCGCCGCCGCCTCGACCGGCAACCTGGCCAACTCGGTGGCCGCGCACGCCGCCCGCGTCGGCCTGCCCTCCTTCGTCTTCATCCCGTCGGACCTCGAGCCGGGCAAGGTCGTGCAGTCGGCCATCTACGGGCAGACGCTGGTCGCCGTCGACGGTTCCTACGACGACGTCAACCGGCTGACCAGCGAGCTCGCCGAGACCGACGAGTTCGAGGACACCGCCTTCGTCAACCAGAACGTGCGGCCCTACTACGCCGAGGGCTCCAAGACGATGGGCTACGAGATCGCCGAGCAGCTCGGCTGGCGGATCCCGGCCCAGGTCGTCATCCCGATGGCGTCGGGCTCGCTGCTCACCAAGGTGGACAAGGCGTTCCGCGAGCTGACCGCGGCCGGCATCGTCGAGGCCACCGAGTGGACGATCTTCGGCGCCCAGTCCGCCGGCTGCGACCCCATCGCCACCGCCTTCGACAACGGCTGGGACGTCGTCAAGCCGGTCAAGCCGACCGGGATCGCCAAGTCGCTGAACATCGGCAACCCCGCCGACGGCCCCTACGCCCTCGACGCCATCCGGCGCACCGGCGGCGCCGTCGGCCGGGTGGACGACGCCCAGATCGTGCGGGGCATCCGCGACCTGGCCCGCACCACCGGCGTCTTCGCCGAGACGGCGGGCGGCGTCACCACCGCGGTGCTGCGCCAGCTGGTCGAGGACGGTCGGCTGGACCCGGCGGAGGAGACCGTCATCCTCAACACCGGCGAGGGGCTGAAGACCCTCGACCCGCTGGAGCCGGTCGTCGGGCCGACCCACCGGGTGGCGCCGTCCCTGTCCTCGGTCCGGGGCGCGGGGCTCATCGGCTGACCCGCCGGGGTGGTGCCGGGTCGCGGGGGACGGGTGTCCCCCTCGATCTGGGGTCCCGTGTGCGTGAGCCTGCTCTCACCACGCGTTTTGTGCTGTACGTTCTCCCGCGGTTCGGTTCCACGTTCGTGATCTGCGGGCGGAAGAGCTCGACCCGGCCTCCCTGGTCGGTGGGAGGTCGTCCGCAGGCACGAAACGTGGGAGCGCACGTGGCACAGGGCACCGTGAAGTGGTTCAACGCCGAGAAGGGCTTCGGCTTCATCGCCGTCGACGGCGGTCAGGACGTCTTCGTCCACTACTCGGCCATCCAGATGGACGGCTACAAGAGCCTCGACGAGGGCCAGCGGGTCACCTTCGAGGTCGTCCAGGGCGAGAAGGGTCCGCAGGCCGACGCCGTCCGCGTCGCCTGAGCTCGCGTAGGCGAGCACCCGGCACAGCGCCTGAGAACCACCTCAGCACGACCACCGAGGCCCGGTTCCCCGAGAGGGGGCCGGGCCTCGGTGCTGTGCTGACCGTCGTCCTCCGGACGACACCGCGACCACGTCTCGTCCACGTGTCGCGTCGAGCCCAGCCGTTGCCCGACGTCCGGGGGCCTCCGGCCCCCGCGCCGCCGGCCGACCCTCGCGGGGCGGCTCGCTCGGACACCGCCACCCGGTGCCGTCCCCGTGGTCCGTCGAGCGCGTCCGCCCGCGCTGCGAGCCGGTGCCGCAGCCGTGGGCGGGAGTGTGGTCCCGCGCGCGTGACCGCGGGACGCTGCCCCCGGGAGGCGCGGTCGGCGCCGGGGGACGAGGGGGTGGCCATGTCGCGCGTCGCGATCGTCACGGGTGGTGCATCCGGGATCGGACGAGCCCTGGGGACGGCGCTGGTGCGCCGCGGGGACCGGGTGGTCCTCGCCGACGTCGACGGCGCGGCGGCCGAGGAGGCCGCGGAGCGGCTGCGCGCCACCGGGCCCGGCACGGCGACGGCTGCCGTCGTCGACGTGCGCGAGGCGGACGCGGTCGCCTCGCTCGTCACCGGCACCGCGGAGCGGCACGGCCGGCTGGACCTGCTGTTCAACAACGCCGGTATCGGGATCGGCGGGCCGGCGGAGGAGCTGGCCCTGGCGCACTGGGGCCGGACCCTCGACGTCAACCTCCGGGGTGTGGTGCACGGCGTGCACGCCGCCTATCCGCTGATGGTGCGCCAGGGGCACGGCCACATCGTCAACACCGCGTCGCTGGCCGGCCTCCTGCCGTCGCCCGGGTCCGTTCCGTACGCGACGACGAAGTGGGCGGTGGTCGGGCTGTCGCTGAGCCTGCGGGCGGAGGGCGCCCCCCGGGGCGTCCGGGTGAGCGTCGTCTGCCCCGGTGGTGTGGACACGCCGATCCTCGACAAGGGGATGCCCGCCGACCTGCCGCGGGTGCCCAGCGTCGAGGGGATCGACACCCGTGCCCTCATCACCCGGTTCAGCGGTGGGCGGCTGTACAGCGCCGAGGCCCTGGCCGCCGACGTCCTCCGCGGCGTGGACCGCAACCGGGCGGTCATCGTGGCGCCGCGTCAGGCCCGCGTGATGTGGCGGCTCATGCGCCTGTCCCCGTCGCTGGTGCTGCGCGTGTGGGGGGCCGCGGCGGCCCGCGGCCCCTGGGGCCCTGCGGCCCGGCAGGCGCCGGCGCCCGTGCCGACCGCCGAGGTCTCGGGAGGTCGCTGACGGCCCGGAACAGCCGCCCGGGTCACCCCGTTCTTGCACTCGGCAGGGGCGAGTGCCAGACTCGGGTTGGCACTCGACAGTGCCGAGTGCCAATCAGGTCGGAACGGTGAGGCACTGGTGTGCGGGCCGACGGAGTGCCCGCCGCGCTGGTGTCGTCCGTCGCGGGCGCCGGTCCCGGCCGTGCAGCGATCCATGCATGGAGGACATCACCACATGGCCAAGATGATCGCCTTCGAGGAAGAGGCTCGCCGCGGCCTCGAGCGGGGCATGAACACCCTCGCCGACGCCGTCAAGGTGACCCTCGGCCCGAAGGGCCGCAACGTCGTCCTCGAGAAGAAGTGGGGCGCCCCCACCATCACCAACGATGGTGTGAGCATCGCCAAGGAGATCGAGCTCGAGGACCCGTGGGAGAAGATCGGCGCCGAGCTCGTCAAGGAGGTCGCGAAGAAGACCGACGACGTCGCGGGTGACGGCACCACCACCGCCACCGTGCTCGCCCAGGCGCTCGTCCGCGAGGGTCTGCGCAACGTCGCCGCCGGCGCCAACCCGATGGCCCTGAAGAAGGGCATCGAGAAGGCCGTCGAGTCGGTCACCGAGTACCTCCTCTCGACCGCCAAGGACGTCGAGACCAAGGAGCAGATCGCCGCCACCGCGTCGATCTCCGCCGCCGACACCGCCATCGGTGAGCTCATCGCCGAGGCGATGGACAAGGTCGGCAAGGAAGGCGTCATCACCGTCGAGGAGAGCAACACCTTCGGCCTCGAGCTCGAGCTCACCGAGGGCATGCGCTTCGACAAGGGCTACATCTCGCCCTACTTCGTCACCGACGCCGAGCGCATGGAGGCCGTCCTCGACGACCCGTACGTGCTCGTGGTCAACTCCAAGATCAGCTCGGTCAAGGACCTGCTCCCGCTGCTGGAGAAGGTCATGCAGTCGGGCAAGCCGCTGGCCATCATCGCCGAGGACGTCGAGGGCGAGGCCCTGGCGACCCTGGTCGTGAACAAGATCCGTGGCACCTTCAAGTCGGTCGCCGTCAAGGCCCCCGGCTTCGGTGACCGCCGCAAGGCCATGCTCGCCGACATCGCCATCCTTACCGGTGGCCAGGTCATCAGCGAGGAGGTCGGCCTCAAGCTCGACACCGCCGACGTCTCCCTGCTGGGCCGCGCCCGCAAGGTCGTCGTCACCAAGGACGAGACGACGATCGTCGAGGGCGCCGGTGACAGCGACCAGATCGCCGGCCGGGTGAACCAGATCCGCGCCGAGATCGAGAAGTCGGACTCCGACTACGACCGCGAGAAGCTGCAGGAGCGCCTGGCCAAGCTGGCCGGTGGCGTCGCCGTCATCAAGGCCGGCGCCGCGACCGAGGTCGAGCTCAAGGAGCGCAAGCACCGCATCGAGGACGCCGTCCGCAACGCGAAGGCCGCCGTCGAGGAGGGCATCGTCGCCGGTGGTGGCGTCGCCCTGGCGCAGGCCACCACCGTCGCGTTCGAGAAGCTCGACCTCGAGGGTGACGAGGCCACCGGTGCCAACATCGTGCGCGTCGCGCTCGAGGCGCCGCTGAAGCAGATCGCCGTCAACGCCGGCCTCGAGGGCGGCGTCGTGGCGGAGAAGGTGCGCAACTCGGAGACCGGTCAGGGCCTCAACGCCGCGACCGGCGAGTACGTGGACCTGGTCGCCAGCGGGATCATCGACCCCGCCAAGGTGACCCGCTCGGCGCTGCAGAACGCCGCCTCCATCGCGGCGCTCTTCCTCACCACCGAGGCCGTCATCGCCGACAAGCCGGAGAAGGCCGCCCCGGCCGTGCCGGGCGCCGACGGCGGCATGGGCGGCATGGACTTCTGAGTCCCGCCCGCCCCTCGCGCTGAGGGGCACCGCACCACCAGCACTGCCCGGCAGGGGCGGTCCCGCACTCGCGGGGCCGCCCCTGTCGGCGTTCCGGGGCTCTCGGACGGCGGCCACCCTTCAGGGGCCCGCGCCGAGCGTGCGAGGCGTGGGGGGAAGGGTGGTCCTTCTTCAGCGGCGTCCGTCGCCCAGCAGCCAGCCGCACGGCTCGGCCAGCGCCTCGGCCTCCTCCGGGCCCCAGGAGCCCGGCGCGTAGCGGTGCACCTGCGGGGGGCGCTGCTGCAGCGGGGCGAACGCCCGCCACGCGTGCGCCAGGCCGTCGCTGCTGGTGAACAGCGACCGGTCGCCGACGAGCACGTCGTGCAGCAGGGACACGTAGGGCGGCAGCGGCGTCCCCCCGGGGACGTCGGCCAGCTGCAGCGTGGCCGTCGCCGTGGCGAGGGAGAGGTCGGGACCGGGTTCCTTGGCGACGACCTGCAGGTCCACCGCGCCCGACCCCGACAGCGACAGGGACAGCACGTTGCCGTGGCCGGGGACGTCGGTGACCGGCCCGTCGGGACGGCGCAGCAGCAGGCTCACCCGCTGCTCGCTGGCCGCCATCCGCTTGCCGGTCCGCAGCACGAACGGGACGCCGTGCCAGCGGTCGGTGTCGACCCACAGCCGGGCGGCGACGTAGGTGTCGGTCCGCGAGTCGTCGCTGACGCCCTCGATCTCGGTGTAGCCGTCGAACTGGCCGAGCACGACCTCGTCGGGGTCCAGGGGCCGGAAGGCGGCGAGCACGCCCTCGCGGGCCTCCTGCAGGTCGGCGGGGTCGAAGCTGGCCGGCGGCTCCATCGCGACCTCGGCGGCGACCTGGAACAGGTGGGTGACCAGCATGTCGAGGGCGGCACCGGTGGCGTCGTAGAACTCCGCGCGCTGGGCGACGTCGAGGTCCTCGGGGACGTCGACCTGCACCTGCGCCACGTGGTCGCGGTGCCACGCGTGCTGGAACAGGCCGTTGGCGAAGCGCAGCACGTGCAGGTCCTGGGTGCCCTCCTTGCCTAGGAAGTGGTCGATCCGGAAGACCTGGTCCTCGTCGAGCACGGAGTGCACCAGGTCGTCGAGCTCGCGGAAGCTCTCCGGCGAGGTGCCGTAGGGCTTCTCGTAGACGACGCGTGCGCCCTCGGTGAGCCCGTGCTGCCCCAGTGCCCGGGTCAGCTTCTCGAAGGCCGACGGCGGCACGGCCAGGTAGTGCACCAGCTGCGGGTCGCCGCCCAGCTCCTCGCGCGCCTCGCCGAGGACGTCGAGCAGGCTGCCCGGGTCGGACTCCGCGAAACCGCCGCCGGCGAAGCGCAGCCGCGCGGCGAACTCCTCCCACGGGCCCTGGTCGGGGTGCGGGCCGAACTCGGTGAGCGCGTCGTGCACCAGGTCGGCGAAGTCCACGTGCGAGACGTCGCCGCGGCCGTTCCCGACCAACCGCCAGTCCTCCGGGAGCAGGCCGCGCTGGGCGAGCTCGAAGAAGGCCGGCAGCACCATCCGGCGGGACAGGTCACCGGTGGCGCCGAACAGGACGAAGACGGTCGGGGGGAGGTCGGTCACGCGGGTCGGTGTGCCCGCGCGGTGGCGCAGTCACGCGTGCGCACCGAGGGCCCGCCCCCGCGAACGGGAACGGGCCCTCGGTGTGTCCGGGGTGTCAGGGCCCGGCTGCTGCCCCGACGTGTGCCGGCCGGATCAGCGCGACCGCGTCAGAGCCGCGACCGTGCTGGCCCCCGAGTCGGAGGTGACGTTGAACCGGTTGTTGGTCGGCAGGACCGGACCGTTGCGGAGGTCCACCGACCAGGTGCCGTCGGCCAGGACCGGGACGTTGACCTGGATGACCGCGCCGCTGCCCGCGACGTCGCCGACCCGCAGGTGCACCCGGTTGGCGCTGGTGTCCTGGGCGGTGCCGGAGATCCGGTACTCGCGCCGGTCGGCGCGGTACTGGGCCCGGCTGACCGTCACGACGTCGCTCGGCTTGACGACCGCGTTGACGCCCGTGGCCGTGGTGCTGCCCGTGCGCTGGGTGCCGGCCAGGGCGAACACCTGGACGGTGTAGTCGACGCCGTTCGTCAGGCCGGTGACCGTGCCGGAGGTGGCCGTGGCGGCGACCGCTGCCGTCACCGGGGTGGCGGCGCTGCCGACCGGCGGCGTGGCCACGACCTCGTAGCCGGTGATCGCACTGGTGGGGTTGCCCGGCTGGGCGGCCGTCCACTCCGCCGTGACCGACTCGTGGCCGGCCAGGACGCGGGTGAGCGAGGGCGCCGTCGGAGGCACCACGACCGGCTCGGTCGGGGTCTCGACGGTGCCGCCACCCCCGGTGCCGTCACCCGTGCCGCCCGTGCCGCCACCGGTGGTGTCGGGGTTGGTCGGGTCGGTCGCCGGGGTGATGCTGCCGTCGGCGTTGAGCGTGCCCAGCTGCACCACGGGGCTCCACTGGCCGTTGGTGGCCTCGAGGATGAGCCCGTAGGCCTGCTCGGCGACCAGGCCGTGGATGGTCGCCGAGTTCTCGCCGGGGTTGGCGCCCTGGCGGACGGCGATCTCCTGCCCGGTGACCCCGTCGACGACGGCCACCCGGTACTGGGTGACCGGGTTGGCGTCCACCGGCTGGGCCGGGGTCGTCCAGGTCAGCGTGACGTCCGTGCCGCTACGGGTCGCCGTGACGCTCGTGGGAGGCACCGGGGCCTGCGAGGCCGGACCGGCCGGGCAGCCACCGAAGCCGGGGCCGTCGGTCTCGCCGAACTCGTACAGCGAGTTGCCGAGGGCCAGCTCGCCCGAGTCCTGCATCCAGGAGGTCACCACGTGCTCGCCGTCGAGGACGCGCTCGGCGTCGGCGGCGGAGTACATGCCGAAGGTGACCGAGAAGGCGCCGTCCCCAGCGGTGCCCGTGACCTCGTACCCGGGGCCGCCGTTGGGCTCGGCCGGGTCGACGACCGGCGTCCAGCCGATCGCCCGCTCGCCGATGAGGGTGGGCGGCGTGCTGGGGTCGGGACGGCGCATCTCCGGGTTGACCACCTCGACGACGAAGCGCGAGAGGTCGAAGCGGGTGCCGAAGTCGTCGCCGTAGGTGCCGCTGATGGTGACCGTGCCCTCGACGTCGCCGTCCGCCGCCGTCGCGCCGAAGTCGCTGTGCGTGACACTGGTGATCTTCGCCGAGCTGACGTAGGCGCCGTCGGTGAAGGCGGTCTCGCTGAAGCGCACCTCGACGAGGTCGCCGCCCTGGATGTTGGGCGTCACGCCGGTCCAGCAGGAGCCACCCGGGTGGTTGAACTCCAGGAAGCCGGTCGCGTCGACGACGCCCTCACCGATCCCGATCTGCTGCCCGTTGCGCGAGACGGTGACGGTCGCCGTCTCGCCGGCCTGGTCGGTGTAGCCCTCGAGGGCCACCATGTCGCGCTTGGGGAAGACCTCGATGTTGCCGGGACCCAGGGGCGGGTTCCCGGCCTGGGCCATGGTCGCGAAGGTCACGAGGCTCCCGGTGGCCGTCAGGGCCACCAGACCGCCGGCGATCAGTCGCCTGGGGGATCGGGACGTTCGCGACGCGGGGGGAACCACAGCCTTGTGCGCACCCCCGCGACCGCCGTGCTGGGTCGGTCGTGTCCTGGTCATCGCCTACTCCGCAGTCGCGCCGGACCCCACACCACCGTGGGCCGGTCTCGTGGGGGTCACGGTCGTCGCGCGGCGACGCGCCCGGCAGCCGAGCGGAGGGGGAGCGGATCCCCCCAATCCGGGGGCGCGACCGGTCCGCGTCGGCGGCGGTCGGGGCGGGTAGGCGCTGGTCGTGGCGGTGGTCATCGGGACGTCGGGCTGGCAGTACCGCGACTGGCGCGGCCGCTTCTACCCGCCGAAGCTGCCGCAGCGGCTGTGGCTGGAGCACCACGCGGAGCACTTCGCCACCGTCGAGAGCAACAACGCCTTCTACCGGCTGCCCGAGCGGACCACCTTCGAGGCCTGGCGGGAGCGCACACCCGCCGACTACCGGTGGGCGGTCAAGGCCAGCCGGTTCCTCACCCACGTCAAGCGGTTGCGCGACCCCGGGGAGCCGGTCGCCCGGCTGGTGGACCGGATGGCCGGCCTCGGCGACCGGCTCGACGCCGTCCTGCTGCAGCTGCCGCCCACGCTGAAGGCCGACCCGGACCTGCTGCGCGAGTGCCTCGCGCAGTTCCCGGCCGGCGTGCGCGTCGCCGTCGAGCCGCGGCACGACTCCTGGTGGACCGACGAGGTCCGCGCGCTGCTCGAGCGCTACGGCGCGGCGCTGTGCTGGGCCGACCGGGCCGAGCAGCCGGTCGCGCCGCTGTGGCGCACCGCCGACTGGGGGTACCTGCGCCTGCACACCGGGGTCGAGGGCTGGGCCTACCGCCCGGAGGCGCTGCAGGCCTGGGCCGAGCGGCTGTCGGAGACCCACGGCGACTCCGACGTCCTCGTCTACTTCAACAACGACCCCGGAGGTGCGGCCGTCACCGATGCCGTGGTCTTCGCCGAGGCGGTGCGCCGCACGGGCCGGACGCCGACCCGCGTGCCCACCGCCGACCAGGCCAGCGGCCGGGCCTGGGCGCCCCCGGAGACGCCGCAGGCCGGGACGCCGTGACACCGTCGTCCCACCGGACGCCACCGCGGCCGGGTGCGGTGCCCGAGCCACGTGGAGCCGTTGTGCCGTCCTCGAGGACCCCTCCGGGCAACTCGTCACGACCGGACGGTCGGCTCAGCCGTCGTCCGAGCCGTGGCGCCCGTCGTCGGAGCTGCGCTCGGCCTCGCGCTCGTCCTCCCGGGGCTTCGACGACGACCACGCGGGGCTCCGGACGGGTCGGGGCGACCCGGCCGGCCGGGCGGTCGGTGTGACCATCGGCACGTCCGGCGGCGGCTCGAGGCGGCCCACCCGTCCGGGTGGCGTCACGCCAGCACGTGCGGGTCCTCCCGGAACGCCACGCCGAGCTGGTCGGCGGCCCGGCCGAGCACCGACTGGACGGCGAGGGTGTCGGCCAGCGGCATCACGGCGCTCTCGGTCCGCCCGGCCCGCAGGCACTCGGTCACCTCGGCGAACTCGTGGCTGTAGCCGGTGCCCGACGGCGGCAGCGTGATCTCCTCCGGATCGGCGCCGGAGCGGTGCAGCACGATGGTGCGCGGGTGGTGGAAGCGGGGCAGGACGTCGATCCAGCCGGCGGTGCCGAACACCCGCGCCTGCCCGGGCGTCGGGTACCGCAGCGAGGCCGTCAGCGTGGCCGACCGGCCGTCGGCGTACCCCAGCAGCAGCGCGGCCTCGGCGTCGACGCCGGTGGGGAACAGCGACCCGGTCGCGGTGACCGTGTCCGGGTCGCCGAGCACCATCTGCGCGAACGAGACGACGTAGACGCCGACGTCGAGCAGCGCCCCGCCGCCGAGGTCGTGGGCGAACAGCCGGTCGGCGGGGTCGTACTCGCGGGCCACGCCGAGGTCGGCCTGCACCGAGCGGACCTCACCGATCGCGCCGTCGGCCACCAGTTCCCGCAGCCGGACGACGACCGGCTGGAACCGCGTCCACATCGCCTCCATGACGAAGACCCCGCGCTCCCGGGCCCGCCCGACCACCTCGCGTGCGCCCTCGGTCGTGGCGGTGAAGGTCTTCTCGACCAGCAGCGCCTTGCCCGCGTCGATCGCGGCGAGAGCGACCGCGTGGTGCTGGGGGTGCGGCGTGGCCACGTACAGCACGTCGACGTCCGGGTCGGCCAGGACGTCGGCGTAGGAGCCGTGCGCCCGCTCGAGCCCGTGCCGCTCGGCGAACGCCGCCGCGCGCCGTGCCGACCGGGAGGCGACCGCGACCGGCCGGGCGCCGGGCACGTGCGCGAAGTCCGCCATCACGTTCTCGGCGATGCGGCCCGGTCCGACGACGCCCCAGCGGATCTCCTCGCTCACCGGCAGAACGCTAGTGCCGCGGGCAGACTGTCGCCGTGGCGGTGCTGATCGACCCCCCGGTGTGGCCGTGGCGCGGGCGACGCTGGTCGCACCTGGTCAGCGACGTCTCCTACGAGGAGCTGCACGCCTTCGTCGCCACGGAGCTGGGCATCCCGCGGCGGGCGTTCCAGGGCGACCACTACGACGTCCCCGACGAGCTCTACGAGGTGGCGGTGGCCGCCGGCGCCGAGCCGGTCGGCGGGCGCGAGCTGCTCGCCCGGCTGGTGGGGGCGGGGCTGCGGCTCAAGAAGACGCGGGGGGTCCGTGCCGCTGGGGAGGCCCCTGCGACCCAGGAGAGGCGCGGCGCTGTAGCAGGCTGAGCTCGGCAGCGAGGTTGGCCCGCGCCCGCGGCGTCCACTCGGCGGCGACGGCCGGCAGCCGGTACAGCGCCGGCAGCGCCAGCAGGTGCTCGAGGACGGCGGTGCGACCGGCGGTGAACTCGGCGTCGGAGAGGTGCCCGTACTCCTCGCGCACCGCGGAGGCGTAGGCGGCGTAGGCGTCGGGCGGTCCGGCGAGCACCGCGAGGTCGGCGTCGCAGAGGACCGCGCCGTTCGCGTCGTCCGGAGCCGGGTCGTGCCCGGCGGTGAGCAGCACCAGCCGGGCCACCTCCTCGACCCGCTCCGGCGGCACCAGCCCGCGCAGGCCGGCGCGCGCCCGCTCGGCGCTGACCTGCTCGTTGTCGCCACGGCGGGGGTCGTAGACCACGTCGTGGTACCAGGCGGCCAGCTGCACCGCGTCGGGGTCGGCGGCGGCGCCGGCCAGCTCCCCGACCAGCCCGAGGACGGCGGCCAGGTGCCGGAGGTCGTGGTACCGGCGGTGCGGCTCACCCCACGCGGCGACGACGGCCGCCCACTCGGTGCGGGAGGTGGGGGAGTCCCCGGCCAGCCGCGCCCACGCCTCGAACCCTACGAGTGTCATGCCACCCCGCAGGTGCGCAGGGTCAGCAGCGCGAACGCCCGTGCCGCGGTGACCAGCTCGTCGACCGGCACGCGCTCCAGCGGACCGTGCGCCAGGTGCAGGTCGCCGGGGCCGTAGTGCAGCGTCGGCACCCCGGCCGCGGCGTAGAGCCGGAGGTCGCTGCCGGCCGGGATGGCCCGCTCGGGCGGCACCCCGGCGCCGGTGTCGGCGACCGCGCGCTGGACGGCGGGCAGCAGCGGGTGCCCGTGCGGCAGCGAGCCGCTGGCGAAGGCGCCGCCGGTCCAGGTCAGGCGCACCGGGTGCCCGGCCAGCCAGGGATCGGCGGCGCACAGCTCGGCCAGCCGTGCCTCGAGGGCGGCCCGCGCCGCGGCGACGTCCTCGCCGAGCCGGACGCCGTAGCGGCCGTCGGCGACCAGGCGGTCGGGCACCGAGCTGGCCCAGTCCCCGGCCCGCACCCGCCCGATGTTGATGCCGTACGGGTAGGGGGCGTCGCCGAAGCGCGGGTCGGCGCCCTGCTGCCGCTCGGCCTCGAACGCGCGCAGCCCGGCGTGCACCTCGGCGAACTTCTCGACCGCGCTCACCCCGCGGTCGCGGTGGGCGGCGTGCGCGGCGTGCCCGGGGACCTCGAGCCGGAAGGTGAGCGCACCGGCGTTGGCGGTGACCACGGCGCCGGCGGTCGGCTCGGGGATGACGCACACCTCGCCGCGGTGCCCGCGCCGCAGGGTCGCCCAGGCGCCGAGCCCGCCGTCCTCCTCGCCGACGACGGCGTGCACCGCGACCGGTCGGGCCAGCCGCACCCCCGCCGTCCGCACGGCGGCCAGCGCGGCGAGCGCGGCGACGACCCCGGCCTTCATGTCGCAGGAGCCGCGGCCGTGCACCGCGCCGTCGGCGACGCGCGGGTCGAACGGGTCGCCGGGCCACAGCGCGCGGTCCCCGGGCGGGACGACGTCGGTGTGACCGGAGAAGACCAGCGCCGGCGTCCCGTCCTCGGCCGCCGGCGCGGTGCCGACCACGCCCCACGCCTCGCTGCGCTCGACCTCCTGGCCGGGCGCGTCCGGCGCCGTCGCTGCCGCGGCGAGGTCGATCGGCCAGCGGTCGACGGCGCAGCCGAGCTCCTCCAGCCGGTCGCCGACCAGGTGCTGCACCTCGCACTCCGCCGGGGTGCCGCCGACCGAGGGGACGGCCACCAGCTCCCGCAGCCGGGAGACCGCCCAGGCCTCGTCGACGGCGGACAGCACGCGCGCCTCGGCGTCGGTCAGGTCGGCCACGGGCGGAGTCTGGCACGCGGTCCGGAGGGTCGAAGTCTCTCGCCCCTGGCCGTGTGAGCGGGCGTCCTCGGGGGTAGCGTGGAGAGCGTCCGGGCCGGGTGCATCGTGCCCCCGGGTGCCAATTTGGTTACGCCTTCGCGGACCACCGCCCCGACCTCGGTCGGGGGCCTGGAGCCGCGTTGTGCCTCTCGCCGCGAGGCGGCCGTCGCCCGGTCCGGACCCTTCTCCTGCTTCGGCGTGCCGTCGTGGCGTGTCGCCCTTACGGTCGATCCGAGTCCACATCTCGGGCGACGTGGGGAGGTCCCATGGCCGACACGGTCCACCAGGGTCCAGGCACGACGACGACCGAGGAGCGGCACCGGCTGCCGGTCCGGACGCTCGTCTCGGCGAGCATCGGCAACGCGGTCGAGTGGTTCGACTGGACGGTCTACGCGACGTTCGTCGTCTTCTTCGCCGGCCAGTTCTTCCCGGCGGAGAACGAGGCGCTCGCCCTGATCGGCGCGACGTCGACCTACGCGCTGGCCTTCTTCTTCCGGCCGCTGGGCGGCATCCTGCTCGGCCGGTTCGCCGACCTGCGCGGCCGCAAGGCCGGGATGCTGCTGACCATCCTGCTGATGGCCGGCGGCTCGATGGTCATCGCGATCCTGCCCACCTACGAGCAGGTCGGCTGGCTGGCACCGGTCCTGCTGCTGCTCGCCCGGGTCGCCCAGGGGATGTCGCTGGGTGGCGAGGTGTCCAACGCCTCCGCGTACCTCGGCGAGATCGCTCCGCCCGCCCACCGCGGGCGGTACTCGTCGTTCTTCTACATCTCCACCGGGTCGGCGCTGCTGGCGGCGTCCCTGCTCGGGGTGCTGCTGACCAGCACGCTCAGCCAGGAGCAGCTGGAGTCCTACGGCTGGCGGATCGCCTTCTTCATCGGCGGCGTGCTCGGCCTGGTCGGCATGTGGCTGCGCCGGTCGCTGGTGGAGACCGAGCAATTCGAGGAGAACGCGGAGAAGGCCCGCGCGACGAAGCACCCGCTGCTGCAGACGATCAAGCACCACCCCAAGGCCGTGGTGCAGCTGTGCGCCTTCACGCTGCTGTCGACGCTGTCGTACTACACGTTCTTCAGCGCGCTGACGCCGTTCGCGATCACCTTCCGCGACGCCGACAAGACCGACGTCTTCATCGCGCTCTCGATCGGCACCGCGCTGTTCGTCGCGCTGTGCTACCCGTTCGGGAAGCTCTCCGACCACATCGGGCGCAAGCCACAGCTGCTGATCTGGTCGGGTGCGATGGCCGTGCTGATCGTGCCGCTGTCCTTCCTGGTCCGCGACAACCTCTTCTCGCTGATCGTCGTCTTCTGCACCGGCCTCGGGCTCTACGCGCTCATGGCCTCGATCGCCCCGGCGATCATGAGCGAGCTGTTCCCCACCGAGCTGCGCGCCATCGGCATCGGCTCCTGGTACAACCTCACCGTCGCCACCTTCGGCGGCACGGCCCCGCTGGTGATCACCTGGCTGTCCGAGGCCGGGCACCCGCTGTGGTTCTTCTGGTACGTCGCGGTGGGCGCTGCGGTCGCGTTCGCCGTCATCCTCACCCTGCGGGAGACCAAGGGCACCGAGCTGCGCTGAGGCCAGGCCCCTCCTCACGGTGGAGGCGTGAGGCCCCCGGCCGGCTGTCGCTCCCCGCAGCGGAACAGCTGTTCCCCGTTGCGGCGGAGCAGAGCCGCGTCATCTGCCGACGCGAGGACCCCTCCTAGTCCTCGATGACGTCCAGCCCCTGTTCCCGCAGCCGCGCCAGGCTGTCCAGCATCCCCTCCACGACCTCCGGGTCATGACCTTCCCAGTCGTCCAGTTCCCCGACGACGCGCAGCGGGTGGCGGGTGCGGTAGGACTGCGTGGGGTTGCCGGGGAACCGCTTGTCGGTCACGTTCGGGTCGTCCTCGAAGGGGCCCAGGGGCTCCACGACGTAGATGTGTCCCCGCTCCCCGCTCCCGGCCAGCGCTGACGCCAGCTCCGCTCCCCAGGCGGCCGTGTCGACGAGCGCGGTGAAGTAGACGTGGTTCGACACCCGGCCCTCCTGGAAGTTGGAGCCGTGGCCGGGGACCAGCTCGTCGCCGGCCTCGAGCGCGGCCCTCGTCCCGTGGTAGAAGGGGCCCGCGGCGTGCGCGCAGCGTCCGTGGGTCACGGGGACGTGGCTGCTGCTGTTCTCGCCCATCGCCGTCCTCTCCCCGGGGACCAGGGTCGGCCACCCTGCTCCATCCCACGGGATCGATCGTGCCGGGCAGCGCCGCGTGGCAGCGGACGCGCACCAGGCGACAGCCCGCGCCACACCTCACCGTGGGAGGGCCGGCTGAGGGGCCTCAGCCGCGATCCACCCCGGCAGGTCTGCCCGACCGACCGATGCCGCGAGCGCCCCCTCAGCACGACCGTCGTCGCCATCGATCACGACGACGACAGGAGACGGTCGTGCAGACCTACCCCAACCCCGGACTCGAGGCCGAGCTGGCCTACCGCCGGGAACTGCTGCAGCAGATCGGCCGCGGCACCCGCACGCGGCGCAACGCCTGGACCACCCGCTGGTCCCGGCGGGCGCGTTGACGGGAGGACCCCCGCCCCCGCAGCGGCCCTTCCAGGCCGCGGCCCCGTCCAGGGCACCGCCCCGAGCTCGCGAGGGGTGGGGAGGACGGGGTCCTCCTCCTGCGAGTGGTGGGGGCAGGAGGGCCCGTCTGCCACGATCGGAGCCGTGCCGCAGTGGGACGACGACCGACCGCTCGTGGGCCGGGACGCCGAGCTCGCCCGCCTGCTGACCACGGTCGACCGCGCCCTCGAGGGCCGCGCCGGGGCGGTGCTGCTCGCCGGGGACGCCGGCGTCGGCAAGACCCGGCTGCTCGACGAGCTCGCCACGCGCGCCGCCGAGCGGGGCCTGCGCGTGCTCACCGGGCACTGCGTCGACCTCGGCGACGTCGGGCTGCCCTACCTGCCGTTCGTCGACCTGCTGCGCCCGGTGGCGGCGGGGTCGGGGCAGCCCGGGCTGCCGGAGCTGCTGTCGGGCCGGGGTGTCCCCGCGGTGCCCGAGATGCCAGCGGGGGACGCCGCCGACCTCGGCCGCCCGCTGGCCCGCCGTCCCGTCGCGGACGGCGGGCGGCTGCAGCTGTTCGAGTCGGTCGTGGCGCTGCTGGGCGAGCTGGCCGCGGAGACGCCGCTGCTCGTCGTCCTCGAGGACCTGCACTGGGCCGACCGCTCCAGCCGCGACCTGCTCCGCTACCTGCTCGCCCGGCTGGGCGAGGAACCGATCGCGCTCGTCGCCTCCTACCGCTCCGACGACCTGCACCGCCGCCACCCGCTGCGCCCGCTGCTCGCCGAGCTGGTGCGGCTGCCCGTCGTCGAGCGGCTGGAGCTCGCGCCGCTCCCGGACGCCGCCGTCGGCGAGCTGGTGCGCGGCCTGGCCTCCGGCGTGCCCGACCGCACGGTCGAGGACGTCGTCGCCCGCGCCGAGGGCAACGCCTTCTACGCCGAGGAGCTGCTCGCCGCCGGGCTGGCCGGCGAGACGCTGCCGCTGGCGCTGACCGACGTGCTGCTGACCCGGGTGGAGCAGCTCGGCGAGGCGGCCCAGCAGGTGCTGCGGGTGGCCGCGGTCGCCGGCCGGCAGGTGCGCCACGACCTGCTCGCCGCCGTCAGCGGGCTGCCCCCGGCAGACCTGGAGGCCGCCCTCGCCGAGGCGGTGCACCACCACCTGCTCGTGGTCTCCGACGCCGGTCGCTACCGCTTCCGGCACGCCCTGCTGCGCGAGGCCGTCCTGGCCGACCTGCTGCCCGGTGAGCGGGTCCGGCTGCACGCCACCACCGCCGCCCACCTCGCCGCCACGCCGGGAGCCGGCACCGCCGCGGAGCTGGCCCACCACGCGCGCGCCAGCAACGACCTCGCCGGCGCGTTCTCCGCGTCGCTGGAGGCGGCCGCCGAGGCGTGCCGCGCCGGTGCGCCCGCCGAGCAGCTGCAGCACCTGGAGACGGCGCTGGCCCTGTGGCCGGCCGTGCCCGACGCCGCTGCCCGCGCCGGGCGCGACCAGCCGAGCCTCCTGCTCGACAGCGCGGCCGCGGCCCGCGCCGCGGGGGAGCCGCAGCGGGGGGTGGCGCTGATCCGCGCCGCGCTGGACCTGCTCGGCCCGGACGGCGACCCGGTCGAGCGGGCGCGGGTGCACTACCGGCTGGCCCAGGCGCTGAGCCGGATCGAGGACCAGGCGGCGGCCTACCGGGAGAGCAGCCGGGCCATGGCGCTGGTGCTGGCCGACCCGCCGTCCCCGGTGCGCACCTGGGCGGCGGCCACCCACGCGCGCACCAGCTGGTCCGTGGGCCGCCGGGCCGAGGCCGACGCCGCGGCCGACGAGGCACTGGCCGCCGCAGACGCCCTCGGCCTGGACAGCGCGTGGGCCGACACCGCGGTCTCGCTGGCCCGGATGCGCGGCGGCAGCGACGTCACCGGCCGCCTGGAGGAGGCCCTCGTGCGGGCCCGGCGGTCGGGCGACACCGACGTCGAGCTGCGGGTGCTGTTCAACCTCGCCGTCGTCCCGTACGAGGCCGGCGACGTCGCCGCCACGCTGCGCCGGGTCGACGCGGCGCTGGACCGCGCGGCCGAGCTCGGCGTCGAGTGGTCGTTCTACGGCGCCGAGCTGCGCCACCTGGGCGTGTCGGCCCGCTACGTGTCCGGCGACTGGGACGGCAGCCTGGCGCTGGCAGACCGGCTGGCGCGCGTGCCGGAGATGGCCGCGCACGTGCGCGCCGCCGGGCTGCTGGTGCAGGTCGGCCGCGGGGACCCGTCGGCCGCCGAGCGGGTCGTCTGGGCCCGCGGGCTGGCCCGGCGACTGGACGCGCACGTCCTGCTGCTGCTGGCGACGGCCGGGGCGGAGATCGACCTGGCCGCCTGGGCCGGGGACGCCGGGACCGCCGTGGCCCGGGCGCGCGAGGCGGTGCGGCAGGTGCGGGCGCACTGGGACGCCGACCGGCTCGCCGTGCTCCGGCTGGTCGCGACCGCGCTGGCCCCGGTCGGGGACGCCGCCGCGGCCGCCCGCCTGCAGGGAGACGAGGCGGCGGCGCGGCGCTGGGTCGAGGCGGGGGAGGAGCTGGTCACCGAGGCCCGCGCGGCGGTCGAGGACCACCTGCGCGACGTCGGGCCGTTCGGGGTGGAGGCGGCCGCCTGGCAGGCCCGCGTGGAGGCCGAGGCGGCCCGGCTCGCCGGCCGGGCGGAGCCGGCCCCCTGGCGGGCCGCGGTCGACGCCTTCGGCTACGGGCACGTCTACGAGCAGGCGCGGTCGCGGTGGCGGCTGGCCGAGGCGCTGCTGGCCGCCGACGACCGGACCGCCGCGGCCGACGAGCTGCGTGCCGCCGCGGAGGTCGCCGCCCGGCTCGGCGCGGCGCCGCTGCGGTCGGCGGTCACGGCCCTGGCCCGGCGGGGGCGGCTCGGCCTGCCCGGGGTCGGGCGCGTGCCGGACGTGGCGGCGGTGTTCACGCCGCGGGAGGCCGAGGTGCTGCGGCTGCTGGCCCAGGGCCGCACCAACCGGCAGATCGGTGCGGAGCTGTACATGAGCGAGAAGACCGCGAGCGTGCACGTCAGCCGGATCCTGGCCAAGCTCGGCGCGGGCGGGCGCACCGAGGCCGTGGCCCTCGCCGCCGCCCGCGGCCTGCTCACCCCCGCGCCGAGCTGACCCCTCGGGCCTGCCCGGTCGGGGAGCTGTCCCGGGTGGCCGGCTCGGGCAGGGTGGCGGCGTGCCCGCCGTCGCCCGGGAGCGCGCCGCCGACTGCGAAGTTGCTGTCGGCGACACGCGCGGACACGCCACGTCGAGCGACCACAACTGCTCACTCGCGGCGCCTGCCGCCCACCGGCGATGCTCGTCACAGCATGGTGCGGAGGCGTTCCCGGCGGGCGCGGAGCACCTCGACCGACGCCGAGGCCGACGGTGGCCCGGGGACGGCCTTGCGCAGCTCGGTGTGCACGACCCCGTGCGGCCGGGAGGTCTTGGCCGCGACCCGGGCGACCAGCCGGTTGACCTCCCGCCGCAGCTCGGCGGCGTCGCGCCAGGAGCGGCCGGCGTCGTCCTCGTCGGGGTGGTCCTCGACGACGGGCAGCTCGCCGGTGTCGTCGTCGTGGACGCGCTGGGCGATGCGCAGCCGCAGCTCCTCGTCCCGCCGGGCCAGCAGGGACGCCGTCTGCTCCGGCGTGAGCAGGCCGGGGATGCCGAGGAAGTCCTCCTCCTCGGCGGCCATGTCATCCCCCGCCCGCCCCGTGGCCGGGCGGCCCTCGCCGGTGTGCGCGGTGCCGCTGTGCAGCACGTGGGCGAATCGGGCGTCGGCCTCCAGTGCCTCGAACTGCTTCATGGTGACCGGCTCGCGCTCCTTGGCCGGGAGCGGCTCGAGGTCGAGGCCCTCGGGGTCCTGCGCCTTCGGCGGCGGCATGACGTGGTTGCGCTGCTCCTCCATCGACGCGGCCAGCGACAGCAGCGGCCGGACGGCGGGGAGGAACACCGTCGCCGACTCGTGCGCGGCCCGCGCGCGGACGACGCGGCCGACCGCCTGGGCGAAGAACAGCGGCGTCCGGTAGGAGGTCATCCACGCCAGGACGGCGGCCCGCGGGACGTCGACGCCCTCGGAGATCATCCGCACGCAGACGGCGATCCGGGCCGAGCCGGTGGCGAAGCGCTCGATCTTCTTCGACGCCTTGGGGTCGTCCGAGAGGATCAGCTCGGGCGCCTTGCCGGTGACCCGGCGGACGATCTTGGCGTAGGCGCGGGCGTCGTCCTGGTCGCTGGCGAGGATCAGCCCGGCGGCGTCGGGCATGCCGCCCTCCTCGCGCAGGTGGGTGATCCGGTCGTCCATGGCCGCGATGACGTGCGGCACCCACTGGCCCTTGGGGTCCAGCGCGGTGCGCCAGGCCTGCATCTCCACCGACCGGGTGCCGGCCTCGGACAGCGATGCGGCGACGACCTCGCCGGCGGAGTTCCGCCAGCGCGAGGTGCCGGTGTAGGCGGCGAAGACGACCGGGCGGACGACGCTGTCGGCCAGCGCCTCCTTGTAGCCGTAGGTGTAGTCGGCGCGGCTGACCAGCCCCATGCCGCCCTCGCCGTCGTCGCCCTCGAAGCCGTCCTCCTCGTAGCGCACGAAGGGGATGCGCTCGTCGGGCTTGGTGCGGAACGGCGTCCCGGTCAGGCACAGCCGGCGCGCGGCGAAGCCGTAGGCCTCCTCGACCGCCTCGCCCCAGGACAGGCCGTCACCGGCGTGGTGCACCTCGTCGAGGATGACCACCGTCTTCACGGCGGTGGCGCGGGCCGCGTGCAGCATGGGCTTGCCCGCGACCTGCGCGTACGTCGTCACGTAACCCTGGGTGCCGGCGCGCACCGGGCCGACGGCGTTGGTCAGGTTCGGGTCGAGGACGATGCCCATGCGGTCGGCGGCCTCGGCCCACTGCAGGCGCAGGTGGTCGGTCGGGCAGACGACGATCACGCGGGCGACCTCGCGCCGCTGCAGCAGCCGCGCGGCCAGGGTGAGGGCGAAGGTCGTCTTGCCTGCCCCCGGGGTCGCGGTGACGAGGAAGTCCTTCGGTGACTCCTGCTCGTACTGCTCCAACGCGGCCTGCTGCCAGGCCCGGAGCGGTCGGCTGGTCCTCTGCGGGGCGACCGCCTCCGCGCGTGCTGCACTCGCCATGTCGGGAGCCATCCTGCCCGGGCGACGAGCAACACGCCGAACCGGCCACCTCCCGCGCGCGCCGTCCGCGAGGACGTATGGCGCCGAACGATCCGCCGCTGACCTGCGCCGATGCCCCGTGCGATCCGCACGGTGTGGGCATCGTCATGCCCGCGACCGGCCGGGTCGTCCGTTCCGCCGGTCCCGGCCGCCCACCGCGCCCCAGCCGTCCCACCCCGGCGTCGCGCGGGGCGTGGCGCCGGCAGCGGTCGTACGCTGGGTGCGGCTCCTCGACCAGGAGGCCCTCCCGGCCCGGGTGACAGCGGCACACCACCCGCACCCCGGCGCCGTCCCCCTCACCGTGCAGTCCCTCCTGGAGCACCCGTGTCCTCCCTCGTCCTCTCCCGTCCTGCCCCCGCCCTCGCCGAGCGACTGGCCGGGGTGGCCAGCTCGCCGGTCCGCGAGCTGCTGGCCCTCCTCGACCGGCCGGAGGTCGTCTCCTTCGCCGGTGGCCTGCCCGCGCCCGAGCTGTTCGACCTCGACGGCGTCCGCGCCGCCTACGACGCCGTCCTCTGGGGGTCGTCGGCCCGTCGCGCCCTCCAGTACGCGCCCACCGAGGGCGACCGCGAGCTGCGGGCGCGGGTCGCCGCCCGGATGACCGCCCGCGGCCTGCTCACCACCGTGGACGACCTGCTGGTCACGTCCGGCTCGCAGCAGGCGCTGACCCTCGTCGCGACGGCGCTGCTCGACCCGGGCGCCGTCGTGCTGGTGGAGGACCCGACCTACCTCGCGGCGCTGCAGTGCTTCCAGCTCGCCGGCGCCCGGGTGGTGCCCGTGCCCACCGACGAGCACGGCGTCGACCCGGCCGCGCTCGCCGACGTCCTGGAGCGGGAACGGCCGGCGCTGCTGTACCTGGTCCCGACCTTCGCCAACCCCACCGGCCGCACCATGCCGGCGCAGCGGCGCGCCGAGGTCGTCGAGCTCACCGCCCGGCACGGCGTCTGGGTCGTCGAGGACGACCCCTACGGCGAGCTCCGCTACCGGGGTGCCCCGGTGCTCTCGCTGGCCGCGCAGCCCGGCGCCGACGACCACGTGCTGCACGTCGGCAGCTTCTCCAAGATCGCCGCACCGGGGCTGCGGCTGGGCTGGTTGCGGGTGCCGTCCCGGCTGCTGCCCGCGCTGACCGTCGCCAAGCAGGCGGCGGACCTGCACACCTCCACGATCGACCAGGCCGCCGCGGCGGCCTGGTTCGCCGCGGCCGACGTGGAGGCGCACGTCATGACCCTGTGCTCGGCCTACCGTGCGCGCCGGGACGCCCTCGTCGAGGCCCTGCCGCACGTGCTGCCGCAGGGCAGCACCTGGACCGACCCCGACGGCGGGATGTTCGTGTGGGTGCGCCTGCCCGGGACCCCCGACACCGCCGACCTGCTGCACCGTGCGCTGGCCCACGACGTGGCCTTCGTGCCCGGCGCGGCCTTCTACGCCGGGACGCCGGACCGCGCCACGCTGCGGCTGTCGTTCACCACGAACACGCCGGAGCGGATCGCCGAGGGCGTGCGCCGGCTGGGGGCGGTGCTGGCGGAGGTCTGAGCCGGGTCAGGACGGCGACACGACGGGCAGCCCCGCGTCGGCGGCCGCCTGCGCCAGCCGCTCGTCGTACACCACGAAGGCGTCCAGCGCCGACCCGAGGGTCAGGGCCGTCGCCAGGTGGACGGCGTCGAGGCTGTGCAGGGACGGCGGTCCGAGGTCGGCGGCCACCTCCAGGAGGTCCGGCCCCAGAGGGACCAGGTCCATCCCCGCGAGGAGTCTGCGAGCGGTCGGCACCGCGGCGGCCTGGGCCCGAGCCACGGCCCGCACGACCTCGACACGGGTCAGGGAGCTGGCTGACCACGCGGCCTCCTCATGTGCTGCCAACCACGCGCGGAGGGGCGGGGTCTCCTGTGCGCGGACGACGAGCTTCGTGAGGGCGGAACTGTCGAAGGCGATCACAGTCGCTCGGCACGCTGTTCGGCCAGTGCCTCGGAGACGCTCGGCGCTCCAGGAGCGGCCGCCACGGGCTCCGGGATGAAGCGTGGCCCGGTGGCCGGGATCAACCGGCCCTCGGCGATCAACCGCTCGCGTGCCGTCGCCGCGGGGGACGGTGGGGCCAGGACCGCGACCAGCTCGCCGCGTTCGGTCACCTCGACCGTCTCGCCGGCCTTCACGAGCGCGAGGTACCGGCTGGCGTTCTGCCGCAGCTCGCGCACGCCGATGCGGGTCACGCCACGACTGCAGCACCAGATGTGCTACAGGGTCTCGGGCGGCTGACGACTCAGCGCCGGTCCCGCACCGCGAGAAGGGCCCCGGCCGCGAACAGGACCGCCGCGGTGATCGCGTAGAGCGTGGGCTGGCCGCCGCCGAGCAGGTCGTCGACCAGGTCGCCCTCGTTGTTGGAGGCGTTGAACGTCGCGTGCACGATCCCGGCGGCCAGCAGACTGCCGGCGGCGCCGCGCACGGTGGCGCCCACCAGCAGCCGCATCACCACACCGAGCACGAACAGCGCGCCGACCGCGAGCCCGACGCGGCCGGCCGTCAGGTCGCCGATGAACGCCAGCGGTAGGTGGACCGCCGCGAACGGGACGGCGGTCAGCGCGGCGGCCGCGAGGAAGCCGTGCCGCTGCTCCAGGCGACCCTGGAAGAAACCGGCCCACACGGTCTCCTCCCACAGGTGCACGAGCAGCACCGCGGCCACCACGGAGAGGGCGCCGGACGCCAGCGGAGCGAGCAGGTCGCCGGTCCGCAGGCCCTGCCCCGCGGCCACCCCGACGGCGAGGGTGAGCACCGGCGGGGCCAGGAGCACCGCGGCCCACCAGCCGGCCCCGAAGCGCCACTGGACGGCGCGACGGAGCAGGGCCCGGACGGCGGGGCGGCCGTCGGCGACCGCGGTGACCCACAGCGCGGCGGGCAGCATCACGAGCAGCGTCGTCCCGAGGGCGAACGGCTCCTGCGGGAGCGGCCCGCCAGGGAGGACCCCGTGGGTGGTGAGCGCCGGCACCGACATGAGCGGCCACCCCACGACGGCGACCAGGACGAGGAAGGCGGTCAACGGGCGGCGGGCTACCCGGTCGCGCAGGCCGCCGGCCCGGGCGGGGACGGGACGGCGGGCGTCGGTGGCGGACATGTCAGGACCTGCTTCCGGTTCGGGGGAGGGGAGGGCCGTCCAGCGCGCGGGCCGGGGCGACGGACGCGGTGGGCAGGGCGGCCAGGTCGCGGGCGCGGACGACGTCGGCCTCCCGTGCCGCCTGCACCAGGCACAGGCACCGGCACTCGTCGGGGAGGAGCCAGGCGGCGCACCACCGGATCGCCGTCCCGGCCGCGCTGAGCCGGGTCACCGCCCGGCGGAGGGCGCGGTGCATCTCCACCGCGTCGGCCACCGACGGCGGGCAGCTGCGGAACTGCACGAGGAAGAGCCCGGTCCCCCCGTGCCCGCGCGCGCCCATGCGGCCACGCTCCCGCCGGCGGGCGGTGGGCACAGCGGGCATCTCCCGGAGGGCGGTACGGGTCCTCCCACGCACCCGTACCCGGCGGCTACGGTCCCCGGCCATGGTGCGGCGGGCAGCCCCCGCAACGGGGTCCCGGCTGCCGGCCGAGCGCAGCTCGTTCGTCGGCCGGCGCGCCGAGCTGGGCCGGGTGCGCGAGCTGCTGGCGGAGTCGCGGCTGGTGACGCTGGTCGGGCCGGGCGGGGTGGGCAAGACCCGGCTGGCCCTGCGGGCCGCCGACGAGCTGCGCCGGTCCTTCCCCGACGGGGTCGTGCTGGCCGACCTCACCGCGGTCGCCGACCCCGCGCTCGCCGCCGCCGCGGTCGCAGCCGCCTTCGACGTCCGGGACAGCACGGGCCGCTGGCTCCCGGCGTCGCTGGCCGACGTCCTCGGCGAGCGGCGGGTGCTGCTCGTGCTCGACAACTGCGAGCACCTGCGCGACGCCTGCGCCGTGCTGCTCGACGCGCTCGCCCCCGCCTGCCCCGGCCTGACGATCCTGGCCACGAGCCGGACGCCGCTGGACCTGCCGGGGGAGGCGCTGCTCGCGGTGCCCCCGCTGCCGGTCGGTGCGGGATCGGAGGCGGTGGCCCTGCTGGCGCAGCGGGCCCGGGCGGCGGCCCCCGACCTGGTGCTGACCCCGGCGGACGACGGCACCCTCGCCGAGCTGTGCCGCCGGCTGGACGGCATCCCCCTGGCGATCGAGCTGGCCGCCGTCCGGTTGCGCGCCCTGACCCCCGCCGAGCTGCTGGACCGGCTCGACGACCGCTTCGGGCTGCTGCGCCGGCCCGGGCCCGCCGGGCCGGACCGGCACCGCACGCTGCGGGCGACGATGGAGTGGAGCGCCGACCTGCTCGGCGACCGGGAGCGGCTGCTGTGGTCCCGCGCCGCGGTGTTCGCCGGGGACGTCGACCTGGCGGCCGCCGAGGCGGTGTGCGCCGACGACGGGCTGCCGGTCGACGACCTGCTCGACGCGATCGGCGGCCTGGTCGACGCCTCCCTGCTCACCGTCGTCCGAGACGGCACCGGGAGCCGGTTCGGGATGCTGGAGACCGTCCGGGCGTTCGGCCGCGAGCTGCTCGAGGCCTCCGGGCAGGCGGAGCCGGTGCGCCGGCGGCACCGCGACTGGTGCGCCCGGCTGGTGGCCGACGCGGCGGCGCAGTTCCTCGGCCCGGGGCAGGTCGCCGCCTTCGACCGGCTGGCCGTGGTGCACGCCGAGCTCGCCCCGGCGCTGGAGCACTGCCTGCGCACGCCCGGGGAGGAGGCGGCCGGGCTCGCGACCGTCGCCGACGCGTGGCTGTACTGGGCGGCCCGCGGCCACCTCGGCGAGGGACGGCGCTGGCTCGACCTGCTGCTGCGCGCAGTGCCGGCACCCTGTCCCGAGCGAGCGCGGGGCCTGGTCGTCGCCGGTCACCTCGCCCTGGTCGCGACCGATCCGGAGACCGCCGTCCCGCTGCTGGAGGAGGGGCTGCGGGACGCGCGGGCGCTGGACCTGCCGGCGGTGGCTGCCCTGGCCACGCAGTACCTCGGCCAGGCGGCGCTGTTCCGTGCGGACCTGGCGGCGGCCGACCGCCTGCTGCGCGCCGCGGCCGCCGAGCACGAGGTGGTCGGAGCGGGGGCCGGCGCGTTCTGCTGGGCCGACGTCGGGGTGGTGGCCCTGCTCGCCGGCGACCTCGGGTCCGCCGACGCCGCATTCGACACGAGCCTCGCCGGCGCCGACGACCCGTGGACCCGGTCCCACGCCCTCTGGGGGCAGGGCCTGGTGCGGCTGGCCGCCGGCGACCCGGCCGCGGCCACCCGGCTCCAGGAGCAGGCGCTGCGGCTCATGCGGGAGGTCGACGACCGCAGCGGCGTCGCGCTCTGCGTGACCGCCCTCGGCTGGACCGCGGCCGCCCGTGGGGATGCCGAGACGGCCGCCCGGCTGGCCGGCGCGGCCGACGCGGTCTGGCGGTCGGTGCCCGCCCGGCTACCGGAGCCGCTGACCGCGGTGGGCGACCACTGGACCGGGGTGGCCCGTCGCGCCCTCGGCGAGCAGCGGTGGGGCGCCCGGCACGCCGAGGGCAGCGCCCTGCAGCGGGCGTCGGCGGTCGCGCTGGCACTGCGGGAGGGACCGGCGGCGGGGACGCCGACACCCCCGCCGTCCGGCCCGCTGACCCGCCGCCAGCGGGAGGTGGCCGACCTGGTGGCCCAGGGGCTGACCGACCGGGAGATCGCCGCGCGGCTGGTCATCTCGCCGCGGACGGCGGAGTCGCACGTCGAGCAGATCCTCACCCGGCTGGGCTTCCGCTCCCGCGCGCAGATCGCCGCGTGGACCGCCGCCCAGGGCTGAGCGGTGGCTCCTCTGCAGGGTCCCGCCGCGAGCTCGCGAGCGGTGGGGGGCAGAGGGGTCCTTCTTCAGTCGGCGGGCTCGTCCACCCAGTCCGGGCCGTTGACCTCACCCGGGCCGGCCAGGTCGGCGGCGTCGACGATCGTGTACGCGTAGCCCTGCTCGGCCAGGAAGCGCTGCCGGTGGGCGGCGTACTCGGCGTCGAGGGTGTCGCGGCTGACCACGGTGTAGAAGTGCGCCTGCCGGCCGTCGGCCTTGGGGCGGAGCACCCGGCCCAGCCGCTGGGCCTCCTCCTGCCGCGACCCGAAGGTCCCCGACACCTGGACGGCGACCGCGGCCTCGGGCAGGTCGATGGAGAAGTTGGCGACCTTGGACACCACCAGCGTCTTGATCTCCCCGGCGCGGAAGGCGTCGAAGAGCTTCTCCCGCTCCCGGTTGGTGGTCGAGCCCTGGATGACCGGGGCGTCGAGCGCCCGGCCCAGCTCGTCGAGCTGGTCGAGGTACGCGCCGATCACCAGCTTCTGCTCGTCGGGGTGCCGGTCGAGCACCCGGCGGATCACCGGCAGCTTCGAGGTCGCGGTCGCGGCGATCCGGTAGCGCTCCTCGGGCTCGGCGACCGCGTAGGTCATCCGCTCCTCGTCGTCGAGCGACACCCGGACCTCGATGCACTCGGCCGGCGCGATGTAGCCCTGGGACTCGATGTCCTTCCACGGGGCGTCGTAGCGCTTCGGGCCGATCAGCGAGAAGACGTCGTCCTCCCGGCCGTCCTCGCGCACCAGCGTGGCGGTCAGGCCCAGCCGGCGGCGGGACTGCAGGTCGGCGGTGAGCCGGAAGATCGGCGCGGGCAGCAGGTGCACCTCGTCGTAGACGATCAGCCCCCAGTCCTGCGCGTCGAAGAGGTCCAGGTGCCGGTACTCGCCCTTCCGGCGGGTGGTGATCACCTGGTAGGTCGCGATGGTGACCGGGCGGATCTCCTTGCGCTCGCCGGAGTACTCGCCGATCTCGTCCTCGGTCAGCGAGGTGCGGGCCAGCAGCTCGCGCTTCCACTGCCGCCCGGAGACGGTGTTGGTCACCAGGATCAGCGTCGTCGCCCGGGCCTCGGCCATCGCCGCGGCGCCGACCAGCGTCTTGCCCGCACCACAGGGGAGGACGACGACGCCCGAGCCGCCCTGCCAGAAGCCCTCGACGGCCTCCTGCTGGTAGTCGCGCAGGTGCCAGCCGTCCTGCGCCAGCTCGATCGGGTGCGCCTGGCCGTCGACGTAGCCGGCGAGGTCCTCGGCCGGCCAGCCGACCTTGAGCAGCGCCTGCTTGAGCCGGCCGCGCTCGGAGGGGTGGACGACGACGGTGTCGCCGTCGATCCGCGCGCCCAGCATCGGGGCGACCTTCTTGCTGCGGATGACCTCCTCGAGCACCGCCCGGTCCGAGCTGGTGAGGACCAGCCCGTGCACCGGGTCGTTCTGCAGGGTCAGCCGGCCGAAGCGGTCCATCGTGTCGGCGACGTCGACCAGCAGCGCGTGCGGCACGGGGTAGCGCGAGTAGCGGACCAGCGCGTCGACGACCTGCTCGGCGTCGTGCCCGGCGGCGCGCGCGTTCCACAGCGCCAGCGGCGTCACCCGGTAGGTGTGCACGTGCTCGGGCGAGCGCTCGAGCTCGGCGAACGGCGCGATCGCCGCGCGGCACTCGCGGGCGGCCGGGTGGTCGACCTCGAGCAGCAGCGTCTTGTCCGACTGGACGATGAGGGGTCCGTCGTTCACGGGGACCTTTCGGCAGACGGGAGGGGACGGCGGCCGCGCACGGCCTCCGACACGGTAACCACGGGGACCGACAGCCCCTTCCCGCTGGGCGTGTGACCCGGGCTCACAGCCAGGCGCGCAGGCGCAGCGGCGGCTCCTCACCGCCGGGACGCCGGGCCAGCACCTGGTTCACGCCCAGCCGCCCGGTCTCGAACGCCAGGGCGCTGGCCGCCATGTACAGCCGCCACACCCGCGCCCGGCCCTCGTCGCTGGCGGCCACCGCGGCGTCCCAGTGCTTCTCCAGGCGCTCCAACCAGGCCCGCAGGGTGAGCGCGTAGTGCCGGCGCAGCGCCTCGACGTCGAGCACCTCCAGGCCGCCGGCCTCCAGCGCGGTGACGGTGTCGCCCAGCCGGAGCAGCTCGCCGTCGGGGAAGACGAACCGGTTGACGAAGGTGCCGCGGCGGGAGCGGGGGTCCCCGGCGTTCTGGGCGATGGCGTGGTTGAGCAGCCGGCCGCCGGGGCGGAGCAGGTCGCGCAGGGTGGCGACGTACGCCGGCATCCCGGCCGCGCCGACGTGCTCGGCCATGCCGATCGAGCTGATGGCGTCGAACGGGCCGTCGGGGACGTCGCGGTAGTCCTGGACCCGGATCTCCACCCGGTCGGCGAGCCCGGCGGCCGTGACCCGCTCGCGGGCCAGCGCCGCCTGCGCGGCGGAGATGGTCACCCCCACGACGTCGGCCCCGTACCGCTGCGCGGCGTGCAGCGCCAGGCTGCCCCAGCCGCAGCCGACGTCGAGCAGCCGGGCGCCCGGCCGCAGGGCGAGCTTGCGGCAGACCAGGTCGAGCTTGGCCTCCTGCGCGGCGTCCAGGCCGGTGGCGGGGGAGTCCCAGACGGCGCACGAGTAGACCAGCGTCGGGCCGAGGACGAGGCGGTAGAAGTCGTTGCCCACGTCGTAGTGGTGGGAGATCGCGGCGGCGTCCCGGGTCCGGGTGTGCCGGCGCCCGGACCGGCGTGCCGGCACCTCCTGCGGCGGCCGCGGAGGAGGTGGTCCCAGGGCCCCGAGCCGGGCGGCGGTGCCCAGGAGGCAGGCGCGCTGCCGCACCGTCGGGGCCGGCGGGCGCTCGGTGGTGGCGGACCACCCGGCCGTCGTCAGGGCCGCCAGGGTGGCGACGACGTCGTCCTCCACGTCGAGCTCCCCGACGACGTAGGCACGGCCCAGGCCCACCTGGCCCGGCGACCAGACAAGGCGCCGCAGCGCCCGCCGGTCGCGGACGGTGACCACCGGAGCGCCCGGCGGGCCGGCCACGGAGCCGTCCCACGCCCGCAGCCGGACGGGCAGGTCGTCGATCCCCAGCACCGTCCCCAGCGCAGTGGCCAGCTGCTCGGCGGTGCTCCCGTCAGTCCCCATGCAGCGGGAGGGTCGCGTCGACCGTTGCGGGAGGCAA
The DNA here is from genome assembly GCF_054050595.1 of Geodermatophilus sp. SYSU D00779. Classification (NCBI taxonomy): domain Bacteria; kingdom Bacillati; phylum Actinomycetota; class Actinomycetes; order Geodermatophilales; family Geodermatophilaceae; genus Geodermatophilus; species Geodermatophilus sp. SYSU D00779. The sequence continues at coordinate 119,353 of NZ_JBJGZQ010000015.1, forward strand.
GCGGTTCACGCGTGCGAGACGTCAGGACGACGCGGCCCGCTCCTCGTCCTCCACCAGCGCCACCGAGGTGATCCGGTGGACGGCGAACGTCCGGCTCTCCCCCCGGCGTTCGTCGTAGCCCTGCAGGAAGCCGCCGGCCAGCGACACCGGCTGGACGACGCGCTGGCTGCCGCTGCCCTGGGCGTCGACGTAGCCCAGCCACACCGGCACGCCCTCGCGGACCGCCCGTGAGAGCAGCTCCAGCGTGCCCGCCGTGGTGACCCCGGGGACCTGCCGCACGGCCTCGCCGCGGCGGGCGGCCAGGGCGGCGTCGCCGGCGCGGATCTCCCGCACCGTGGCGGCCACCTCGTCGCCGGTGAGCGGCCGCGGCGCCTGCGGGGCGGAGCCCCCGGGACGGCGGCCCGCCGCGCGCGGCCGGGCCGGCGGGCGGGTGAGGACGGCACCGCCGGGGGACTCGCCGGCCGGGGCGTAGCCCGCGCCGCGCAGCACCGTGAGCACCTCGTCGGCCCCGAGCCCGCTGACCAGCACCCCGGGCGCGAGGCGGCGCAGCTCCGCGGTCGCCGTGCGCCGGTCGTTGAGCACCTGGGAGAGCAGCCCGTGGTCGTCGGAGCGGACGTAGCTCTCGATCGCGCCCACCCGCAGCCGGCCGTGCTGGCGGGCGACGTCGTCCACCAGGTAGTCGAGGGCCTGCGGCACCGGCGTCCGCGAGGCGCGGGCGAAGAACTCGTGCAGGTCGGTGGCCGACCAGCCGGAGTCCAGGGCGCGGCGCACGCTGGCCTCCGACACCCGGAACACCGTCGCCCCGCCCGAGGACTCGACGTCGGCGACGACGGCGAGGGTGTCGGCGAGCTCGGCCACCAGCGGGCCGGGCGCCACCAGCGACAGGTCGGGCTGGGCCAGCACGTGGTCGACCGGGTCGGGCAGCAGCCCGCGCATGCCGTCCGCCGCGCCGTCCTCGCCGGTGGCCAGCAGCCCGCGCCCGCCGCCGGACAGCACCCCGCCGACGACGACGCCCAGCCGCACGGCCTCGGCCAGCAGGTCGGGCACGGGGGCCAGCCGGTCGGCCCGCCGCGGGGTGCGCCAGCGCAGCACCGCGACCAGGTCGTCGGCGGCCACGCCCCGGCCGGGCGGGTACTCGGCCAGCGCGCTGAGCGCCGAGCGGCGGATCGCCGGCGCGGTGTGCCGCACCAGGTCGGGGGAGAGTGCGTTGACCGCCTTGCCCGAGACGTCGCGCTGCCCGGCGAGGGAGGGCAGCCGGACGGCGGCCAGCCAGCCGGCGGCCAGCGTCGCCCACCGGTCGGGCAGCTCCTGTTCCCGCCACAGGTCGAAGGCGCGGGTGGGCAGCCACTCGTCGCGGTGCGGGCCGCCCACGTCGAGCAGGCCGGCCGCGTACGCCAGCTCCAGCAGCCACCCCGCCTCGGGCTCCGGCACGTGCAGGGCGCGGGCCAGCCGCTTCTGGTCGCGGACGCCGACACCCCCGCTGCGCAGCAGTCCGGCCGGCTCCTCCTCGAGCAGGGTCAGCAGCTCGCCGACCCGCCCGATCGTCTCCATCGCGGCACCGGCGGCCTGCCGGTCGACGACGGCTGGGTCCCACTCGACGACGGCCGGCTCCGGGCGCACCCGCGGCGGGCCGTAGGGCAGGCCCCCGCGCAGCTGCAGCCCGATCTCGCGGGGCAGCTCCACGTTGAGCGCGTCGATGCGGGCCAGCAGCCCGCGCTGCAGCAGCCGCCGGGCGGGGGAGGCGGCGCTGCCGTCGGTGTCGGGGAGGTGGCCCACCGGGCGGTCGCCGGCCAGCCGCGCCAGCACGTCGCGCTCCTCGGCCGGCAGCTCGGCCAGCGCCTTCGGCAGGTCGGCCGGCAGCGTCAGCCGCAGCTCGCTCGCCCGCCGTCCCAGGCCGGCCGGGTAGCGGACCGCGCGGCGCACCGGCTCGGGGGCGTGCAGGACGTCGTCGCCCCACAGCAGTGCCCGCGTGGTGAGCCGGTCGACGGCTCCCTGCAGCACGTCGTCGGGCACCGCGGGCAGCGCGGCGGGCAGGTCGGCGGCGTCCACCCCGTCGGTGTCGGCGAGCAGCACCACGTCGAGCACCTGCAGCGTGGCGGCGTCGAGCTCGTCGAGGGCGCGGTCGACCGACACGGGCACGGCCAGCCGGCTGGCGAGGGCCACGACGTCGGACGGCGCGGGGCGGGCCACGTCGGGCCGGGCGGACAGCAGCGCGGCCAGCTGCTCGTCACTGCGGGTGCGCAGCCAGGAGGCGAGCGTCGCGGGGGCGGGCGAGGACATCCGGTCCACGTTACGTCGCCGTTCCGACCGACGCCCCTGCCAGCATGGAGGCGTGATCCCGGCCGCCGACGACCCCCAGACCCGCACCGCGCTCACCGGCTACCAGGCCGGGGCGCTGCGCTGGCTGGCCGGCGGGCTGATCGCCGTCGTCCTCGGGGTGCTGCTCGGTGCCGCCGCGGTCACCATCGCCCGGGACTCGGGGCAGCGGGTGCCGCTGGCCGGCCTCGTCGTCCTCGCGCTGGTGATGGTCGGCTCGGTGGCGGCCGCCGCCGGAGCCGGCGCGCTGGCCCGGCACCACCGCTGGCAGCGGGCGCTGCAGACGGTGCCCTGGCAGATCGGCGTGCTGCGCGTCGCGGGGCCCGCGGTGCTGTCCTTCGAGCCCGAGGGCTACGACGAGCTCGACCCCCTGGCCGAACCGGTGCGGCTGCGGCTGACCAGCACCGCGGTCTGGCGCACCCGCGCGGTCCAGCAGCTGCACGACGCGGTGGTGCGCGCCGCCCCCGTCGGGCCGCGCGAGTGGGTGCTCACCGCGGACGGCCTCCCCACGCTCTACGGCGCCCGGGCGGTGCGGCACCACTGACCCGACGCAGGGGCTGACCGGCGTGCGTCCGGGGTACTGCTTCCGCCAAGATGCACGACGGACGCGGGCACCGGGCGGTGCACCGCGCGGACCCAGCACAACGGAGGACACGGCGACATGGCCAAGCGGAACCCCAAGCACGACCACCTGGTGGAGCCCACCTGGGGTCAGTCGGACGACGGGGGCGCGCCGGTGACGGAGTTCCTCGCGGAGTCGGCCGGCCCCCTGTCGCCGTTCGGCGAGGACCACGACTTCCCGCTGCCGCCCAGCCGCCTCCGCTACGCCCACCCGACCGACAAGCCCAACCGGGCCGGCGTCATGGCGGGCGAGTAGTAGAAGGACCCCCCTGCCCCCACAGCTCGCAGCGGGCCCCTGCAGGGGGGCCGACATCCAGGAGGAAGAGCATGACCCAGCCCGCGCTGCCGTCCTACAGCAGTGGCACCTCGACCGTGCCCCTCCTCGGGGACACGATCGGGGCCGACCTCGATCGGACGGCGGCGCGGGTGGGCGAGCACGAGGCGCTCGTCGAGTGCGCCACCGGTCGCCGCTTCTCCTATCCGGAGTTCGTCGCCGAGGTCGACGCCGTGGCCCTGGGGCTCGACGCCCTGGGGGTGGTCAAGGGCGACCGGGTCGGCATCTGGGCGCCGAACTGCGCCGAGTGGGCCTTCGTGCAGTACGCGACCGCGAAGCTCGGCGCGATCCTGGTCAACATCAACCCGGCCTACCGCACCCACGAGCTGGCCTACGTGCTGGAGCAGGCCGGCATCTCGGTGCTGGTGAGCGCACCTGCGTTCAAGACCAGCGACTACCGCGCGATGGTCGACGAGGTCCGCGACCGCTGCCCCGACCTGCGCGAGGTCGTCTTCCTCGGCTCCCCGGAGTGGGAGCAGCTGGTGGCCGCCGGCCGGGCCGGCGACCGCGGCCTGCTGGCCGAGCGGGAGACCCAGCTGTCGGCCGACGACCCGATCAACATCCAGTACACCTCCGGGACGACCGGCTTCCCCAAGGGCGCGACCCTCACCCACCACAACCTGCTCAACAACGGGTTCTTCGTCGGTGAGGGCTGCGGCTACACCGAGGCCGACCGGATCTGCATCCCGGTGCCCTACTACCACTGCTTCGGCATGGGGATGGGCAACCTCGCGGCCACCTCGCACGGCGCGACGATGGTGATCCCGGCGCCCGGCTTCGACCCGGCCGCGACGCTGCGCGCCGTGCAGGACGAGCGCTGCACCTCGCTGTACGGCGTCCCCACCATGTTCATCGCCGAGCTGGCCCTGCCGGACTTCGCCTCCTACGACCTCTCCAGCCTGCGCACCGGCATCATGGCCGGCTCGCCGTGCCCGGTGGAGGTGATGAAGCGGGTGGTCTCGGAGATGGGGATGACCGACGTGACCATCTGCTACGGCATGACCGAGACCTCACCGGTCTCCACCCAGACCGGCGCCGACGACGACCTGGACCGGCGCACCTCGACCGTCGGGCGGGTGCACCCGCACCTGGAGGTCAAGGTCGTCGACCCCGAGACCGGGCTGACCGTGCCGCGCGGGACACCGGGGGAGTTCTGCACCCGCGGCTACTCGGTGATGCTGGGCTACTGGGAGGAGCCGGAGAAGACCGCCGAGGTCATCGACGCCGCCCGCTGGATGCACACCGGCGACCTCGCCGTCATGGACGCCGAGGGCTACCTCAACATCGTCGGCCGGATCAAGGACATGGTCATCCGCGGCGGCGAGAACGTGTACCCGCGCGAGGTCGAGGAGTTCCTCTACACCCACCCCGACATCGTCGAGGCCCAGGTCATCGGGGTGCCCGACGAGCGCTTCGGCGAGGAGCTCATGGTCTGGGTGCGGCTGCGCGAGGGCGCCGCCCCGCTCACGTCCGAAGCGCTGCGCGAGTTCTGCAGCGGCAAGCTGGCCCACTACAAGATCCCGCGCTACGTCAAGATCGTCGACGGCTTCCCGATGACGGTCACCGGCAAGGTGCGCAAGGTCGAGATGCGCGAGGTGTCGGTCCGGGAGCTCGGCCTGGAGGCGGCCGACGCGGTCCGCAACGCCTGAGCGGGGACGAGCCTCTGGACGGAGCCGGCGGCGGGACCCTGCAGGGGCCGACGGCGAGGGCTAGTCGGGGGCGCAGGGCACCACGAGGGCACGGTGGTCCGACAGCGGCAGCCGCACCGCCTCGCCCGGGCCGCTCGCGGCGATGGGCCCGCGGGCCAGCACGTGGTCCAGCTGCCGGACCGGCTCGTCCACCGGGAAGGTCGGCGTCGTGGCCGGTGCGAGGGGCAGCAGCCCGCTGACCCGCACCGCCTGGCCGGCCTGCATGTTGAGGTCGCCCATGAGGACCAGCGGCTCACGGGTGCCGGTCAGCGAGCGGACCAGGCTCGACAGCTGCAGCGCGCCCCACCCCGGCACGAACGACAGGTGCGTGTTGCAGACGGTGAACTGGCCCGAGGGCCCCTCCAGGACGGCGGCGACGGCGACCCGCGGCTCGTCGCCGACCAGCTTCGGGCGCGGGGCGCCGCGGAACCAGACCGGCACCCGGCTGCGCAGTGCGGGCAGCCGCACCACCCGCCAGGACACCACCGGGTAGCGCGACAGCAGCGCGATGCCGTAGCTGGCCGACCCCGGCTGCTCGTCGCCGGTGGCCGCCATCCAGGTGCCGCCCGGGGTGCCCGAGAGGGCCGCGACGAACTGCGAGTCCACCGCCCCCATCGCCTCGGCGGCGACGGCGGTCAGGTCGGCGTTCATCGACCGCGGCTGGTCCCGGTCCACCTCCTGAAGCCCCAGGACGTCGGCGTCCAGGGTCTTCACCGCGGCGGCCAGGCGCTCGACGTCGACCCGGCCGTCGACCGGCGAGCGCCCGTGGAGGATGTTGAAGGTCGCGATCCGCACGAGGGCTCCTGTGCCCCGCGCGCCGCCGTCCACACCGCCGTGTTCCGGAGGGCGCACCCCGGGTAGCAGGCTGTACGTGCAACCCTCGGACCGCGACGAGATCCGTGACCTCCTCAAGCGCGTCGCCGTCGCGCTCAAACAGGGCGACGTCCCCTTCGCGCTGTGCGGCGGCTACGCCGCCTGGGTCCGCGGGGCGCCCGAACCCGACCACGACGCGGACTTCCTGGTACCGGCGGCGGAGGCCGAGCGAGCCGCCAAGGTGCTGGCCGAGGCGGGGCTGCAGGTCGTCGACCCGGCCGAGGACTGGCTGACCAAGGTCGTCCAGGGCAACTCGTTCGTCGACGTCCTGTGGCGCACCTGCGGCATCCCGGTGGAGCAGGACCTCATCGACCGGGCCGAGGACATGCCGGTGCTCTCGGTGCACATGCCGGTGCTGGAGGCCACCGACATCGTCGTCACCAAGCTCATGGCGCTCGACGAGCACTACTGCGATTACGGGCGGTTGCTGCCGGTGGCCCGGGCGCTGCGGGAGCAGGTCGACTGGGACCGGGTGCGCCGCGACGTGGCCGCCAACGACTTCGCCGCGGTGTTCCTCGTGCTGCTCGACCGGCTCGGCATCGTCGAGAAGCCGGTCAGCGGGGGCTGAGCACCGCCACGAGGGCGACGCCGGCCACGGCGACGACGACGGCGGTGACCGCCAGCGCCAGCCGCGGCACGGCCACCTCGGTCCCGAGGTCGAGCGCCCGGTCCACCGCCCGGGCCCGCACCGGTGCCAGGCCGCCCAGCACGCCGAGGCCCAGCAGCGCGACCCCGCCGGCCACGGCCAGCCGCACCGGTGCACCGTCGGTCACCGCCGCGCGGGCCAGCAGGCCGGCGAGCGCGAGCACGCCCAGGCCGGTGCGCTGCCAGGAGAGGACGGTGCGCTCCGGCTGGGTCTCCTGCTCGCTCGGTGTCATCGGTTCGCTCCCGCGGGGCGCTCCGCTCCTCGCTCGTCCCTCGCTGACCGGCTTCCCCCCTGTCCGCTCACGGGCGCAGCACCTCGACCCCGACCAGGACGGCCACGACGACGAGGACGGCGGCCACCGCGGTCACCAGTGCCGGCAGCACGCGCCCCGGCGGCAGGGGCCGGTCGGCGGCGATCGCCCGCTCGTTGCGCCGCCAGCGCGCGTACCCGCCCACCGCCGCGCCCAGCCCGGTCAGCACCAGCGCGACCGCCACCGCGGCGCTGCCCCACGGGACGCCGAGGTCGGGTGCGAACTCCGCGACCGCGACGCCGCCGGCGACCAGCGCCAGCCCGGTGCGCAGCCAGGCCAGCAGCGTGCGCTCGTTGGCCAGCGTGAACCGGTAGTCGGGGTGGTCGGCAGGCGGCACCGAGCCAGGCTAGGTCGGGCCCGGGAGGCGGGCGGCGCAATACCGGTGGGACGACGCCGCCCGGCGACTAACCTGGGATCAACGGCCGCCCGTGCCGCCCGTCCTCCCGGCCCGGTGCCGGGGCCGCCCGCGATCGACGACTGAGGGATCAACGTGCCCACCGGCAGAGTCAAGTGGTTCAACCCGGAGAAGGGGTTCGGCTTCCTCTCCCGTGAGGACGGCCCGGACGTCTTCGTGCACAAGGACGCCCTCCCGTCCGGCACCAGCGAGCTCAAGCCCGGTCAGCGGGTGGAGTTCGGCATCGTCGCCGGCCGCCGTGGCGACCAGGCGTTGCAGGTGCGGGTGCTCGACCCGCTGCCCTCGGTGACCGCGGCGCACGCCGAGCGGACCCGCAAGAAGCCCGACGAGCTGGTCCCGATCATCGAGGACCTCATCAAGCTGCTCGACGACGTCTCCAACGGCCTGCGCCGCGGCCGGCACCCCGACCGGCCGGTGGCCCGCAAGGTCGCCTCGGTGCTGCGCGCGGTCGCCACCGACCTGGAGCACTAGGCGTTCCTGCCAGGAGGCGTGGTCCCGGCGTTCCGCGGGGCTGACGGCCCGGGGCGGGCACGAGGGTCACGCTCGCGGAGGCGCTGACGCTCCGTGAGCCGTGGACCCCTCGTGCCTGCCGTCCGATCGGGCGTCGTCGACCCGCTGCCCCATCCGGACGAGGTACCGCCGTGCCGGTCGCCCGACGGAGGAACTGCGCTCGGCGGGCAGACGTGGCACCGGAGCCGTGCCACCGTGGCGGGCCACTCCCCGACACCAGGGCGGCTCCGGACCGGCGCGAGGCCGTAGGTCCCTCCGGGGTCCTACGGATGTGGGACGCCTGCATCGGGAGCCACGGTAGGGGGGTGGTCGGAGGCGTCGAGGACTGCTGCTCCCTCGTCGAACTGCATGCCACCCACCCTGGAGGCGACGGGCCGCGAGACGACGGGACTGTCCAGTCACCCGTCCCGAGTTCGCCGACCTGCTGCCCGGTGCGCTCCCGCACCGGGCATCCCCTGCCGCTCCGCACTGGAGACAGCGCCATGTCCACGCACCGACCCACCAGCTCTCGCCCCGGGGACGACGCGGCTCCCGGCAGCGCCACCGCACCCGCACGAGGACCCCGAGTACCGCAGGGGATGGACAGGACGACCGCACCGGTGGCGGCGGTCTGGATCCGCGCCGGGCTCATCGGGCTGCCCCTCTACGGGGTGCTGACCCTGTGGGCCGCCCGCGAGCCCCAGCCGAACCCCGACGAGGAGTACGAGGCGTGGGCGCGGTTCGTCACCGCGCCGGAGTACGTCCTCACGCACGTGCTGGGCAGCGGGCTCGGTCTCATCTTCGTGGTCTTCGGGACCTTCGCCCTGGGCGCCTATCTGCTCCGCACGCGCGCTGCGCGGCTCGCTCTCTGGGCGATGGCCGTCGCGGTGTTCGGCCAGTGCCTCTTCCTGTTCTTCACCGGCGTCTCCGCCTTCGGTCCTCCGCTGGAGGGCCAGGCGTACCTGGCCGGGATGGACCTCGACGAGCTCCCCACCAGCACCGCGGACGACGCGCAGGCGCTCGTCATGCTGGCCGCGATCCTCGCGAGCTTCGTCGGCAACGTGCTCCTCGGCATCGCCATGTGGCGCTCCGGCACGCTCAGCGTCTGGCCAGGCGCGCTGTGGATCCTGGCGGCGCTGCTCATGTACCCCTTCGGGATCATCCTCGGCGCCCTCACCACCAGGGCCACGCCCCCCACCGTCCTCGTCGGTGCAGGCCTCGTCACCATCAGCGGTGCGTGGGTGGTCTGGCGCGCGCGGAGGGAGCCGGCCGCGGCGGACGGACGCGCGAGCGCAGCGCAACACGCTCCGTGAGCCCGGCTCCCCCGGGTGGACCCCCAGGACGCTGTCCTCTGGTCCGAGCCGGTCGCGGTCGGAGGAGCCCGACGGGCGGTGCCCCCTCTCGGGCCGGGTGGCGGAGGAGGACCGCGCCCCTCGCGTCACCATGAGCGCCGAGGCGGACGTGGCCTCCACCGTGGGTGACGCTGCGTGGGGGGCACGCGACCGGGCGGACCTCGGCGCGGGCCCCTGGAGGGTGGCCGGGGTCAGCCCTGGGGAGCGGGCGTCGTCGGCTCCGTCGCCGTCCCGCCCCGGGTCCCGCCGGCGCGCAGGAACCCGATCGGCCAGGCGCCGCTGAAGCCGTCACACTCCTCGCCGGCGTCCTCGACGACGACGAGGTAGAAGGCCGGCGGGGCGACGTCGGAGCTGTTCACCTCGAACACGGCCGCGCCGGGGTCGACGGGCACCTCGCCGAGGAGTCCTTGGAGCCGGTCGTCGAACACCTGCACGCTCCAGCCGCGCTCGGCCACCGGACCGGGCACGGTGAGCCGGATGGTCGTGTCGGGGGAGACCTCGACGTACGGCGGGTCGGTGGCGTAGCGCTGCCCCTCGCCGTCCAGGCAGTACTGGGTCGGGGAGGCCTCGACGCGCTGCGGTCCGGCCTCGACGACGACGTCCTGCGGGCCCGACGGCTCGGAGCCGCAGCCGGCCAGCAGCAGGACGGCGGCCGGGAGCGCGACCCGTCTCACGACAGCCGCCCCAGCGGGTCGGTGAGGGCGTCCGCGGCGGGCACCGGCGCGGTCGGGGCCGGGGTGCGGCGGCGCGGACCCCAGAGCACCAGCCCGACGGCGAGCACGAGCAGGCCCGCGGCGACGGTGAAGCCCAGCCAGCCGGTCGGCGGGAGGGCGATGCCCAGTGCGCCGCCGACGACCCAGGACATCTGGAGCATCGTCTCCGAGCGGGCGAACGCCGAGGCCCGCAGGCTCTCGGGCACCTCGCGCTGGATGATCGCGTCGAGGGCGACCTTGCCCAGCGCGTTGGCGGCGGCGGCCACGCCGGCGACGACGGCGGCCATCGCGAGGCTGTAGAAGACCGCCGCGACGACGGTGATCGCCGCCGCGGTGCCCGCCGACCACAGCACCACCCGGTCCGGGTCGACCCGGTGCAGCCGGGAGCCGACGGCGGTGCCCAGCACGCTGCCCACGCCGGCCGCCCCGGCGACCGCGCCGAGCGCCAGCGTGCCCTGCCAGCCGCCCTCGACCGTGGCCTGCACGAGGAAGGCGGAGAAGATCGTCAGGAAGCCTCCGAGTCCGCGCAGCGCCGCGTTGGCCCGCAGCGCGACGACCACCCGTGGGCTGACCGGCCGCCGGCGCCGCCCCGTGGCCACCGGCTGGGGTGCGGTCGAGAGCACGTCGGCGGGCAGCTCACCGGTGGGGACGTCGACGTGCCGGGGCAGCCGCAGCGCGAGCACCGCACCGCACACGAACACCGCGGCGGTGGCCCACAGCAGCCAGGAGAAGTCCAGCGCCCAGGCCAGGCCGGCGCCGATGCCGCCGAAGACGCCGGCGGTGACCAGGCCGAACACCGACGTCCGGGCGTTGGCCGAGGTCAGGGACATCGCGCCGGGCAGCACCCGCGGGACCACCGCCGCGCGCAGCACGTTGTGCGCCTTCGACAGCACCAGCACGCCGAGCGCGGCGGGGTACAGCCAGAGGTCGTCGAAGTGGGCGGCCATGACCAGCGCCAGCGCGGCCCGGCCCAGCTGACTGACGGCCAGCGCCCAGCGGCGGCCGCGCTGCAGCCGGTCGAGCAGCGGCCCGATCACCGGGGCGACGACCGCGAACGGCGCCATCGTCACGAGCAGGTAGAGCGCCACGTTGCTGCGCTGCGCGTCGGTGGTGGCGGCGAAGAAGAGGGTGCCGGCCAGGGAGACGGCGATCATCGCGTCGCCGGCCATGTGCAGGGCGTTGACCCACAGCAGCTGCGCCAGCCCGCTCTCCGCGGCGCCGTCGGCCCGGCTGGCGGTCTGCACCCGGCGGACGGCGGCCCCGGTCAGCTCGCGGGTGCGCGCCGCCGCGACCCGGGTGACGGTCAGCTTCCGCGGCACCGGAGGCAGCGGCGGGGCGGCCGGGGGCAGCGCAGCCGTCGGCGGAGGAGCACCCGCGCCGTCCCCGGCCCACGGCCCGGGCACCTGGCCCGCGGTCGGGAGCGGTCTGGTGGCCGGCCTCGGCACCTCCAGCGGTGCCGTCTCCGCACCCGGGGCCGCAGGCGGCGACGGGCGCCGGCGCAGGGCGCGGCGGGCGCCGGGTGGGCGGGACGACGACACGCAGCCCATGGTGCCGCACCGACCTGGGAGGACGCGGACAGCGCCCCCGCGCACCTGGGCGGCTCCGGGCGTCAGGGACAATGGCGCCGTGGCCGAGTTCTCCGACCCCGCCGCCGCGGGGAGCGACGCGCTGAGCACCGCGGTCGAGCAGGCGCGGGCCGCTGCGGTCGACACCGCCGGGTCCCCCGAGCTGGTGGGCGAGCACCTCGGCGCCACCCGCGAGACGCCCTCCGCGGAACAGGGCGGCGCGGACCTCGGCGAGGTGGTCACCCACTCCTTCGCCAGTCGGCTGCCCGGCTACGTCGGCTGGTACTGGGCGGTGACCCTCGCGGCGGTGCCCGGCGAGGAGCACGTCACCGTCGACGAGGTCGTGCTGCTGCCCGGGGAGCAGGCGCTGCTCGCCCCGGCCTGGGTGCCGTGGCACGAGCGGCTGCGCCCCGGTGACCTCTCGGTCGGCGACGTGCTGCCCTCCACCGAGGACGACCCCCGGCTCGTCCCCAGCTACACGACCGACGACGACTCGGCCGACGACCCCGAGGGGTCCGTGGTGGCCTCCGAGATCGGCCTCGGTCGTGAGCGGGTCATGTCCAGGGAGGGGCGCGAGGAGGCGGTGGCCCGCTGGAACGCCGGGGAGTTCGGCCCGCGCTCGGCGATGGCCCGCCAGGCGCCCGGTCCGTGCGGCACCTGCGGGTTCTTCCTGCCGCTGGCCGGCTCGCTGCGGCAGAGCTTCGGTGCCTGCGGCAACGTCTACGCCCCGGCCGACGGCCGCGTGGTCGCCGTCGACTACGGCTGCGGCGCGCACAGCCAGGCGACGCTGGTCGCCGACGACGCCGCGGAGGTCGTGCGCTCGGCCCGCTACGACACCGGCTCGTTCGACGTGCTGTGACGGTGTGATCGGTCGGCCCACCGGCCGACACCGCGGCCGGGTGCCGTTCCCCTGCTGAGCTGAGCCCTGCCGGACGCGTCCCTCCTCGGGGACCCTCCGGGCCCCGCTCGTCGGTCGCAGCACCGCGGCCGGGTGCCGTCCCCCTGCTGAGCTGAACGGGTCTGGCGCACTCGTCGGGAGGCCTCCGGCCCCCGCTCCCTCGCACACGCCCACGCCGGTCCGGGGGAGTGAGGGGAGCTGTCTTCGGAAACCTCAGCCGCTGCTTCCAGGAGGAAGCAAGGGGAGAGTTCCGGTGAGGAGAGTCACCCCCTGCCCCCAGGTGTGGGCAGGGGGAGAGGTCTGGTGAGGAGCGGCTCCAGCGGCCAGGGACGGCGGCCGGGAACAGCGGGGTGTCAGTCGCGGCGGCCGATCTGGCCCTGGATGCGCATGACGCCCAGCCCGACGAACGCCAGCGCGATGCCGGCGACGCAGGTCCAGGTCCACACCCGGTCCACCCGGTCGCCGAGCAGCAGCAGCACGACGAGCGCCACCACCCACAGCGCCGTCCCGGCCAGCACCACCCGCACGGTGTCGACGTGCAGTGGGGGAGGGGCCTGCTTGGCCGGTCGGGGCACGGGTCGACCCTAGAACCCGCAGGCCCCACCGCGTGTCACCTGGTCGGAACACCCGTGTGGCACGCTGTCGCCGCTCATCGCAGTCCCCACCGGTCAGCCGGCGCGCTTCCCCCGCCGCCCGCTCGCCCGGCCGCGCGTCCGGAGAGTCGCCATGGCAGAGAAGTCCCGCCCGCCCTCGGGCAGCACCACGGACGGCGGCACGCCCGCCGACGTCGCCGGCGCGGCACAGCGCCCGCGCCGCAGCGAGGGCCCCCGCGTCCGGCCGAGCAACGGCCTGGACCGCTACTTCGGCATCAGCGCCCGCCGCTCGACGGTCACCCGCGAGGTGCGCGGCGGTCTCACGACCTTCTTCACGATGGCCTACATCGTGGTGCTCAACCCGATCATCCTGTCGGGGGCGGACATCACCGGGGCCACGCTGCCCTTCGCCTCGGTCGCCGCGGTCACCGCGCTGGTCGCCGGGGTCATGACGCTCCTCATGGGCATCGTCGGGCGGTACCCCTTCGCCGTGGCGACCGGGCTGGGCATCAACGCCATCGTCGCGGTCTTCGCGGCCACGCAGCTGTCCTGGCCCGAGATCATGGGCCTGGTCGTCCTCGAGGGCCTGCTCATCACCGCGCTGGTGCTCACCGGCTTCCGCCGGGCGGTCTTCGAGGCGATCCCGGCGCAGCTGAAGACGGCGATCGCCGTCGGCATCGGCTTCTTCCTCACGATCATCGGGCTGGCCGACGCCGGGGTCATCCGGCCGGGCAGCCCGCTGATCAGCTTCGGCGTCAACGGCCAGCTGGCCGGCTGGCCGCTGCTGGTCTTCGTCGTCGGGCTGCTGCTGACCAGCGTGCTCGTCGTCCGCCGGGTCAGGGGCGCGCTGCTCATCGGCATCGTGGTCTCGACCGTGCTGGCGATCGTCGTGGAGGCCGTGGCGGACGTCGGCCCGCGCGTCGGCGCCGACGGCAGCGAGGTCAACCCGCGCGGCTGGGCGCTGCAGGTGCCGACCCTGCCGGACGAGGTCGTCAGCGCCCCCGACCTGTCGATCGTGGGCAACGTCTCGCTGTTCGGCGGCTTCGAGCGGATCGGCGTGATCGCGGCACTGCTCATCATCTTCTCGATCATGATCGCCGACTTCTTCGACACCGTCGGCTCGGTGACCGCGGTCGGCGCCGAGGGCGACCTGCTCGACGAGGAGCGCAACCTGCCCAGGTCGCAGCCGGTGCTGCTGGTCGACTCGGTGGCCGCCGCGGCCGGCGGTGCGGCGAGCGTCTCGTCGAACACGACCTACGTCGAGAGCGCCGCCGGGGTCGCCGACGGCGCACGGACGGGCCTGGCCAGCGTGGCCACCGGCGTCCTGTTCCTGCTGGCGATGTTCTTCAGCCCGCTGGTGGAGATCGTGCCGTCGGAGGCCGCGGCGCCGGTGCTGGTGATCGTGGGCGCGCTGATGGTCAACCAGATCCGCCACCTGGAGTGGGGGGACATGACGGTGGTGATCCCGGCCTTCCTCACCATCGCGCTCATGCCGTTCACGTACTCGATCACCAACGGCATCGGCGCCGGCGTCGTCAGCTACGTGCTGCTGCACGTCGCGGCCGGGCGCAGGCGCGAGATCCACCTGCTCATGTGGCTGATCAGCGTGCTGTTCTTGGTCTACTTCGCCCTGGAGCCGCTGCAGCAGCTGTTCTGAGCCGGCTGTGGTCCGCGGTTAGGCTGAGGACCGTGAGCCCGACGACGCCGGACACCGCGGCGCTGGCTCACGACCTGCGGCCGGCGGTCATGCGGTTCCCCCTCACCGTCGAGGCCCGCGCCCGGGAGGGCTGGCCGACCGACACGCTCGAGCAGCTCACCGCCCAGGAGCGGACGGTGCCGTGCGAGGCCGCGGTCACCACGGACGAGCTGGCGAGTGGGTGAGCAGGGGAACTGGGGACACAGGGGCGTTCCGGTCGCTGCGCGTACGCAACTACCGGCTGTATGCCGCGTCCAACCTGGTCAGCCTCACCGGCACCTGGATGCAGCGCATCGGTCAGGACTGGCTGGTCCTGCAGCTCTCCGGTGACAACGGCGTCGCCCTCGGGCTGATCACCGCGCTGCAGTTCGGTCCCACGCTGCTGCTGGGGCTGTACGGAGGGGTGCTCGCCGACCGCTACCCCAAGCGCCGCATGCTCGTGGCCACCCAGACGCTGATGGGTCTGCTCGCCCTCCTGCTCGGGCTGCTGGTGGCCACCGACGGCATCGCGCTGTGGCACGTCTTCGTCCTCGCCGGCGCCCTCGGCTCGGTCTCCGCCGTCGACGCACCGGTGCGGCAGGCCTTCGTCGCGGAGCTGGTCGGCCCGGAGCTGCTGCCCAACGCGGTCAGCCTCAACTCGACGATCTTCAACGGCGCCCGGCTGGTCGGCCCCGCGGTCGCCGGGCTGCTCATCGGCGCGGCCTCGGGAGACACCGCGCCGGCCTTCTTCACCAACGCGGCCAGCTTCGCGTTCACCATCGGCGCGCTCCTGTCCATGCGGCCGGGCGAGCTGCACTCCAGCCCACCGGTCGCGCGGGCCCGGGGCCAGCTGCGCGAGGGGCTGGCCTACGCGTGGTCGCGGCCGGACCTGAGGCTGGCCCTGGGGCTGGCGCTCGTGCTGGGCACCTTCACCTTCAACTCCCAGGTCACCATCGCGCTGATGGCCCGCGAGGTCTTCGGCGTCGGCGCCGAGGCGTTCGGGTTGCTCACCACCTGCTTCGCGGCCGGATCGCTGTCCGGGGCGCTGCTGTCGACCCGGCGCACCACCCGGCCGAGGCAGCGGTTCCTCGTGCTCGCGGCCACGGGTTTCGGGGTGGCGTCGATCGTCTGCGGCCTCATGCCGACGTACTGGTCGTTCGCCGCCCTGCTCGTGCCGACCGGCGCGGCGGGCCTGGTGTTCAGCGTGGCCAACAACAGCTTCGTGCAGCTGGGCGTCGACCCGCAGCTGCGCGGCCGGGTGATGGCGCTGTACTTCACCTGCTTCATGGGTGGGACGCCGATCGGCTCGCCGCTGATCGGCTGGGTGGCCGAGCGGTGGGGGGCGCCCTGGGGGTTCGTCCTCGGTGGCGCGGTCGCGGTCGCCGCGGGCGGGATCGCCGCGGCGTGGCTGGCCCGTGGCAGACGGGTCCGGCTGGAGGCGCGCGTCGTCCCACCGCGGCTGCAGCTGCACGTCTCCCCGCGGGCGGTCCCGCCGGCGACCGTCCGGGCCGCGGCGGAGGCGGCATCGGCGGAGGCGCCGGGCACGCAGGCGAGCTGACCCCCGCCGGACCGTCGTACCGTGACGACCACCACTCTCGAGTCGTCCGTGGAGGCGGCATGGGGACCTCGTTGCTGCACCTGGGCGCCATCGTCGCCGGCGTGGTGGCCTCGGTCGCCCTGGCCGGCTGGGTGGCCCGCCTGGTCTTCGGGTCGGCGCGCCTGCCGGCGCCGCTGCGCCGCAGACGCGAGCCGATGGCGCCGACCGGCCGCCCCCTCGAGCTGGTGGCCGCCGACCTGCGCCGGCTCGGCACCCAGCTCGCCCGCGTGCCGGCCGGGGCACCGATGGCCCGCCGCCGCGGGCTGCAGGCGGCCTACGACGACGTCCTCGTCGAGGCGGCCCGGCTGCTGGAGGTGCCGCACGCGCTGGACGCCGTCCCGCCGGGACGGCCCCGCGACGTCGAGCGGCTGCGCCTGCAGGCGGCGCTGGGCGACGCCGGCCTGGCGGTGCCCGACTGACCGCGCCCCGGCCGCGGCGGCTGTTCTTCGCGGTGACCCCGCCGGCCGGCGCGTTGACCGACCTCGACCGTGCGCTGACGCCGCTGCGCGAGGCGCCCGGTGCACCCCGTTGGACGCCGCCCGAGCGCTGGCACCTGACGCTGCTCTTCCTCGGCGCGGTCCCGCCCGAGCAGGTCGAGGAGCTGGTCGCCGCCGCCGGCCCCACCGTGGCAGCCACCCCGCCGATGAGCCTGCGCCTCGCCGGCGCCGGACGGTTCGGCACGCGGCGTCGTCCGCAGGTGTTCTGGGCCGGCGTCACGGGGGACGACGCGGCGCTGCGCGTCCTCGCCGCCCGGCTGGCCGACGTCGCCCGCCGGCTCGGCCTGCCCGTCGAGGACCGGCCCTTCCGCGCCCACCTCACCCTCGGCCGCTGGCGGCCCGGCCGGCCGGGGGACGGCGACCTGCCCGAGCGGCTGGCCGGCCACCGCGGCCCCGGCTGGCCGGTGACCGAGGTGGAGCTGCTGGAGAGCCACCTCGGACCCGTGCCGCGCTACGACCGGGTCGCCGCCTGGCCGGTCGGCCGCTGAGGGGTGGTCCTCCTTCAGACGACCGGGCCGGGCACCGGGGTCGTGGCCGCGGGGTCGGGCGCCTCGCCGGGCTCGAGCAGCTCGGGCTCCTCGGCGTCCTCCGGCTCCTCGACCTCGGGCTCCTCCTCGTGCGGCGCCTCGTCCTCGGGCAGCTCGTCGACCTCGCCGTCCGCAGGCTCCTCCTCCGCTGGGCTCTCGAAGGCCCGCGGGTCGATGGCGTCGGCCCAGAGCAGGAAAGAGCCCATGGCGTAGCCCGGCCCGGGGTCGAAGCCGGGGTTCGCGGTGAAGTAGGAGTTGGTGTCGCAGGCCATCAGGCCGAGGACCACCTCGGCGACGATCGTGCCGCCGACCGGGCCCAGCCGGTGCCCGCCGAGCAGCTCGGCCTCCTTGAGCACGTAGAACCACAGGGGCGCCTTCCCCTTCCAGCCGGGGTCGGTCAGGCCCAGCTGCTGGTTGGTGAGCGGCTCGAGGCCCATGGCGGTGGCGACGTCCTGGCCGGCGGGCAGGCCGAGCCGCTTGCCGCGCAGCAGGTTGCGCTCGGCCAGCGAGGTGATCGCGCCGGCGGTGGGGGCCACGACGGTCGGGGGCAGCGTCGACAGCGGCAGCGACAGCTGGGTGTCGATCAACCGGGCCATGTTGCGGTCGTCCGGCGTGCTCATGCCGGGGATCTCGAAGAAGTAGTTCCAGTCGATCCAGAGGTCCTCGGGGACCGGGCGGTTGCCGCGCAGGTCCTGGTGGCCCTCGTTGGCGAAGATCGGCACGGTGTGCTGGTCGTGCACCTCGTACTCGGCGCGGATCATGCTGTGCCCGAAGCGGTAGGCCGCGCCGGAGTACTCGACCGGCATGTAGGGCCGTCGCGGGTTGCGCGGCTTGTAGAACCGGCCCAGGAACTCGATCGGGCCGCTGCGACGGCGGCGCACCAGCCGGTCGACGACCTCTCGCCCGACGATGCGCGGCAGGTAGTCGTTCACGATCAGCCACTGGTAGTGCCAGCGCACCTGCTGCTGGGCCTGCTCGAAGCTCCGGCCCTGGTCGCGCAGCCGGTTGTGCAGTCGCAGGAAGACGGCGTGCAGCTGGGCGACGATCAGGTTCTCGTCGTTGCGCGGGTCGCCGAGGTAGGCCGCGCCGACGTCGTCGCGGGGCAGGTCGCGCACCCCGTCGTGGTCGTTGCACAGCAGGTAGCCCGGCCGCGCCGGGTCGTAGAGCTCGGGACTGCCGGCCGGGCCCTTGCCGTAGACGCTGGCCAGGTCGAACCGGGGTGTGTCGTAGTTGGTCATGCCCCGCGGGTCCTGCTGCTGCTGGGTGAGCGGGGTCTTGTCCAGCGTCATGTCGTGGTCGATGAACTGGCCGAGGTAGATGTAGCCGGCCGGCATGCCCGGGTTGTCGAAGGCGACGTCGGAGTCCTTGACGTCGGACAGCGGTGCCTTGCCGTCGGTCATCGAGACCGCCAGCGCGGTCAGCAGCGCGTCCGGCGGCGAGAAGGCCGGCAGCTTCTTGAACATCACGCCGAAGCGGGCCTCCTTGTCCCGCCCGGCGCGCACCGCGATGTCGCTGCCGCGCGGGTTGCCGACGGCGTGCGCGCCGCGCGTGGCCCGCGGGCGGCGGGCCGGCGGCCGCGGCGGCGAGGTCGGCGTCCGGCCCGGCGCGGCGTGCGCCGTCCCGCCCATGACCGGCAGTGCGGCCAGGCCCGCCAGCCCGGCCAGCACGGTGCGCCGCGAGACCCCGCGGCGCGTCGTCCCGGCACCCACCCCGCTGAACGGGCACACCCCGGCCGTCTCGTCCCCGTACCCGTGCACGTGCACCCGCCCCCCGGCGTCGCAGAGCCCGCCCCCGCGGCCCGCTCTCGATGGATCCGAGGCTCCGGGGGAGGAGGAGGTGCCGGGCACACGCGGCAGAGGGGGACGCCGCCCCCCAGTCCTGGGGGTGCGGAGGACGGCGCGTCGCGCTTCGTGAAGTTGTGGTCACGGTGCGACGCCACGGACGTCGGGATGTCACTCCGTGCACTCCGTCGGCGCCGCCTGGTGATCGGAGGGGATCTCGTCCAGCCGGGCCCGCCGGGCCTCGGCGGGCCGCCCGTGGAGGGCCCGCAGCGACCCCCCGAACCGCTCCGTCGTGCGCGGCCCCACGACCGGGCGGTCACCGCCGGCCGGTGCGGTGGCCAGGCCGCGCCCCGGGTGCGTGCACGCCACGGGCTCCCGCCCTGGCAGGCTCCGGGGCGTGCCGCAGACCGATGGGATCCCGTCCGCCTTCGACGCCGCCACGGCGGTGCGCCGCGCCGAGGGCGGGGGGCTGGTGGCCGACCTCGACCCCTGCTGGGACGTCGGCGGCGGCGTCCTGAACGGCGGCTACCTGCTGGCGGTCGCGGCCCGTGCCGCGGTCCTGGACAGCCCGCACCCGCACCCGGTCGCGCTGTCGGCCAGCTACCTGCGGGCCACCGCCGCCGGGCCGGCCCACCTCGCCGTCACGCCCGGCCCGGCCGGGCGCACGCTGGCGCACTCCACGGTGCTGCTCACCGGCGAGGCCGGCCCGTCGATCGCCGCGCAGGTGACGACGGCGACGCTCGGCAGCGAGCCGGCCGAGTACACCGTCAACGCCGCGCCGGAGGTGCCCGACCCCGAGGACTGCGTCCTCACCCGGACCACCGGTGCCGGGCCGACGGTCGGCCTGGTCCGGCAGATCGACACCCGGCTCGACCCCGCGACGGCGGGCTGGACCGTCGGCCGGTTCTCCGACCAGCGGGTGCTGCGCTCCTGGATCCGGCTGGCCGACGGCCGCGACCCCGACCCGCTGGCGCTGCTGCTGTTCGCCGACGCCCTGCCGCCCACCGCCTTCGCCGTCGGCCGGACGGGCTGGGCGCCCACCGTGCAGCTGCAGGTGCTCGTCCGCGCGCTGCCGGCGCCGGGCTGGTGCCTGGTCGAGTCGCGCTCCACCGAGGTGGCGGGCGGCTGGTCGGACGAGGAGTGCCGTATCTGGGA
This sequence comes from Geodermatophilus sp. SYSU D00779, assembly GCF_054050595.1. Taxonomy (NCBI): domain Bacteria; kingdom Bacillati; phylum Actinomycetota; class Actinomycetes; order Geodermatophilales; family Geodermatophilaceae; genus Geodermatophilus; species Geodermatophilus sp. SYSU D00779. Next base: position 139,398 of record NZ_JBJGZQ010000015.1, read on the forward strand.
CGCCACCGGCCGGCTGGTCGCCCAGGCCCGCCAGCTGGCCCGGGTGGCTCGCTAGCCGCCACTCTCCGCGATCACGGCGCCGGGACCACCGCGGGGGCCTGGGGGTGGTCAGGGCGCCATGGTCGCGAGTGTCACGCCGTGAGCAGGGTGCTGCCCAGCTCGGTGCCGAGGAGGTGCCCGGAGGTCCAGGCGCTCTCCACCCGGGACGGGGCCGACCACCCGTCACCGCAGACACCGATGCCGTCGGCCAGCCCGAAGGGCTCCGGGCGCGGCTCGGCCGGGCGCGCGTACGTCCAGCGCTGCACCGCCGTCCAGGCCGGCGGGACGTCGATGCCCAGCGCCCGGCCGACCGCGGCGGTGACCGGGCCGGCGGCGGCGTCCGGGTCCTCGAGGTGTGCGGCCGCCAGTTCGGCGGTGGTGTGGGCGACCAGCACCGGGGCGCCGTCCCCGCGCCGGTCGCCGTCGTCGGCCACCCAGGTGACCGCCGGGTCGTCGTGGACGAACGCACCGTGCAGGTCGGCCGGCCAGCGCCGCTCGGACCACCCGAGGACGACGGCCAGCGACGGCTCCCACGGCCGGTCGTCCAGCAGCCGCCCGGCCGCGACGGCGCCGAGCAGGCGGCGGGCCTGCGGGTCGGGCATGGCCAGGACGACGGCCGGCACGTCCTCGCCGTCCACCCGCGGGCCGGGGCCGACGGTGGCGACCGTGTGCCCGCTCTCGACGTCCAGCCCGGTGGCCAGGTCGGCGACCAGCGAGCGCAGCCCGGCGGGCGCGGCGTACCGGACCGGACCGGTGGTGGTGGACCGCAACCCGTCGGGCCCGGCGACGGCGAAGGTGTCGGTCCACGGGCGGGCCAGGCCGCGCGCGACCCAGTCGTCGACCACCGCGGCGAACGGCGAGCCCTCGTGCGCGGTCAGGTACGAGGCGCCGAGGTCGACGGTCCGCTGGGACATCGTCCGCGAGGCCATGCGCCCGCCCGGCCGGCGACCGCGGTCGAGCACGCGGACGGGCGTCCCCGCCGCGGCCAGGGCGCGGGCGCAGGCGATCCCGGCGATGCCGGCGCCGACGACGGTCACGGGAGCAGGGGGCACGCCGACGATCCTGCGGGGCGGACGGCGCGACCGCCCGCCGAGCGCGGGTTGGGAGGATCGACGCCGTGCCGCCGAGCCCCACGACGATCACCGACCCGGACGACCCCCGGGTGGCCGACTTCCGCGACCTCAAGGCCGGGGACCGCCGGCCGGGCACCGAGCGCGGCACCGGCCCGGTCATCGTGGAGGGCGTCCCGGCGGTGCAGCGGCTGCTGGCCTCGCCCTACCGGGTGCGCGCCGTGCTGGGCGTGCCCGGGCGGGTGGCGGCGCTCGACCTGCCCGAGGGGGTCGCGGCCTACGAGGCGGACAAGTGGGTGCTCTCGGAGGTCATCGGCTTCCGGCTGACCCGCGGTGTGCTCGCCTCGGCCGACCGTCGTCCCCCGGCCGACCTCGACGCGCTGCTGGCCGGGCCGGACCCGGCCGCGCCCCGCCGGCTGGCCGTGCTGGAGGCGCTCAACGACGCGGAGAACCTGGGTTCGATCGCCCGCTCCGCGGTGGCCCTCGGCGTCGACGGCCTGCTGCTGGACCCGCGCTGCGCCGACCCGCTCTACCGCCGGTCGGTGCGGGTCTCGATGGGCCACGTGCTGGCGCTGCCGTTCGCCGTCCTGCCCGACTGGCCCGGCGGGCTGGACCGGCTGCACGAGGCGGGCTACCTGACCGTGGCGCTCACCCCGGCCGACGACGCGGTCGACCTGGCGGCGGTGGACCCGCGGATGCACCCGCGCACGGCGGTGCTGCTCGGGGCGGAGGGACCGGGGCTGACCCCGGAGGCGCAGCGGGCCGCGCGGGTGCGGGCGCGCATCCCCATGCGGGCCGGCGTCGACTCCCTGGGCGTCGCCGCCGCGGCCGCGGTGGCGTTCGCGACGCTGCGCTGAGGAAGGCCCCCGTCCTCCTCGAGAAGGACCCCGCTCTCCTCACCCCTCGCAGGCTCGGGGCGAGCCTCTGAGCGGGGCCGTCCGAGCTCGCGGCGAGCCTGTGGACGGGGCCACGGCCCGACCCTGCAGGAGGGCAGCAGCCTCAGCCGCGCAGCGAGAAGCGGGCCAGGTGCGCCCGGGCCTCCTCGGCGCGGGCGGGATTGCACATGACGTCGTAGCGGCCGGCGACCACGGTGCTGGTGCTGGTGAAGTCGCGCTGTCCCCGGCTGGCGGAGTAACCGATCGCGGCGAACAGCATGCCGAAGAGCAGACCGATGAGCAGGCCGGTCAGGAGCGAGCCGATCCAGGCGGAGCCGTCCACGGCGAAGATGCCGAGGAGCAGGCCGACGAACAGACCCCACCAGGCGCCACCGGCTGCGCCCGCGGCGAGCACCCGGCCCCAGGTGAGCCGGCCGGTGACCCGCTCGACCTGGCGCAGATCCGAGCCGATGATCGTGACGTTCTCGACGGGGAACTTCTGGTCGGAGAGGTAGTCGACGGCGGCCTGGGCCTGCTCGTAGGAGTCGAAGGAACCGACCTGTACGCCGCCGAGGGGCATGGACACCGAGGCTGACATGTGTCCCGTGGTACCCGGCAGTTCCGCGCGGACACCTCCCCCGGAGTGGCCGGCGTCACTCGTCGCCGACCCCACCTGCACGGGTAGGCGCAGGTCAGCGGTGCCGGCGGACCCCGAAGACGATGTCCTCCCACGCCGGGATGCGGGCCCGCGGGTCCTCGTCGTCGTCCCCGTCACTCCCCGGGCGGCCCAGGACCACGGTGTCGTGCTCGCTGATGTCGTCCTCGTCGGCGGGCGCATCGGTGCGGTGGGCGCCGGCGGGGGAGCCGTCGGCAGGCAGCACCCGTCGCACGTCGTCGTCCGGGGCCGGGTCGCCGTCCTCGTCGCGGGCGAGCCGGGAGGAAGCGGGGGCGGCGACGCCGTCGTCGTCGGGGACGACGACGACCGGCCGGGGGCGCACCGGCGACGGTCGCTCGGTCGGCACGTGCGGGACGACGCGCACCAGGCGGGTGCCCTCGGCGAAGTCGGTGGTGGCGGCGTCGACCGGGGCGACGGTGCGGGCCGGGATGTCGTAGGCCCACCGGGTGACGCCGGACTTGGCGCCGGCCTGCCAGGCCGCGGTGACCTGCCAGACGCCGTCGCCGGCGCGGTGGGCGTCCCAGCGGACGGCGTCGAGGTCGGCGCCGAGCAGTCGCAGCCGCTCGGACATGAACTGCTGCAGCGGGACCGACGGCGCGCCCTCGGACAGCCGCACCCGGGCCTCGCGGGCCCGCTCGGCCACCCGCTCGCGCTCCTGCAGCACCGGGTGGGCGAAGCGCATGATCCGCTCGACCCGGATCCCGGAGGCCTGCGCCACCTGCTCGGGGGTCTCCCCGGCGCGGATGCGGGCCTGGATGACCCGCGGCGGCAGCGTCGCGCCGATCTCCACGTCGATCTGGCCGAGCCGGCGCGCGTCCCCGCGGGCGGCGGCACGGACCCGCTCGTCGATCGGCAGCTCGAACCGCTCGCCCTCCTCGCCGGGTTCGGCGCCGTCGAGGGCGAGCACGAGGCTCGTGCCGTCGTCGGAGAGCGCCACCAGCCGCAGCTGACGCATGGGCGGCCTCCTGGGTGCGGTGCTCGGGGTCGGGACGGCGGGCGGACCGGCCCCGGGATGGGGGAGTCCGCTTGGGAGGCTATCCGCGCACGCGGGAGCGTGTCGGCAGGCTCGCCCGGCGTGGCGCGGCCCCGGGGGGGGGGGGGGGGGGGGGGGGGGGGGGGGGGGGGGGGGGGGGGGGGGGGGGGGGGGGGGGGGGGGGGGGGGGGGGGGGGGGGGGGGGGGGGGGGGGGGGGGGGGGGGGGGGGGGGGGGGGGGG